>NZUD01000047.1 GCA_002697005.1 Chloroflexota bacterium | reverse complement strand
AGTAAGCAATATTAGAACATTTGTTTTGGAGTACCGACATGACCGCTTTAGATTGGCCGATTATTTCCAGCCCTGTTCTTGATGCCATGCCCGAATTTTACCATTACGAAGATACGGGTTGTGAGGTTTCTGGTGCCTGCCTGGACTGCCCACTACCTCAGTGCAAATACGATGACCCGGCCTGGTTTCAGCGCAACCGGAGGTTGGCCAGGGACTTGAAGATCTGGTCTGCTATGCAGCAAGATGACTTGACGGTTGAAGACGCCGCGGAGCGCTTTTCTGTCACTGTGCGCACCATCTTCCGAATCATGCGCCGCTGCCGCGACGCCACTTTGATCAATCAGGAAGAATTGGTGGTTTTCGCTGGGGATTAGAGATTCTTTTGACATATAGGAACATAAGGAGGGCCTCCCGGCTAATCAGGAGGCCCTCCTTATGTTGTCTGGTAGAGCAATCCCCTCAACCACCTTTTACGGAAGAGTGGCTTTTAGTTTGTTAGCCCTGTTGAACCGCTTGGTATTCCTTGATGGCTGGGATGACTTCTTGGCTTAGGAGGTCTATGTTGCGCATGGCTATCTTGTGGGACATGGGGCCCTCCCGGCCCCAGAGCACTATAGTGCCCGGGTTGATGAGGTCAATAATCCTCTTGAGCTTTTTGGTGACTGTGTCGGGATTGCCAGTTATGATTTGGACTGTCTCCTGAGCCTCATCGTAGGGCAGGCCGGGTCCGCCGGGAGTGATGTTGGAAGCTGCCGTCCGGGCCGCCTCCCGTGCACTCTGGGCTGATGATCTGGAGATGTATCCTGGAGGCGCCTGCCAATGGGGCGGCGTGATTCCGAACGAAGTCCCCAGTTGCCAATAGAAGTTCTTGCCCTCTTCGTAGGCCTTTTCATCAGTGTCGGCCACGTTTATTCGGACCGCGTAGGCCCGGTGTTCTGACGTAGGTGCCCAGCCGTCGGCCTTGGCGGTCTCGTCATAAAGCTCATAGATACCTTTGAGCAAGTCCACTGGCGGGGCTAAGGCCACGTACGGATATTTGTGCTTGGCTGCCCAGACCACCGATTCTGTGGATGCCACGCCGGGAATCCAAATAGGCGGATGAGGTTTCTGTAACGGCATCACCCAGGGGTTCACCACCCGGTATTGATAGTGCTTTCCCTCGTAGCGAAACGGGCCGGGGTTGGTCCAGGCCTTGATGATGACGTTATGGGCTTCATCGAACCGCTCCCGGTTATAAACCGGATTAGTGTTGGTGGCGATGCTCTCCTGGCCTATTCCTCGTACGAATCCGCACACCACACGGCCTCCGGAGAGTATGTCGATCATTGCGATCTCTTCGGCGATTCGGAGGGGGTTCTCGTGAATGGGTAAGACGTTGCCCAAGAAAGCGATCTTGCCTTTCTTGGTGGTTCGGGCGAGTACTGAGCCAATCACGTTCACCGAGGGCATCATGCAAAGAGGATTGTTGTGGTGCTCATTGATCATGACGCCATCGAAACCGGACTCGCTGCAGTACTGGAGCTCCTCGAAATACATCGAGTAGAGCTCCTGAGCTTTTTCGGGACTGAAGAACTCGTTGGGGAACATGAGGTTGTTGTAGCCAAGTTTCTTGGCCTGGTCTTGCGGGTATGCGGTGTACCCCATCTCGGTGAAGAACAACACTTCGCGTGACATGTAAAACCTCCTACCCATCTGTGTTCGAACCATCGTCGCAGATTGCGGCCAGTATGGAATCGGCATTATTCGATGTCAACTTGACAGTGGAATGTAGCAGCACCAGAATCATGGCTCGACGATTCATATTTAGAGCAACCGCCGGGAGGGAACCGAGGTGGTCTATAACACCATAATTCTGGACAAGTCGGACCACATCGCGCGGCTGACTCTCAACCGACCGGAGCGCCTAAACGCTCTTAACGAAGAGATGTTCGCCGAACTCAACCACGCCCTTGAAGACGTGGCCGCAGACACACATCTGCGCGTGTTCATCATCACCGGGGCTGGTCGGGCCTTCTGCGCCTCTGCTGACATCAAAGACGAAAGCCGTGGCGGCGACCAGCTGCTCGGGCACAAAGACCCGTACGAGACCTACCAGTTCATCCGCGCCATGCCCCAGGGCGTGACGTCCAAGCTACACAACCTGACCATACCGACCATCGCTATGGTTAATGGCCTGGCGATTGGCGACGGGTTCGATTGGGTCCTGGCTTGCGACATCAGAGTAGGTTGTGAGAACTCTCGATTCATGAACGCCTTTTTGCAGATGGGTCTGGTATCCAATACTGGCTCAACCTGGCTATATAACAGAGCCATGGGCATCAGCAAGGCGTTGGAACTTCTCTACACCGGAGACTGGTTGGAATCTGAAGAGGCAAAGGAGTGTGGGGTTTTGGCTCATCTCGTCTCCGCTGATACCCTGGAAGAGACGACCATGGACTTGGCGCGTAAAATTGCAAGTAAGGCACCCATACCTAATCGTATGGTCAAGGGCATGATATACCGCGGTCTGACCCAGACGCTGGATGAGCACCTGGCCGAGGCGGCACAGGCAGAGGTGCTGACCCTAACCAGTCAGGATCATATAGAGTCGTTGGCGTCGTTCCGAGAGAAACGACCCCCTCACTTTAAGGGTGAATGACGAGGTTCATACGTGGCTAGCTTACTAGAAAGATTAAAGGCGACTGTAGGGCAAGAGATAGTGCTGCGAGCCCCGGACGAGATTGGGCGGTCCTCATTGCGGCAGTACGCATTGGCTATCGGAGACTTCAACCCGCTTTACTCGAACCGTGAGTTCGCCCAAGCCAACGGGCTCCGAGACGTGATGGCCCCGCCGACGCTCATCTGCGACACCTGGCAGTATGTTGACAGCGATATGGACGAACGAGGCGACCTCCTGGGACGCGGACCCATCCGTGAACTTGAGGGCCTGCGAGCCGGCAACGAGTATGAGTTCTTCCAGACCATACATCCCGACGACGTTATTACTGCTCATTGGACGGTCAAGGATGTCTATGAGAAGACAGGGCGCACGGGCTCCCTGGTTTTCCAGGTAATCGAAACCACTTTCTACAACCAGTCTGACGAGTTGCTAGCTCGGAATACCGAGACCATGTTCTATCGGCCGGAAGCCTAGCTTGGTTACTCAAACCAGGAGGTTCGAGGATATCCAGATTGGCGACGAAATCACGCCTTTGGTCAAAGAGATTGGAATGGCCCGTATGATGGCCTACGGTGCAGCTACCTGGGATTTCATTCGCCTACATTACGATGCCGACTATGCCAGAGAATCTGGGTTTGAAGCGCCATTCGTAGATGGTCAAATGATGGGCGGGTTCTTGACCCAGCACGTGCAAGACTGGGCCGGCGTTGGAGCATTCCTCCGAAAGCTTGCTTTCCGCAACCGGGTCATGGCTTATCCTGGCGATTCACTGACCTGCCACGGTGTAGTCACGGGAGTCGAATCTACCGACGAGGGGGGAATGGTGGAATGCGACCTCTGGATTGAGAACCAACGGGGCGAAAAAGTGGTGGATGCGGCCAACGCTTTGGTCCGGTTCCAATTGCAGCCAGGTAACTAGCAGCATGCTCCAGCAAGGTGCTCTCTCCGGGCTTAAAGTTGTAGAGCTTAGCGACCAAGTGGCAGGCTCATTCTGCGCCCGTTTAATGGGCGATGCCGGTGCTGATGTAGTGAAGGTTGAGCCTTTGGATGGTGACCGCTACCGCCGGAGTGGCCCCTTCCCCGGTGGGTATCCCGATCCGGAGTGGAGCGGAATGTTCCTCTATCTTAATTCAAACAAGCGAGGAGTGTCTCTAGACATAGAGGCGCAAGGAGGGTGGGCGGTATTTCAGGACTTGGTGGCCGCTGCAGATTTCCTGGTAGTAGGCGAGAACAGTTCAAAGATAGAGCGGCTGGGTCTGCGCCGAGAGAGACTTGCAGAGACCAATCAAGGATTGATAGTTACGAGCATCACTCCGTTTGGGCTTACCGGGCCCAACAGTTCCTATCTGGGTGATGATCTGATCGCCATCAGCGCTGGGGGCATGGCCTACGCCACTCCCGGCATACCGGACATGGTGGGAGATCCTGACCTGGAGCCGCCGCTCCGTTCCAACACCGATATGGCAGGCTACCTGGCAGGGGTCCAAGGTGCAGTCGCCAGTGTTGCAGCATTGCTGTCTCGGAAGATTCAGGGTGTCGGATGTGAGATCGATCTCAGTATCCAGGAAACAGTTGCGGCGGTTATGCCTTTCGAACTGGCCCACGCCTCATATCACGAAGCTAAGGCCCGACGACCAGAGATATTTGGAGTTATGCCGAATGCCTACCTGCCTTGCAAGGACGGCTATGTGGTGGTTATGGCGGTGATGGAAGCCCACTGGCGGAACCTAATGGACCTGGCTGACAACCCGGACTGGGCGCAACTAGAAGTGTTTTCATCGGGGGTAGAGCGTGCTCGAAACTGGGACGCATTGGAACCACTGCTTCTGGAATGGACCATGGCCCACACCGGCGCAGAGATCGCGCAGCTGGCCCAGGATCGAGGCATCCCCTGCTTCCCTGCTTATACCGTGGGACAGATGGTGGACTCGCCTCACGTGATCGAACGCGGGTTCATGAGAGATATGGAAGGCCCGGGTGGAGAGAAGTTCAATCTCCCTGGCTATCCGGTTCGCATGGAACGCACGCCCTGGCAGCTATTCAGGTCGGCCCCTAAACTAGGCGAGCACACCTCAAAGGTCTTGGAGGAATGGTTGGGGTATTCAGCTGAACAGCTGGAGCAGGCCGGCGTATGACCGTGCTGCCACTGGAAGGAATCCGGATAGCCGACTTCGGGCAGATCATTGCCGTCCCTTATACCGCCCAGATGTTGGCCTGGCTGGGCGCTGAAGTGATTTTGATCGAGACCCAAGAGCGCCTCACCACTCGCATTTGGCCGCCATTCGCCGCGAATGAACCTGGAGTCAACCGTAGCGGTGGCTTCAATATGGTCAACTCCAGCAAGATGAGCTGCACTCTGAACCTGCGAGACCCGAAAGGCGTGGCGCTGGCTAAGCAGATCATCTCGGTGAGCGATATTGTCGTTGAGAATTACTCCAGTGGCACCATGCAACGCATGGGCCTGGGCTACGAAGACGTGAAACGTCTAAGGCCAGACGTTATCTACTTGTCATTGGGGGCTTTCGGACGCACCGGGCCCATGAAAGATCTGGTTGGTTTTCATAGCGTCATAAACCTGTTTAGTGGCTTGGCGTCAGTGACCGGGCATAAAGGTTCCCATCCCCGGATCATGGGCGGACTGTTCCCCGATGCATTCAGTGGTTGTTATTGCATACTCTCTTTGTTGGAAGCTATTTATCACCGGGCCAATACCGGACAAGGGCAGCATATCGAGGTGGCCATGACCGAAGCCTTGGGCACTCTGATACCTGAGGCGGTGATGGAATACACACTGGACGGTACGGAGCCGAAGCGGGTAGGCAACCGCCACAAGAACAAGGCGCCCCATAACGTGTTCCGTTGCCTAGGGGTTGAAAACTGGGTGGCGATTTCGGTGGAAAACGATGCTCAGTTTAAAGCCCTGGCCCAAGTTTCGGGGAACCCGAGATGGGTTTCAGACACCAGGTTCGCCAATCCTGAAGCCCGTTTGTCTCACCAAGGTGATCTGGAGCCTCTGATCCAGGATTGGACATCTGGGCTCCACGTGCACGACGTTGTAGGCCGTCTCCAAAAGGCCGGAGTGCCGGCCGGGCCAGTATTGGATTCGGCCCAGGTGTTGGTCGACCCACACATGGTTGCGAGAGGGTTCGTACAATCACCAGATCACCCTGAGGTCGGCCCCCGTCCTCTGGGAGCGTTCCCTTGGGCAGTGGACGGTGGTCAACCAGGTATCGCCCGGGCCGCACCTCTCTTGGGGGAGCATAACCAGAAGGTGATTCAGGAACTTCTTCAGGTTCCCGACGACGAATATACGCGCTTGTTGGATAGTGGAGTGATCAGCTAACAGCCATTGGAGATAGCATGAGCAAGAACATCATCGAAGTTGATCCGGCTAAGTTCCCCTGGCTTGATCTGAACCGGTACACATTTTGCATGGGAGCCGAGAACTCTGGAATCTTGTATCTTTCTGGCCAGACCGCCAGCGAGTATGATTCAGCGCAGGGGCGGGTGGTCTGCAAGGGAGACCTGCTGGACCAGACCAGGGTGATATACGAGAAGTTGGCGGTTGTATTGGAAGCCGCGGGAATGGGATTTGAGAACGTGGTGCAGACTGTGGACTACATTGACGCCACAGCCCTCCCCTTATATCGACAGACCGGCGTTATCCGCCAGGAATACCTGAACGGTACGCCGTTGGGGGCTACCGGCATCTGTGTGGAACGTCTCTTGCGGCCCGACGCTCTCATTGAGGTCAGCATGGTGGCAATGAAGGGAGAGAAGAGACCGATTAATCCCGGCTGGGGCCGCTATGGTCAGCTTACCTACGTGCCTGGAGTTGAGGTGGAGGACATGGTCTGGACCTCGGGCTTTGTGGGCAGTGAGGACGTTGACGGCCAGTCTAACTATCCTCAGGATACGGCCCGGCAGATGGAGTTGACCTACGGGATAATCAGCCAAGTGCTGGATGGTGCTGGAGCCGGCCCCGAGGACGTGGTCAAGACCCTCGACTACATCTCCCCTCAATGTCTGCTTCAGTACCCTAATACCGCCGATGTTAGGCGTGGATTCTTCGGAGACCGCTTCCCGGCGTCCACCCACATTCCCGTCAACCGGCTGTTACGTCCAGACGGACATGTGGAGACCGAGGTTGTAGCTGTGAAGAGGGGTGTCAGAGAGGAGATTAGAGTGCCCGAATGGGAGCAAAACTACAGCGTTCTCACCCAGAATGCAGGGGTCAAAAAGGGTCGGATGCTTCAGATATCGGGTCAGTCGTCGATGAACCACGCCACTGGGGTCACGGTCGGTGGCTACGACATCGTGGCCCAAACGGAGCAGGCCTATAGTAACATCGCCAGAATCATGGATGAGGGCGGATATTCCATGGACGACATTGTTAACACCATTGAATGGGTAGCTCCCAACGGAATGATGGACTACAGGAAAGTCGGCGAGGTCCGGCGCAAGCACTTTGGAGAGCGCTTCCCATCAGCAACTGGCATCTCGATGCACCAGATACTAGGACAGCCAGAGCAGCTGGTTGAAATTACGGCAGTGGCAGTGGTCTAACCGGCGCAGCTATGTATTCTCGGTGTCCTCGTCGTCTCTGCTGCCTGGGTGATCACTTTCCTCGATGGCATCCGTATCTGAGTCTCTGCTTGCACCAGCAGTTGACTGTTGTTGCTCCATCCAGTTTTGGAACCACCGGCGATAATCGTCTAGGGCTGGCGGTGATACGTAAAAGACTTCCACGTCGTCCGGGAACTGGACTTGGTGACGTTCGCTGATTAGCAGCAACCCTGCCTCGTTCTCGCCCAGAGTGCTGTCAATCTGATTGGCGATGTGTTCGTAACGTTGTCGATTGCTGTCGGCGTGCCATTCTTGGAGCCGGGAACCTACGCTTGGGCTCGCCAACGGGATCATCATGCACCGTTGCAGATCTAAGGTCTCAAGCAAAACATCCATGTCTTCCGTAGGTTCCAATACCGCGCCAGATTCGGTCTTGCCGGATATAAAGGCATGGCTCCGTTGGTCTGCGCCAGCCAACTGTTCCAGCCCTTCTGGTCCACCGACGGTCAGGCTCTCGTGATAGATGTGCTGCAATCCACCTAAAGCGCCCTCCAAAGCGTTCACCTGGGTCTGCATCTGATCCCAGTAATTTTTCAGGACTTCTGCGCCTGTGAGGTCGTCCGCTTGGGGCCCGTATATCAAAGGCACCAGCATTAGTTTGCGCCGCCCATCGTATTGACTTGCTGTGGGTCGTTGAATCCTACCTAGTTCCTCTGACATCTTACCGCCTCCCGTTATCGTACCGTTCTTTGGAACGCCAAATGGGCAGTACCAGTACCATTGGAATGGATTGTATTAAGGGTCAAGGTGCGCAGGCAAGCTTCGTGAGGCCATTAGAAAGAGGCTGCCAGGTCAAACGTCGTCCCGGTGCGTGGAGTCGGTTTTTTATCGCGGGGTTAACATTGGTCTGAATTGAGTTTATGGGAACGACCGTCTTGTTAAACTGTATGGATCATAGCCAGATATACGGGAGATATGGACAATGGCCGCTGCCAACTTCAAATGCTCTAAGTGCTCTAACGGTGAATACGAAACAAGCGAGTTCAGGGCTACCGGAGGGTTCTTGTCAAAGATATTTGATGTTCAAAGTCGTAAGTTCACTACGGTAACCTGTACCCGCTGTAAATACACTGAAATCTACCGTGCAGATAGCGGAGCACTGGGGAATATTTTCGACCTGTTCACCTAATCAGCTTCGCTGCCCTGATAGCTGGTTAAGAACGCTTCTCACTTATGAAGAGTCCTTAGTGGTAGTCCATGCGTGGCGGAGAGAGTGGGATTCGAACCCACGATAGAGTTGCCCCTATACTGGTTTTCGAGACCAGCGCTTTCGTCCGCTCAGCCATCTCTCCGAGACCGGTATTATATCTGATGATTCTACTACGAAGCACGCCTACGGCGGCCGGTCTCCAATATGTGATAAATGTAACAATCGAACCCTCTTACCCCAGGAATAGGAATAAAGATAGTCGAGAAATCAAATAAATAGGGTTGCCTGGACGACTGAATCCAGTTATAGTTGAGGTGGATTCGTCGGGTGCGGACCCGGGGAATCTCGAGTTCACGATGGGAGGTCTGCGACACCTCCCAGGTCCGTATTACCCAGGAGAGCCAATGTTAACCCAGCAGCAGCTTGTCGAGCGGATGCGTGAGTGGGCGGTACGAGTCACTCCGCAGCGCCTCGCAATCGCTGAGGTGGTCCTGAATTCCTCCGACCACCCCACGGTCCAACAAATATATGACAGGGTCAAAGGGCATTTCCCGTCCATGACCCTGGCCACGATTTATTCCACTTTGGGAGTCCTTCAGAAGAGCGGTCTTATACAAGAACTCCCGTTCCAAAAGATGTCACGCTACGAACCGAACATGGAACCGCACGTGAACCTGGTATGCATCGAGTGTGAGAACGTTATCGACGCCGAGACGAACCATGACGTTGAAAGCGTGGTAGTGGGTCTGCGTCAGCAAATCGCCGCCAAGTCGGATTTTGAAGTAGCCTGGCAACGAGTGGACTTCTATGGTCTGTGCCCGCGCTGTGCGGCAGCTAAGCGCCGGGGCGAACTTTCCGAAGTTTAGTCAGCTGTATAGATAAAATTAAATAAGGCCGTCCCGACTCGTCGGGACGGCCTTATTTTTTAACGGACTATCAGCCGGATACCAAGGAGAGAGATATGGTCACGGGCGTTATCGGGGTAACATTGTGGACTAATGAGCTGGATCGGATGTTCGGTTTCTATTACGATGTGCTCCGTCTCCCACTGCATTCGCGCCACGACGATTTTATCTCCTTTGAGCTTGGTGAAGTCCGGTTCAACATCGGACACCATAGCGAAATATCTGGTGGCTCAAAAGACCCGTTTAGGTTCATGCCCCACCTAGGTGTCACAGACATCCATGCCGAAGTTAAGCGCCTCTCCCATGCTGGAGTCGAGTTCATACGTCAGCCAGAACAGGAGACCTGGGGCGGCTGGGTGGCCACGTTCAAGGACCCAGATGGGAACATATTGCAATTGCTGCAGCTGGTCTAATCTGGGAGTAATATCAGGCGGAATTCATTTAGATGGAGGATGGCATGGTAGGCGAAGATAATGTCCAGAGGGCGGCGAGATTCTTGCATGAGGCCCATCAAGCGAAGGCCCAGTATGAGCCTCTCCCGGAGGACATTTCGCCCCGCGACATCAGCGAGGCATATGATATCCAAGAGGCGTTCCACGAGCTGCTTATTCCAGAGCGCGGATCTATCGTCGGCTATAAAGTGGCGCTTACGACTCCAGTGATGCAGAAGATGGTTGGCTTCGGCCACCCTGCTTCAGGGGCAGTCTTCGCTAACGGTGTCCACCGATCTCCTGCATCCACCAAATGGTCGGACTACGTCCGTTTGGGCGCTGAATGCGAGATTGCGGCGTTGCTGGATCAGGACCTTCCCGCTTCAGCCGCTCCTTATGACCGGCAGAGAGTTGCCGGAGCGGTATCTGCATTGATGCCGGCCTTTGAGATTATCGAAGACCGGAACGCCGACTACTCAGACCTTTTCTTTCTAGGTGTGGCTGCCGATAACGCTTGGAACGCAGGCATCGTGTTGGGCGAACCGGTCATCGACTGGTCGTCTATTGACTTGGTAGAGGCGACGGGCGCCATGACTATCAATGGAGAACCGGCTGGTGAAGGCAAGGGCGGTGATGTTCTGGGACACCCACTGGAAGCGCTGGCTTGGCTGGCGAATAACCTGGCCATCCGCGGTAAAAGTCTAAAGAAAGACATGATTATTATGACCGGTAGCATCGTAAGCACCAAGTTCCTTAACAAAGGAGATGACGTACGGTTCGAGATCGATACTCTGGGAGAAGTGCGGCTGAAAGTGGAGTGACGTAGGTCAGGCAATCAACATCGCGTCGCCGAAGCTGTAGAATCTATATCGATTTTTTATTGCCTCTCGGTAGGAAGTTTTAATGGAATCGAGTCCCAAGTTGGTTGAAGTACCGTTTCCAACGAACGCTGAGACGAGCATGAGCAGACTGGATCTGGGTAAGTGGAAGTTTGTAATCATGGCGTCGACCATGCGAAAGGTATGGCCAGGGAGGATAAATAGGGAAGCCTCACTTTCGATTTCCGAAAGTTCCGACTTTCCTGATTGATCTAGGTCTTGGGCTGCTTGTTCCAGCACCCGTACAGATGTTGTTCCTACTGCGATGATGCGCCGTCCCTCAGATTTGGCGCGGTTTAGAGCGTTGGCGGCCTGTGGGGCAATTTGATAGTGCTCGGTGTGAATCTTGTGCTCGGTGGGGTCTTCTTCATCCACCGGTTTGAAGGTGTCTAGGCCCACGTGCAGGGTCACGAACACCGTCTCGACACCTAAGCTTCGGACTTTATCCAGTAGTTCATCAGTGAAATGAAGTCCGGCCGTCGGGGCCGCTACGCTCCCTGGCTGGTAGGCATAGACTGTTTGGTAACGGTTGGCGTCATCCAGTCTTTTCTTTATGTATGGGGGAAGCGGTGTGTATCCGAACGCTTCAATACCTTCTTCGCTGGAGAGGCGGACTGTTTTCAGGCCGTCTTCATGGGCGGCTGTGATTTCTACCGAAAACCGCCCCTTGGTTTCACCTTTATGAAAGAACGGGGTATTTTCATCGGCTTGCTCGATCTCCACTACCACACCCGGGCGCAACCTACGGCCTGGCCTGGCCATGGACTGCCAAGTACCGTCGGCATTCCGACGGAGCAGTAGGAATTCGACTCTACTGCCGGTGTCGGTCCTGTGTCCGTACAACCGGGCAGGAATGACTCGGCTTTGGTTAAAGACCATGACATCGCCGGGCCGCAGGTACTCAGATATATTGCTGAATTGGTTGTGCTCTAACGCCCCGGTGTTGCGGTTCATAACCATTAGGCGGGACGAGTCTCGGGGCTCGATAGGAGTTTGGGCGATCAGTTCCGGGGGAAGGTCGTAATCGAAGTCTACAGTACGCATGGAAGGGCTTGCAGCCGTTAGCTGCCTCGTCCGTGGATGCTGATGCGAGTGGCGGTCAGTGTATTCACCAGCAGCATAGCAATGGTCATAGGACCAACTCCACCGGGCACCGGTGTGATGGATGAGGCTTTCTTAGAGACTTCTGCGAAGTCCACATCGCCGTCCAACCGGTATCCGCTTTTACGGGAGGCATCATCGACCCGGTTAATGCCGACGTCGATCACAATCGCCCCTTCTTTCACCATATCAGCTGTAATTGCGTTGGGACGGCCGATGGCTGTCACTAGGATATCTGCGTGACGGGTGATCTCTGTCATGTTCTTGGTGCGCGTGTGGCAGACGGTGACTGTGGCGTTGGCGCCGTCGCCTCGTTGCATCAGAAGCAGGGCCATGGGTTTGCCGACGATGTCGCTCCTGCCGCATATCACCACGTTTGCGCCTGCCGGGTCGTGGCCGTTACGCATCAGGATCTGCTGGATGCCTGCGGGTGTGCCAGGCACGAAATCAGCCCTGCCCTGAACCAGCTTACCTACATTGAACGGGTGTAGCCCGTCAACGTCTTTGTCCGGATCTATCGACTCTATGATGGCGAGTTCATCGATCTGCGGCGGCAGAGGCAGTTGGATCAAAATTCCGTGGAAACGGGGGTCTTTGTTCAGGTCAGCTACGGTTTCTAATACTTTTTCAGTGGTGGAGTCGGCGGCCAGAAGGATGGTGTCGCTGACCATGCCGACCTCGTCGCAGGCCCTGCGTTTGTTGCGCACATAGATCGCTGAAGCTGGGTCGTCGCCTACAAGTACGGCAGCCAGACCAGGGGTGACACCGTGATTTAGTTGTATTTCGGTGACGCTTGCGGCAACCTCAGCACGAATATCTTCAGCCAGCGCTTTGCCGTCCAGTATCTTTGCTGTCACTGGGACCTCGAAATGGCCGTTTGGATACCGCGCCGCAATTTTAGCATGTCACGTGGGGAATTTAGCCAGAAATGGGGTGAAAGTTTGATTGACCAGAGAGGGCCAATCTATACTTGTCGTATGCGCATCTGTTCGTTGTTACCGAGCGCCACTGAGATTGTCTATGCCTTGGGATTGGGAGACCAATTGGTTGGCGTGTCCCACGCCTGCGACTACCCGGAGATTGCCAGGGTCAAGCCGGTGGTCAGCCAGAGTGTGCAGCAGATAACCCACTTGACTAGCGAAGAGATTGACGCCATTGTGCGACAGGCTAGAGCCAACAGCAACCCGCTCTATTGGATCGACGGCGACCTGCTACAGGAATTGAAGCCTGACTTAATCATCACACAGGAGATTTGTGAGGTTTGCGCTATAGACAGTGGGTCTGTCTTTGAGACAGTCGCAAAGGTCTTGGACTACCAGCCTGACATCCTGACGATCCGCCCCAACTTTGTCGTCGATATCCTTCAGAATGTGCGCAACATCGCGACCGTTGCCAAAGTGCCCGAGAGAGGCGAGGAACTTGCGGACTCGCTACAAGAACGCATTCAGACCGTGGTGGGTGCAGTGTCTTGTCAAGAGGCCCACCCGAGGGTTTTGTGCCTGGACTGGCTTGATCCGTTACGTAACACCGGCCAGTGGGTGCCCGAGTTGGTGGCGATCGCCGGTGGGGATGAGCAACTTGCGGAAGCGGGAGGCCGTTCCCGGGAGTTGACGTGGAAAGAGGTAGTTGATTATGGCCCAGAGTATCTGATGGTCATGCCGTGCGCCTTCGATCCAGAACGGGTACGGCAAGAAACCTCAGGGAAGTTGACTGGCTTGGAAGGCTGGAGCGGATTGCCGGCGGTCCAGATGGACCAAGTGTTCTTATTTGACGGTCGCATTCCCACTCGTCATGGCCCGAGAGTTGTGGATGTTCTAGAGAGTTTGGCAGAAGCCATGCACCCACAGATATTTAACGGCATTTCATTAGACGGAGTGATGGTGAAAGCCCGGTCATAACCGTTCTGTTCGTCCGTGGCGCAAGATATCGCCGAGGACGGTTTGGGACCTTCCAGGGACAAGTCACTTGGTCTCGGCCATTAATTCTAAGAATTCCATTGGCCCCGCACTGGGAGTTCCGTCTGGACATGTTCCAACCAATCAGCAGAGTGATTAACCGAGACGAAAGAAATATCAGAGGAGTCGTCATGTTGCCCGCGGCGGTGGCCACGGTTGCCTTGGCGACCGCCGTCATAGGGGCGATCGTAATCGGCAACGATAGCGGTATAGACGATGTAAACTTGTTCGTCGAACGCCTGTCTGGGGATTCAGGTTCTTGGTTGGGCGGCTTGGTGAGTGCATCCGCCCTATTCGCGCTGGCGGCGGGAATGGCATCCGCAGTTAACCCTTGTGGTTTCGCCATGCTCCCAGCCTACTTGGGCATGTATCTAGGAGACGAAGCGGGCCAACAGATAGCGATTAATCCGGTCAAACATTTTGTTAGAGCACTGGCGGTTGGACTAACGGTCACTGCCGGGTTCGTAGTTCTCTTCGGTTTAGTGGGGATAATAATCGCCGCCGGCGCCGGATTTATNGGTTACCTGCTGCAATGGTTGGGCCTGGTCATTGGTATNGGNCTTGCTATCGTAGGTGCCTGGATGGTGGGCGGTGGCAAGCTATACACTNGCGTGGCNGCCAGGGCTGCTAGNCATATGGGCAACCCCGCTCAGGTAGGNATGAANGGNTACTTCATCTTTGGNATCAGCTACGGTACCGCTTCATTGAGNTGCACACTNCCCATATTNTTGGCAGTGGTGGGAATCAGTGTGGCNGGNCGCAGCATATCATCGGTATTCGGCGACTTCCTGCTCTTCGCCCTGGGGATGGGNATCGTGATCATCGCCTTGACCTTAGGGATGGCCTTCTTCAAGACTGCCATGGTCGTTGCGCTCCGCAAAGCGTTGCCTTACATCCATTCAGTCGGTCCCTGGCTCATGGTCATCGCTGGCACATATATCGTTTTCTATTGGCTTACCGTCGGAGACCTGATCTAGGATGAATTTCTTGCTACCGAAGGAATGNATCCCAGAAAGGCAGGTTTTTGCATGCCACAATCAAGCTGGTTCCTCTAAACTGATCTATCCCGGAGCGGCCCGGCTTCTGGGAAGTGCGACCGATGGGGTTTTACCAATAGCTTTCTTGCCAGTGGTTTACCCCCAAAGGTAGAATGGCCCATACCATTCTGCAGGGGGNTTCTTATGTACGATAAGCCGATGCTGGGTTTAAGCCAGGCACAAGACGCCATCAATGCCATATTCGTCGAGGCCAACAAAGACCCGGATCGGCCACTGGCCGTTGCCATAGTGGATGATACAGGTAGCATGATTGCTTACGGGCGAATGGACCGCTGCCGCGAAGTCCCCAAGCGAATGGCCATTCGCAAAGCCTACACCTGTGCCCTNTCAGGTCAGGACTCCAAGGATTATGCAGAGCGACTAGCCGGCCAGGGCCGAACTGTGGCTGAGATGGGAGACCCGATGCTGGCTGCCGTTCAAGGNGGGGTGGTCGTCCTCCATCCACAGAGCGGCTCTATCATGGGCGGTATCGGAGTGAGCGGCCTGGCCGCAGAAGAAGACGAAGACCTGGCGAAGATCGGCCTGAAGGCACTCAAGCTTTAAGCCAATCAGGGAAATTCTGCCCTAGCCGTGACCAATAGGAGTAAATATCTATGGCCAACCCAAGGGCTGATTTTTCGCCCATTTTTGACCGCAAGCCTTTGAAACTTCCNGGCGGNGCCCGTGTGGCCGTGTGGCCGGTCATCAATGTAGAGGAATGGGACATCAATGAGCCTATGGCCCGCACGGTGCTGCCTACGCCGCAGGGAGTGTCGGTTATTCCGGANATTCCCAACTTTGGGTGGTTCGACTATGGTCTGAGGGTCGGCTTTTGGCGGATGAAGCAGGTGTTGGATAGCCATGGCATACGGGCCACAGTGAGCTTGAACGCATCGGTGTGTTTCAGCTACCCGCAGATCGTGACCGAGAGTGTTAAGTCTGGNTGGGAGATGCTGGCTCACAGTTACATCCAACGAGTGATCAACAAGGAGCCAGACGAACGGGAAGCCATACGCAGGACCATCAGTACGATTGAGGAGTTCACCGGAAAGGCCCCCAGAGGCTGGATGGGTCCTGGACTGGCTGAGACATTCGACACTCCGGACATCCTAGCCGAAGAAGGCATCGAGTACGTGGCCGACTGGTGCAACGACGACCAGCCCTATCCCATGAAGGTTAAGTCGGGTAGTTTGGTGGCCGTGCCTTACACAGTGGAACTGAATGACATCCCCGTATACCTGGTGCAGCACCACCGTTCACCAGAGCTATTNGACCGGGCCAAGGACCACTTCGACACCTTATACCGCGAAGGGGAAGAGAGTGCCCGCATCATGTGCGTCTCCACCCATCCCTATATCACGGGCGCGGCCCACCGCATCAAATACTACGACCAGATATTTGAGTACATCTGTCAGCACGACGATGTCGTGTTCATGACCGGAGAGGAGATTCTGGACTGGTATAACCGGGAGACCAAGAGCACATAGATCCNTCCAAACCTTCCCTCTCTTAAAGAGGGATANAGAGGAACTTCGACTTCTCCTTCCGTAGAGGGGACTGAAGATGATTTCCGTAGCCAACCAAGTAATGGAGAGAAAACTCAATGCCATTCGAAACGGGAAAGATTCAGACTTATGTAGGGACAGGAGAAGCAGGTTATGCCGGAGACGGCGGCCTTGCACTTAAGGCGCTATGCACCGAGCCGTTCATGTGCGATTTCGACTCAGACGGTAATCTCTATTATTCAGAATCTCGGAACAATATTGTACGGCGGGTCGACAAGGCCACTGGTGTCATAACGACGGTGGCCGGGACAGGAGAAGCAGGCAACAGTGGCGACGGAGGGCCGGCCACTCAGGCGACCATGAGAGAGCCGTATTCCTTGCAGGTTGACCGGGNCAACAACGATATTTATATCGTCGACCGACTGTCGGCCGTGGTGCGCAAGGTGGACGGTTCCACCAAGATTATCTCCACCGTTGCTGGCACGGGAGAGGTGGGGTACAGAGGCGACGGCGGNCCGGGCAACCAAGCCATGATGGTTGAGCCTAACGACTGTTTCTTGGANGGAAAAGGCGGGTTGTTGATCGCGGATATTCAAGACCAGCGCATTCGCAGGTTGGACCTGGTCAGCGGCATTATCACAACTTTTGCAGGTAACGGCGAGAAAGAACGCTCCGGTGATGGCAAGCCCGCCGTGGAGGCCAGTTTCATGGGTTCCAGAGCNGTCTGCATGGACAGTAAGGGCAACACCTATGTTGCAGAGCGGGAAGGGAACGGTGTCCGCAAGATTGATACCAGCGGAATCATGAGTACCGTGGCCGGCACCGGCGAACGGGGTTACGAAGGCGACGGTGGCCCCGCTCTGACGGCNACTTGGGGTTCTCCCAAGGCCTTACGCTGTGACGCCCAGGATAATGTGGTCGTGGTGGATACCGAGAACCACGCAATCCGCCTGATTGATACTGGTACTGGAATCGTCACNACCATNGCTGGTGGTCGGTTGGGAGGAGANGGCGATGGNGGCCNNGCCTCAGAAGCCGCCATGGACCGCCCTCACGGNTGCGGCATCGATAGCTACGGCAACATCTTCGTCGCNGANAGCAATAACCACCGCGTACGGGTGGTTGGNGTCTAACGGGNCCAANCAGAAATATTNTCCCCNCCNTGTAAAATGGNGCATTNGGGTGGGGANACGNTTGCCGATAGAACTGTTCTAACNGCGAACNCCACCATACTAACCTTCTNNNANANGGANAANTGACTCGCCCGGAACAAAGACTAAGGAGCGCGAATGCGGACCATAGACATCCACGCACACATCACTCCTGTGGGATTCGTCGAGGCTAATAAGAAAGGCGAGATTTGGCACGGAATGCCTATTGATGCCATGAGCATTCACCGAAACAACCCCAAGACCACCTGGACCCCGGAAGAACGCTTGGCCGATATGAACTCGTTGGGAGTAGATGTTCAAGTGCTTTCCACCAATGCTTACTTCTACAACTATGAAGGCGATCCCAAAACGGTCACCTTGATGACACAGGAGTGCAACGATTACGTGGCCGAATTGGTTAAAGACCACCCGGACCGGTTCTCCGGGTTCTCGACACTGCCTATGCAGGATGTCAAAGCGGCTATCGTTGAACTGGAACGCAGCATGAAGCTGGGTCTCAAGGGAGCTATGATAGGTGACAACGTCAACGGAGAGACCTTTGATGAGACGAAATTCTTGCCGTTCTGGAAGGTTGTCGAGAGCCTCGGGGCGGTTATCTTGGTGCACCAGGGCGGCGATACAGTTGTAAATCAACGCTCCAACCGCTACCACTTGCCTAATACCATCGGGAATCCAGCCGACCGGGCGGTAACTTTTGCATCACTGGTTTTCGGTGGTGTGATGGATGCCTGCCCTGATCTGAAGATTTGCCTTTGCCACGGCGGCGGTTACACTTGCTATGGCATAGGCCGCATGGATCGGGGTTGGGAAGTGCGTCAAGAAGCCAGAGAGCACATCCAGAAGCCACCCAGCACCTACTTGGGCAAGTTCTACTACGACTGCCTGACTCACAGTGAACCAGCGCTGCGTTATCTCATTGACAGTGTGGGTATCGACCAAGTGGTATTTGGTACAGATTGGCCCTTTGACATGGCCATCGACTGGCCGGTGTCTTGGCTCCTAGGTCTAGAAAGCCTAACTAATGACGAGAAAGAGGCCATATTGTTCAAGAACTTGGAGAAACTGCTAGGAATCTAACTGGTACACAGAGTTTATTTGGCTGTGTCCCTCAACTCGATCACCCGGTCTATAGTTGGCAGGTCAGGTCTGAAGTAGATCCGCCAGGCCTCTAATGCTCTGATTCGAGCTACGTGACCGATCCAGTCCCCGACCAGGTTTATAACGGAGAGTATTTCCTCGCCGGTTGCGCCGGCCTGTACGGCCGCGTGGATGTGAATCTGCAGGTGCGAAGCAAGGTCTACTTGGGAGATGCAGGCCACTATTATGGCGATCTCCTTGGTCTTTCGGTCCAGTATCTGAGTGTTGATATACTGGGTTTCCACGGTGTCGTTGACCGCCTTCAGGAAGTCGGGGGCAACTTCCGCTAGGAAATCGTGTAGACCGTATCTGAAACCACGCAGGTTGGTTACTCTGGCCAGTTCCGCCTCTTTGTCTACGGGCATAATTTTTCCTCCCAGAAAATAGAGGGCCTTCCAACGAGGGCCCTCTGCATGATCGTGATTGCGTCTAGTTATTCCTGTCAGCGTAGGCCTGTTTGGCCCGGTCCAGTGCTCGGGCTCGGCCGTCCACGAGAGTGTCTTTGCGCTCGGCGGCCCATTGGTTTGACGCGATGGTGCTGGCAACCGTGCCTTGGAATTGAGGCATGACGTAGCGGGCCATCAGTTCGTAGCTGCGCAGCACCTTTTCTCTGGGCGCCCAGTCTACTGTCTGGACCAAGAATCCGCCGAATCCGCCGCTCTGTTCCTGAAGCTTGTTGATGGCTTCGATGCAGTCGTCGGGCGAGCCTACGATCCAGGAACCGGAGTCCCGCATATTGTCGACGACCTTGTCCATCGGGCCGTCGAATACGGCCTTCCGCCCGTTTGTGCCTTCTGAATATTCTCGAAGGAATTGGGCAGAGCCGACGCGGACATCGTCGAGGGCCTCTTGCCTCGTTTCGGAGATGTGGACCGGGAGCACCAGTCGCCAGTCGTGTCGGTTCACTTGCTGGCCGTGTTCAGCAGCCGATTCCTCGGCGATAGACCAGAGTCCTTTCAGGTCCGATGGCCCGGCCGATGGGTCTCGAGGCACGGTTATGGTCAGTACAGCCGCCCCGTGCTTTCCCGCAAGGGTGACTCCTGCTGGTGTCTGGACAGATGCGACTGCCACTGGCATGTGGGGTTGCTGGTAAGGCCGGAGTTGGAGCATGCCCTCGTTAAGTTCGAACCAGTCAGTCTTCACGGAGATCGGTTCGGTCTCCGTGAAGAGTCGCATGATGGTTGTCAGGGATTCGTCCATCCGTTCGCGCTGGGTCTCGTGGGGTATACCCATCATGTAGGCGTCCCCCGGAAGGGCGCCGGGGCCTACGCCAAACAGGATGCGGCCACGGCTCATGTGGTCAAGCTGGACCATTCGATTGGCGACCATGAGCGGGTGGTGATAGGGCAGGGACACGACGCCGGTGCCCAGTTTGATGTATCGGGTCCGTTGGGCGGCTGCGGCGATGAATACCTCCGGTGACGCGATGATCTCCCAGCCGGCCGAATGGTGCTCTCCAACCCAGACTTCATCAAAACCCAAGCTGTCCATCCAGTCAATCAACTCTAGGTCGCGGTCTAGGGCCAGAGTAGGGTTCTCGCCGACGCGGTGGAACGGGCCAAGGAAAGAACCAAATTTCATTCTTTTGGGCATGTCCATGGTTGTCATCCTCCGAATTTTATCTGTTCGCCAGGTCTCTGGCCGCAATCATCCGGAGCTGCAGCCACAATCAGTGTTGGCTTCAGTTTACTCCCGGTAGAGACCGAATCCAACTTCGCTGATTCATTGGGTCAGGGATCTTGTTAAAATGCCCGTGATTCATCTGAGCCCAGTACGACAGGTCTTCTGGCCGCACCGGCTGATTTTGCTATTTGGGAGAAGAGGAGACGGATACGGTCTGATAGAGGCTGAAATGCTTGCGGCCGCCTAGAACAACGAGCGCACCACTTTCGGACAGTTCTTGAAAGTTCTCAGAGACCGCGACGGAACGCTCTGAATATTCATCGGCTTGGCATCTAACTTCTCTGGCGCTTACAAGTTCTGGTAATGCGCCCACCAAATCGTTGGAGATTTCTGATCTTAGATCTGCGACACGAAATATGATAACTCGGAGGGACCCCCGATGCCCGTACCAGGAACCACGTTAACCAGTTTCCGCCCGCTGATGCAGGGCACGAATGGCATGGTGGTAGCTAGTCACCCCAGCGCTGCCATGGCGGGGCTGGACATATTGAGGAAGGGCGGCAACGCTATCGACGCAGGTGTGGCGGTGGGGATCGCGTTGAACGTGGTGCACGTGGACGACTGTAGTTTCTTGGGAGTGGCTCCTACTGTCATTTACTTGGCTGACCGCAAAGAAGTGGTGGAAGTAGATGGCCTAGGGGTGTGGCCGCAGGCAGCATCGGTTGATTACTTCAATAAACACCACGGAGGTAAACTCGTGCCAGGAGTGATGAACTCGCTGACTCCTGCGGCCGCGGACTCGTGGATAACGTCTCTGTCCCAGTTCGGGACCATGGCCTTTGGCCAAGTGGCATCAGCCGCCATCGATCTTGCCAGTGACGGTTTCCCCATGTTCCGCTACCTGGCAGGCCGATTTGTGACCGCATTTGATGCTTATAACGCTCATCCCTCAACGGCTGAGATTTACCTGCCCAATGGAAAGCCTCCCAAGCAGGGGGAGATCTTCTACCAGAAAGACCTTGGTGCCACGCTGTCCATGTTAGCGGAGATCGAGAGCGCAAACGCTGGCAATGGCCGGGAAGCTGCCCTGCAGGCGGCCAGGGACGAGATATACACCGGTGATCTGAGCCGAAAGATCGTGGCTTTCAACCAGCAGTTGGGCGGGCTGCTCACCCAAGATGATCTGGCCCGCTATCATGTGAAAGTTGGCACGCCGGTAACGGTGAATTACAAAGGATACGATGTCTATAGTACCGGGCCGTGGGGACAGGGGCCGACCTTCCCTCAGGCCCTCAAGATTCTGGAAGGTTTCGATCTGTCATCGATGGGGCACAACACGCCGGAGTACATACACACCGTGAGTCAAGCACTGAACCTGGCATTCGCGGACCGGGAACAATATGTTGGTGACCCGTACTTTGTGGATGTTCCGATCAACGAGCTGCTTTCCGAAGAGTACCTTGCGCAGCGCAGGGTACTCATCCATGAGGATATGGCCTGGCCAGGAATGCCTCCCGCCGGAGACCCGCGAGGTCGCAAACCCACTTTGAACGGCGGACCGTTGTCCCCCAAGGACGCCCCGGTCCCATTGGCAACAGCGGGCCCTACCGGCGGTGGAACTTCTTACTTCGCAGTGATTGACCGGGACGGTAACATCTTCTCCAGCACACCCTCTGAGGGTACCAAGAACGGCGGACCGATCATACCAGGAACCGGTCTGGCCTTCTCGCTGAGAGGTTCCCAATCTAAGTTGGACGAATCAGCTCCGGCCTCGGTGCAGCCAGGCAAACGGCCCAGGCTAACCCCTGCCCCGGCGTTGGTATTGCAGGACGGCGCGCCGGTGATGGCTCTAGGAGCCCACGGCGGCGACCACATACCACAGGGGACCCTGCAGTTGCTGCTAAACATCCTGGAATTCGGACGGGATCCCCAGGAAGCAGTGGAAGAGCCACGGTTCTTCAGCTACAACTTTCCGCAGTCTGGCTTTCCTTCTAAGTACGAGCCGGGCATGTTGCGATTGGAAGGCCGAATATCAGATGAGACTGCTGAGTCTCTGCGTCGGAAGGGGCATACCATTGAAATGTATCCCGACTGGTGGGAGGGTTCTTCTCTATACTGCGCTATCACGCGTAACCCGGAAACTAAAGTCTTGCAGGGTGGCGCAGACCCAAGGTGCGAGGCGTATGCGGTGGGGTATTAGGGTAATCACACGAACTGGAGTAAGAAAATGCCAGACCTAGACAGCTTGCTGGATCAAGTAGATGAGATGCGGGACGAGATTGTCGCACTGGAACAGGACTTGGTCCGCATACCCACCGTGAACACCGGTGCCATGCCCACCGGAAATGAAACGGAAGCCTGCCGCTACATCGAGAAATGGCTTGCTGAAGACGGCATAGCTTCAGAGACCATCGAATCGGCCCCGGATCGGGGCAACCTGATCGCCCGGCTGGAGGGTAGTTCCGGAAGGGCTGGCTTGATGTTCATGTCCCATCTGGATGTGGTGCCTGTCGAAGAAGAGGAGAAATGGCGTTTCCCTCCCTTCAGCGCCACGGTAGCTGATGGAAGGGTATTCGGTCGGGGAGCATCCGACTGTAAGGCTCTGCTCACATGCCAGCTCATTGCCATGCGTATCCTCAAACGCAATAAGGTCGAACTGAAGGATGGTCTGATATTGGCGTCGTGTGCTGACGAAGAGCACGGTGGCCGCTATGGGTTCGGCTGGATGGCCGAGCATCACCCGGAGAAGTTGGCAGCACCTTATGCCGTGAACGAGGGCGGTGGTGTGCCCATCTCAGCGGCTGGCAACTTGACGTATCTGCTTGGAATCGGAGAGAAAGGCAGGCTCCAATTGGAGATCGAGGTGCGGGGTAGCAGCGCTCATGCATCAACCCCTTGGCAGGGGTCCAACGCACTTTTCGGATTGTCTGAGGTTGTGAAACGGATAGAGGCCTATGAAGCCGAGCGGGACACCTCTACTAGCCTGTTTGATCACCTTTCGATGTTCGCCATCGAAGACAAACCATCGCCGGCGAACATCGACCAGATCATAGCCGACAACGAGGAAAGCCAGCCCCGGTTCGCCTCAATCATGAAGGCCCTTTCCCGGATGACCATCACTCCCACCATGATTCAGGGAGGTATCAAGTCGAACAGTGTTCCGGAGACCGTCCGCCTGACCTGCGACATACGGACATTGCCCCACCAGGACGAGGCTTACGTTCGGCAAGAGCTGGATAAGATTCTCGACGGCATAGAAGGTGTGGAGATAGACATCGATTACATGTCCATCCCCAATGCCTCGCCGTTCGAGACCGAGTTCGCCGAGCATATTCAGATCAGTACCGCTAACGCGTTGAACAGGGACGATATTCAGTGGGTGCCGTCTTTGACTACTGGGTTCACCGACTCTCGGTTCACTCGCAACCTTGGCACGACTACCTACGGAATGGTGGGCTCCCACCCGGACGACGACCCTATGATTAGTTTCATCCATGGAACCAACGAGTCGGTAGGCATACAGAGCTTGATCAGCGGCACTAGGATAATGGTGGCCCTTGCCTACGACCTACTAGCGGTCAAGTAAGTACTGTGTTCGCCAAATTTCGTGAACAAATCCAGAGGGAGATAGCATGATTACCGACCCTGAGGCATACCTGGGTTTCTTCCGGTCGATTCATCGGCGGACTCTGCGAGATATCGAGGCGCTACCGCCTATGGCCCAAGCCTGGGAGCCGTCACGGGGTGAAGGTGAAAAAGGGTGGGGAATCTCTCAGATCGTCCATCACATCTGTGAGTCCAGGATGTACTTCGCTTCTGCGTATACCGGAAAGGGTTGGCGTTATGACTGGAAGCCACCCAGTACGGAGAAGCAGTCGGGCTGGGTATTTGCGTTGGAAGCCTCGGCTATTGAGTTCCAAAGGCAGATCTCGGGGACGCCTACGGATTGGCTCAACCGTCGGGTCAAGATGATAGACACGGACGGAATGCTCAGCGGTTGGAGAATCCTGATGATGCTGCTGGAACACGAGGTCCACCACCGTTCCCAGATAGACACCTACGCTGGACTAGAAGGCTGGGACGTCCCTCAGATCTACAATCGCACTAGAGAGCAGATAGATGAACTACAGGATCGGCAGTAGTCAAAGAGCAGCAGGTGGGACCCGCGTGTTCCATCCTGCCGCTTGCTCGTAGGCGTGCGCTACGCGAAGAACCGTTGCTTCTTCGAAGGGGCGTCCTGCTATCTGCATAGCTAAGGGTAAACCTTCGTTTCCGTTCGGCCCGTCCGCGGGTGACGTGAAGCCGCAAAGTATGGATAAGGCTGGGGCGCCGCTTAGGCTGTAGGGGCCTCTGAAACCACCTGCGGCCAGAGCTTTTCTGGCGTACTCTTGGCTGTTTACTTTCTGTTCCAAGTTGATTACGTTAGCGGGTGCGCCTGACGTTGGCTGAACCAGAACATCTACTTCTTCCAACAATCCCAGCACCTGTTCCCTTATCATGGTCCGCAATTTTTGGGCTTTGTAATAGGTCTGGGCGGGAATCAGGTTGGCGGTGCTGAAGTGGACTCGTGTGTTGTAGTGGTAGTCGTCGGGGCGTTCCCTCAGGTATTCAGGGCGTAAGCTGACCCTGTCGACGTGGGTGATGGCCCTGGTGATGTAGCCAGACTTTTCAGCTAAGGGCATGGACACCTGCCTGATCTCGGCACCTAGTTCAGCCAGCATCTCGATGGCGTTAATCACTGATTGACGCATCTGCGGGTCCAGTTCCAATTCCACCGGGTCGATCAATTCTTGGACCACTCCCACCTTCAGGCCTTTGATATCGCCGGTTAGAGCCGCTTGGTAGTTTGGAACGGACACCTGGTGGGTCGACGGATCGTTGGAGTCATAACCGGCAATGCCGCCGATGGTGATGGCGCAGTCTTCCACTGTCCGGGAGACTGGCCCGATGGTATCGAATGACCACCCTGCTCCGTCCACGCCGTAGCGGCTGACTCGTCCCCAGGTGGGACGCAGGCCGACCAAACCACAATTGGCTGCAGGACCTCTGATGGAACCGCCAGTATCTTCGCCAAGTGAAGTGGCGCACAGGCGGGCCGCAGTGGCTGCCCCTGATCCGGTGCTGGAAACTCCGGGGCTGCGGGTCAGGTCCCATGGGTTTCGGGCCGGACCGAATGCCGAACTCTGAGGCTCACCATGAGCGAACTCGCTCATGTTTAGTTTACCCAGAAGGATAGCACCAGCCTTCTTGAGGTTGGTGACCACAGTGGCGTCGTATTTCGGTATGAAGTCAGATCGAATCTTGGAGGCGTCGGTGGTGAGAACGCCTTTGGTGTAGATCTGGTCCTTGATGGCGATTGGGACGCCGTGGAGAGGTCCGCGATAGTCTCCGCGCCTGATTTCGGCTTCGACCTCAAGAGCTTCTTGTCGTGCATGCTCTGCCATGACCGTGATGTATGAGTTGACCTGTGGATCTATACGCTCGATACGGTCTAGATAGGCCTCTACTACCTCGACCGGAGACACTTGTTTGGCCTTGATGGCGGAACCCAGTTCCGTTGCTGATAGGTGGGCTATGTCTTGAATGGCCATTAATGGCTCTCCTTGCATCTTTCCTGCGAAGGCAGGAATCCAGGATATTCCTTTCAGGATTTGAGGTTGTTTCACCTCGCCGTTCTGGAACGCGAGCGTTGGCGTGATGACGGCAGGGAATTACCCTCTCGTATCCAGCATTCGCTGGCGCATATCTGCGGGCACCTCGCGGAGGCGTTGGCGGAAGGCGGTATTCGTGCGGTCTGAGACGCAGTGGGCGGCTTCAGTGAGCAGTTTCACACCGCCTAGGTAGTCGTCTATGTGGATATATTCGGCTTCGATCCGGCCTTCAGGCGCGCCGTTGTGGTAGTTGCCGAGAGGGAAAGCTATGCCGGTGGTCTGGTATCCGAAGACTGCGAATGCACTGGCTTCGCAGGTTCCTCCGCTCATTAGTTGACGCTGGCACTTAAAACCGTTGTCTCGCTCATTCAAGGTTTCGCGTGCTCGTATCAGAACCGATTCGGCGTCGGCGGTGAATGTGAACCCGGCGTCACCGACCCGGATGACTGGGCCTTCACCCTGTTCTGCGCCAGGCAGAGTTCGGCTGGACTCTGCGGATATCACCAGTGTATCGGGCGGCAAGGTGCCGGAATCAGCCATGAGCCTGGCGCCTACCAGCCCGACCTCCTCAGCGCGGGTGAATACTCCGTAGACATCACCCGGTGAGGCATCGCCCTCGGTTAGCTGGGCAATCATGGCCAAGATGCTGCCGCATCCGGCGAGATCGTCCACGGCACGCATGCGAATCATATCCCCGTCCAGTTCGTAATCAATCAGGTCGAAAACCACTGATAAAGGCGCCTCTAAGTCCTGGGGTTGCTCTAGTTTGATCAGTACTTGCCGGTCACTCTCCTCTCCGTACCTGCCTGTGGTTGCCCCATTGACCCGGCTGCCATCGGGGAGCAGCACTTGAACCGGCACGCCTGATTCGAAGCTGGATGGAGGAATCCCGCCCATGGCCGTGGCGATGTGTCCGTCCGGGTGGCTGCCGGTTATCTCAAAACCTGGGTGGTCCATGTGGGCGACGACGGCTAGTGGGTTGGCGCTTGGGTCAGTACCTGGGACCTTGGCGATGATGTTGCCGAACGCGTCTTGCTCAAACCCGGCACCTATCTCCCGTAGGATAGCTTTAACGGTGGACGCTACTCCTTCTTCCCGGAATGCCGTGGCGGGGTTGCCGCCCAACCGGGAGAGGTAGTCTAGTGCCTGTTGTTTGAGATCGGTCATGCGCCACCTGCGGGGTAAGATACGAGTGGCGGGATTATAGCAACGCTGGGGGCTCAGGCCAACTGGCCTGGTGCTATACTTCCGTGAAAGATGACTAGGCAGGCTAAGAAGAACACTCAGCCTGCGATTCTGTACCCTCGAGGAGAGTCAAAGTGTTAGAGCAATTCAAGGTCAGCCATGACGACGCAGAGTTCGTTCAGGGAGATGATCTCAAGAAAACCGTAGCAGGCATCTTCGAGAAGCTAGGAGTGTCACCTGAGGACTCGCTCTTGGCAGCCGACGTGCAGGTTCTGGCCGATCTTAGGGGTGTGGACTCCCACGGCGTTTCCAACATGCTGAAAAGTTATATCCAGGGCTACCAGGAAGGATCCATAAATCCCCAGCCCGACTGGAAAGTGATTCGAGAGACACCTAGCACTGCCACTGTGGACTCCGACCGTGGTCTGGGAACCATCATCACCCCCAAGGCCATGGATATCGCCATCGAGAAGGCTAAGAACGTTGGCCTGGGCATGGTGACTATCGGAAATGCGCGCCATCTAGGCATGGCGTCCTATCACGCTATGAAGGCCTTGGACCACGACATGATCGGCGTCTGCATGACCAGCTGCCCTCCCTCGGTGTTGCCGACATTTGGCGCCGAACCCCGGTTGGGGACCAACCCGATCGCTATCGCTGTGCCGTGTTTGAATGAGCCCCCGTTTGTGTTTGATGCGGCCACCAGTTCAGTGGCGGTGAACAAGATACGCATCGCCGGGCGGCTGGGTGCTGAGATTCCCGGAGGCTGGCTGGCAGCTGAGGACGGCAGCCCAATCATGGAGCCATCGCCTGCTCCGGAGAAGGTCACGCTTTTGCCTCTCGGTAGCGACCGTGAAGGCGGCTCCCATAAGGGTTACGGCTTCTCTTGTATCGTGGATATTCTGGCAGGGGTTCTAACTGGGTTCGGCTACGGAGTTGTGCCCGGCAGGCCCAATTTTGGTCATATGGTAGCGGCCTACAGCATCGATGCTTTCACCGATGTCGAGCCCTTCAAGGTGCAGATGGACGAGTGGTCCCAGATGATGCAGACCACCAGGCCTGCGCCTGGCCATGACCGAGTGTTGGTGGCTGGCCAGCCCGAGGCTGAGGTTGAAGCGGTCCGACGTGAAGAGGGCATTCCGCTTCATCCGGAGGTTGCTGACTGGATCAGGGACACCTGCGGAGAGATGTCTGTCCCCTGTTTGTTTTAGCTAATCGAGGTGTGGTCTCTTTATTCAACAAGTTTGGCAGATGTGGAGTTTGGCCGCGTTCTGCCATTAGCCTTTAAGGGCGAATGTATTTGAGATTCTAGTTAGCCTTGTAGGGCTGGAATAACTTCTTCGCCCATCAGTTTTATGGAGCGCATGGTGTCCTCGTGGGACAGCGGTCCGCCTTGGGTTTCCAGCAGCAGCGAACCTATCCCCAGTTCCTCCTTGATGTGGCGGAGCTTCTTAATGACGGTGTCGGGGCTGCCGACGACCAGGTGGTTGTGTTCCTGGAGTTCCTCATATGACAGTTCGTTCATGGGCCTCTGCCTGCGTGCGGCGTTGGCGGACACACCGGCCTGGGAGAAGTAACCTGGTGGGGCCCAGTATTCTCTTGGTCCTTTTAGAGGATGTCCCATACGCCACATAAATGCTTTGCCTGATTCTTGAGCTTTTTCGTCGGTCTCGTTGACGTGAGCGCAGATCATGAAGGCGAACTTATCGGGCCCTGCTTCCCAACCTTGCTGGGCAGCCTGCTCCCGGTAGCTGCCGAACAGGTCCTTAGCCCTGCTTAGCTCGGTTAAGAATGCCGCGTATGTGTAACGGTGCTTAACCGCCCACTCCACAGTTTCAGGGCTGCCGGTGCCTGGGACCCAGGCGGGAGGATGAGGTTTCTGGACCGGAACCATCCATGGGTTTACTGCTCGGTACTGGTAGTGCTTGCCTTCCCAGCGGAAAGGGCCGGGAGTCGTCCAAGTCTTTATTATCAGGTCGTGGCACTCTTCGAACCTCTCCCGGTTGTATACGGGGTTGGTGTTGTTGGCCCAACTCTCCACTCCGATTCCCCGGACGAAACCGGACACGATGCGGCCGCCGGATATGACATCCAACATGGCAATCTCTTCCGCTAGCCTTGGTGGGTTATCTGAGGTGGGCAGCATGTTGCCCAGCATCAGAATCTTGGCCTTGGAGGTCAGGCGGGCCAGTATGCCGCCGGTGATATTCACCTCAACGTCCATGCAAGACGGGGTGTTGTGGTGTTCGTTAATCATCAGCCCCTGGAATCCGGCCTCCTCTGCGTATTGGAACTCGTCTAGGTACCGCTTGAAGAGGTCTGTGGCCTTGTTGGGGTCGAAGTAGCTGTTTGGAAAGGTCAGCCGCAGAGATGGCCACTGCTCCGCTAAATCATCATTGATATAGTGGTAGGGCATCTCAGTGAAATAATAAACGTCTAGGCTCATGGTTCTCCTTGAGAGATGCTTTATGAGGCCAGCCATCAGCAGCTAGGAAATCTGAGAACTGACCAGTGTTTGCTGAATGTTTGTTTACGCCAGGAAATCTAGGGCTGTTTTGATGAACTCTTCAGGTTTCTCAACCTGAGGGGAGTGGCCGCAGTTGTCTATAACCACCAGGTCTGAGCCGTTGATGGCCTGCTTATAGAGTTCGCCGCATTCCACGGGCACTATGGCGTCGTTCTTACCCCAGACCATACGTGCCGGAACCTTGACCCGTTGCAGCAGACTGGTTAGCCGTGGATCGTGCATGTATGGCTTCCAGCAAAGGCGCACGGCCATCTCGCGGTTGGTTTCAGCGACCATTGCCTGTTCGGGAGTAGGATCCGTTCCATAGAGTTTTTGATATTCGGGGGCCTGACTGGTGTCGTGGTACATCAGATCCAGTACCTGGGCGGGACTGATGATGAATATGTCGGTAATCTCACTGTCGTTGGGTTTGACGCCTGCGGCACCAACTAACATTAATTTGCTTATGGAATGGTTACACATGGCGGCAATCTCCGAGGCAATCCAGCCGCCCATTGAGAACCCGATAGTGCGGACACCCTCCAAACCTAAGGACTCCAGATACCAGGTATAGAAGCAGGCCATGTCTGGGATTGTCTCCAGCCAGTCGGGTCGGTCTGTCTTGCCGTAGCCGGGATGAGACGGGTAGTAGACCGTGTACTTCTCGGCTAGGGCGTCGGCGAACCTCAGCCAGCCGGTATTTCCTCCAGCGCCGTGGAGCAGGAGTAGTGGCTCGCCGGAGCCACCTTTCAGGGTATGGACCTTGGTACCGCCAACGTCCACCATCTCTTCAGTAAAGGCAACCATCGTTCGCTATCTCCTCGTTAGGCCGTTGCGGCCTCTTTCTGGAATGGGTCGGTGAGTTCCAGTTCCGCACCGATCTCTCGGAGGGCGGGGAGTACTTCCTCGCCCATGAGTTTCAGGCAGTTCATGGTGTCGGCGTGGGTGGTGTCGCCGTCGTTGGTCCAGACGCCCAGGATTCCTGGGCGAATGACCGATAGGGTTTCCCTGAGTTTTCTGATAACGGTTTCCGGACTTCCGACGATCCAACGATTGGAGGCCAGAATCTGATCGTATGTTGCGGTCTCCAAGCCCAGGCCCAAGAACGGGTCCTTGCGAATGCGGCCTTGGTACTTAGCGATTTTGGGGTCGGCTTTACTCCCGCCGTAACCAATAGGCAGCATGTAGTCCTTTGGCATGGGCACTCGGCCAACGCCTACATTTCCAGTCAAGAAACCTTTGGCTGATTCATAGGCTTTCTCATCTGTGTCCTGCACGTGGATGCGACATAGGTAGCCGAAATTCTCGGGGCCGACCTTGTATCCGGCCTCTAGTGCAGCGTCAGTGTAGATGTCAATCATGTCCTGAGTGCCTTGCGGGTCGGTCTCTAGATAGATATATGGGTAGCCTCTCTCTGCGGCCCAGACCAGGGTCTGCGGGCTACCTAAACCGGGTATCCACACCGGTGGATGGGGCTTCTGCAATGGTGTTTCAAATGGGTTCACTACTCGGAAATGGTAGTGCTTGCCTTCCCATCGGAAAGGGCCAGGGGTGGTCCAGGTCTTGATAATCAGGTCGTGTGCCTCTTCAAATCGCTCGCGATTGTGAAGCGGGTTGATGTTAGCAGCGAGGCTTTCTACTCCGGTGCCGCGAACAAATCCTGACACAACCCTGCCGTTGGAGATCATGTCAATCTCCGCTATCTCTTCGGCCACTCTTAAAGGGTTTTCAAAAGTGGGCAGCGGGTTGCCCATCAACACAATCTTGGGTTTCGAAGTATTGCGGGCCAGGATGGCAGCTTCAAGGTTCATGGTCGCGCCTAGGCAGGTGGGGGTGTTGTGATGCTCGTTCAGCATCAGCCCATCAAAGCCCACTTCCTCGCAGTATTCATATTCGTCCAGGTACTCGTTGTACTGACGTGCTCCGACTTTGGGGTCAAAATTGCTGTTGGAGAATGTTAGCCGCACGGCTTGGTTGGGGCTGTTCCTCACNGCCTCTTCTGTGTAGTTCGTGTAGGCCCTCTCGGTGAACCGCATCAAGAACATGTTAAAACCTCCGAAATTTGTGCATTNGGGACTTTTTGGAAGGTCCAGGCCGGGGCATTAGCCCTTGACGTAGACCGACATTCTTGGATGTTTAATTAATAGGCCGACTCTGGGGCGCTGTCCGGATATCGGCTCTGCCCGGCCCATTTGAAGGCCCATCTGACAAGGCGCCGGTCGCTGCTTGGTAGATATGCCTTCGGTATCGATCGATAATTGACGAAGACTTGAAGATTTCACTCCAGAAAGGCCAGAACTCATCTTGGCTTTGAAACCTGGTTCCATCCGGGCGAGGCAAGGATTTTTCCACTACGCAATCGTCGGTCATTGCCGCAATCAGGATAACAACGTCTTTGTTATTAGAGGCGTTGTTGTATCGGGTGGCCACGTCGATGAGGCGGTTGTGGTAAGTTCGAGGTTCGGCATTTCGTGAATTTTACAGCTTTGATGAATCTCTAGCCACTGACTTGAGCCTATGCTAGCTTGCACCGTCATCTGGGTCAAGGCGCCTAAAAGTCCCGTCGTTCGACCCTGATTGTGCTATAGTTTATTAGCTGTTATGCCAGGCTTGAATTGCAGCGAAAAACGAGCCTGGCTGCGCATAAACTCCACCTATTATCAGGAAGATTCCCATGCCCAAAATTCTAGTAGCAGACCCCATTGGCGAGGAAGGTGTTGCGCTTCTCGAGACCCTTGCCGAAGTTGACGTTAAAACGGGTATGAAGCCGCCGGAACTCTTGGCTGTGATTGGCGATTACGATGGCCTAGTCGTCCGTAGTGAGACGAAGGTGACCAAAGAAGTCATAGATACCGCGAAGAAACTGAAAGTTGTTGGGCGTGCAGGTATCGGCGTTGACAATATAGATCTTGACGCCGCCACCAGTGCTGGTATCGCTGTAGTCAACGCCCCTACGGGCAACACCGTGGCCGCCGCAGAACACACCATGGCTTTGATGCTGGCGCTTTCTCGCAACGTGCCTATGGCCCATCAATCGCTGAAATCTGGTGAGTGGAAGCGGAGCGCATTCATGGGTGTCGAGGTCCGCAATAAGACCCTCGGCATCTGCGGTCTAGGCAGGGTGGGTTCTGAAGTTGCTCAGCGCGCTCAGAGCTTTGGTATGAGATTGGTGGGGTTCGACCCATTCGTGTCCCCGGATTACGCCAGGCAAAAGGGCATCGAGCTTCTCTCTTTGGAAGAGCTGCTGGCAGAGGCCGACTTCATAACCCTGCATACACCGCTGACCGACAGCACACGGCACATGATAGGGGCTGAACAAGTAGCTTTGCTCAAACCTGGCGCGAGGCTGATCAACGTGGCCCGGGGCGAGCTGGTGGATGAACAGGCGATAATTAACGGATTGGATTCGGGACAATTGGGGGGCGTTGCCCTGGATGTTTTTGCTCAAGAACCGCCTCAGAACACCACTCTGGTTGAACATCCGAAGGTTGTAGTGACTCCACACCTGGGGGCCTCGACCGAGGAAGCCCAGAGGGAAGTTGCGATCGAGGCATCTGAGCAGGTGTTGGCGGTATTGAACGGAGAGCCCGCCCGTAACACAGTTAACGCACCGTTCGTTGCTCCTGAAGTGCACGCGGTTCTAGCCCCGTATGTTCCAGTGGCAACCGTGGTGGGCAAGCTGTTGACTCACCTGGCTGACGGACAATTCTTGGGCTTAACTATCGGTTACCAAGGAGAGATTGCAGAGCACGACACCCGGTCGCTGCAGGCCGCTGTCTTGGCGGGACTGATGGAGCCCATAACCACAGGCCAGGTGAACCTGATCAACGCTCCGGTGTTAGCCAGGGAACGCGGTCTCAACATCACCGAGCAGCACAATACTTCTTCAGCAGAGTATTCCAGCATAGTCAGCGCGACCATCGAGACCAGCGAGGGGAAGATTACCCTGGCGGGGACATCGCTTAGAGACGAACCCCACATCGTGAAGATCGACGATTACTGGCTGGACATAGTGCCTACCACGCCCTACATGTTGTTCGTGGACAATCAGGACCAGCCCGGTTCCATCGGCGCGGTGGGAATGATCGCCGGTGCCCACAATATCAATATCAGTTTCATGGAAGTGGGAAGGCTGGCCTTGAGGGGCCGGGCTATGATGGTGATTGGCTTGGATGACCCGGTGCCTCAAAACGTGATGGAAGAGATACAGAATCTCGGACATATATACAATGTGCGGCTCGCGCATCTCGGTTCGTTGTAGAGCGCCAACCANCANGGGAGGACAGAAATGGCGGACAAGATNGGCATCATGGGAGCAGGGGCACTGGGTAGTTATGTCGGNGCCTTCTTGAGCANNATTGGCGAAGATGTGACCTTNATCGATATGTGGCCGGANCACGTAGAAAAGATGCGCACNGAAGGCCTNCAGGTCACTGGNAGNCAAGGGCCCTTCACCGTCCCAGTNAAGGCCATCCATCTGACGGAAGCCCAGAATATATCCGAGCCATTTGATTTTGTTTTCATCTCGGTCAAGTCTTACGATACCGAGTGGGCCACCCACTTCATAAAGCGGTATGTGCTGGAGGACGGCTACTTTATCTCTTTACAGAACTGCTGGAACGACGTCCCCATGGGCGAGATTGTCGGTCCGTCCCGGCAGCTGGGTTGTATCGCGTCCCATATAGAAGTTGCTTTGTGGGAGCCGGCTCTTGTCACCCGCGGGGGCGCGGTCGGGCGGGATTCAGGCCACACCGTATTCCGAGTGGGTGAGCAAGACGGACGCATCACCCCCCGCTCTGAAAAGGTCGCTGGGTTGTTGGATAACATCGACGCTGCTTATGCATCGGACAACCTTTGGGGCGAGCGATGGGCCAAGTTGTCCCAGAATTCAATGGGCAATGGAATCTCCGCTTCCACCGGCCTGGGTTCCCAGCAGATGGCAGAGGACCCCCGGTTACGGTTGATCCGTATCAACTTGGCCAAAGAGGCTGCCAAGGTCGGCCTAGCCATGGGATTGAATGTCGTAGCCATCAATGGCGTACCCGCTGAAACTTGGGCTGACGCTGATAAGGGCGATGTTTTTGAGGAGCTAGACGGGCACATGTCAGCCCACGGTGGCAGGGTCAACTGGCTAGCTTCCATGGCCCAGGACGTCTATAAAGGCCGGCGCTCTGAGATTAATTTGATGAACGGATTGGTCTCAGCCAAGGGACGGGAAGTGGCCATTCCCACCCCTTACAATGATGCGGTAATTGAGGTCATGAACGGTATCGATGATAAGACCTTGGAGCAAGATGAAGCCCATGTGGATCGCGTATTGAAAGCGGTGGGTCGGTAAACCCGCGTTTCCTGGGGCTGCTAGCTGTTGGCTCCGAATTCCCTCGCATGCTTATTAGCCCACCGCCAGGAGCTGCAATCTTGGAGGTAGCCAGATGATTATAAAAGTAGAGCCTGCGGACATGTTCATGTACCGGGTCATTATGATTTCCAACCTGGAGAATCCAGACCCGGAAGACCAGGATATTCGGGACTACCTGGAAGCCAACGAATTGGAGCCTAAGTATCGTAGTGAGGGCGACTTCGAAGGGCGTCACAGCGAGTCAATGCAATTTGGTGGCTGCTATCTGGGTCGGCACACCGGTGAGATCAACTTGATCCAACAGAGGTACGTAGAGGAAGAACTCATCGCTTACGAGATTAACCGTCACCTGGGGGAGTCGGATTCTCCAGTGGATATACCGGAAGAGAAGCGTGAAAACGCATTGGCTGAGCTTCTCAAAAATTTCAACAACGAGGGCGCTTTCCGGAAGATGGACGATGGCAAGTACGAGGTTGCGCTGGATGGCGAAAAGGTTCGACAGGCAGCCAGAGGTTTATTGGCCGACTGATTTTACGGTGTGGTTTTAATGATAAGAGGCCTGTCCTTACGCGTAAGGACAGGCCTCTTTGCAATACATGTGGAGCGGGTGATGGGAATCGAACCCACATGGCCAGCTTGGAAGGCTGGAGCTCTACCACTGAGCTACACCCGCCCGACGGGACTCTAGGATTATAATGGCTTCCTGTTCGTCGTACTAGACCGTAGGATGGAGCAGTCTTGGGATCTGATTAGAATCTGGTTCGCAAAATAGGACGGAACCATAGGAGTTGGACTATGTCTTTGGAACGAAAGCAGTACGATTTCGCGCCTGCAGGCCCTACCTATAGCCGGGCCGTGAAAGCTGGCAATATGATGTTTATCTCAGGCTGCACCGCCCGAGGCACCGATTCTCAGGGCAAGTCCATGATGGAACAGCTTGATGTTACCCTCTACCGTCTGGTCCAGGTGGCGGAAGCCGAAGGCGCAGGGCCAGGTAGCTTCGCCAAGTTGACGGTCTTCGTTACCAGCATCTCGGATTACCAGGCGGACTCCCAGAAACAGCAAGAGCTATTCGCCAGGCACTTCCAAGAACAATACCCTGCCAACTCCTTGATAGAGATTTCGGCTTTGGCCGAGCCAGGGTTGGACGTGGAAGTCGAGGCGGTCGTTATCCTGGAGTAACCTTACGCACTGGCCACAGGTTATTGGCATCCAACTTCTGAAGATGCGCCTATCCCTTATGCCGAAGGCCGGCGGCGATTTGGTGGAGGGCCCGGCCGCTTACGGATGGACTTCTTCTCATAAGAATCATACTCGGTAAGTGCGTCCCGATTGTCGGCATGCTTTTGGCGACCATGGTGTCTGCCGCCATCTTCATCCTGAGACTATGTGGCGTGGTTATCGGCTAGGACGTAGCCAGAAACTCGGCGGCGCTACCAACCCGGCGTCCCCACCACTCGGGGCCTTCCAGCACGTATTTCCACTCGGGGTTCTGTCCGGTATCTCGGAGCCCTGCCATGACTTCTCGGAAGATTGAGGCGTCGGTCTCGGCGAACTCGAAATACCCCACAAAGTCATAGCTACATTGCATTCCGTAACCGTCCGGCGAGTGGACCAGCCGGCGGTTGATTCGGGGGACGCCGGCGGAGCTGGATAGGGCGTGTCCTTTGGCTACCATCTCCTCGCTCTCGTTATAACGTGGCAGGAAGAAGCTCTCTCGGTGCAGGAAATCCATCTTCCACCAGGTGTCGTTTTTGTTCATGGGAGTCACCACCGCCAGCGGAAAATTCTTCCCTCGTCCGGGTGGCATGGCATGGGCGTAGGCGAATTCGGCCATTGCATGGCTGGTGTAGCTCCTTGGCCGCATCACCCCTGCCAGAGTTTCGACCGAGCCACCGTACCGTTCGATGAGACTCCGGAGACCGGTTTCATATGCCTTGATTGTTTCTAGGGTCGCACACTCCAATCGAACCAACCCATGGCTCTCGGACACAGCGACATGGATGATCTGCTGATCTGACGTATTTGCTGGTTCCGCTCGCAGCAACTGGAATCGTCCCCGCGCAAAAGCCTCATCTGACGGCGGACCGTCCACATCGTGGACGTTCTCCATATCCCGGCCTAACAGATCGATCGCTTCGGCTAACTCCCCGTCGGCCTTACCTTCGCCAAAAGCGAGAAACAAGAAAAGCTGATAGCCGGTGACAGTGGTTGTCATGTTCAGGTCTTGGGGTTGCATGTTGGGAATCCTTGTTGGGAGGTTGGTGTCTCCGAACAGGTTAACATCTCTCATCCAACCTTGAGACCCCCCATATATATGGGTACAATTGGTGGGCTTGGCTGACCTGAGGAGCGGGCATCGCTCGGAGACCCTTGTAAATGGCGGCTCAGCGATTTTTGGAGTTTTGCATGCCTAGCAAGGACAAAAAACAGTGGCAGCGGGACACGTTGGAGCCTGCGGTTAGAAGATTTCCAGAGCGGCGAGAGAAATTTCAGACCGACAGCGGTCTAGACATCGACTCACTTTATAGTCCTGAAGATTTGCAGTTTCAAGGGTTGGACTATGACAACGACCTGGGTTACCCCGGCGAGTACCCATACACCAGGGGTGTTCAGCCCAATACCTACAGGGGCCGGGTCTGGACTATGCGCCAATATTCGGGCTACGGCAGCGCCGCAGAGACTAATGAGCGCTTCCGCTATCTTTTAGACCAGGGTCAGACCGGTCTGTCCATCGCTTTCGACCTGCCAACCCAGATTGGATACGACTCGGACCACGTGCTGGCTAAAGGCGAAGTTGGGAAGGTCGGGGTGCCTATCTGCAGTCTGGAGGACATGGAAACCCTGTTCGCCGGTATACCGATGAACAGGGTCAGCACCTCCATGACCATCAATGCTACCGCTTCGTTACTACTGTGCTTTTATATAGTTGCGGCTCGGAATCAGGGCGTCTCCATGGACCAGATCAGTGGCACAGTTCAGAACGATATCCTCAAGGAATACATCGCCCGAGGTACCTACATTTACCCGCCCCGGCCGTCGATGCGCCTTATGGTCGATGTCTTCAAGTACTGTGCTGAGAATGTGCCTAATTGGAACACCATTAGCATTTCCGGCTACCACATGCGTGAGGCAGGCGCCACCGCGGTGCAAGAACTTGCATTCACCTTCGCTAACGCCATCGCCTATGTGCAGGCTGCCCTAGACGGGGGTCTAAAAATAGATGATTTCGGCCCACGGCTTTCCTTCTTCTTTGTGGCCCAGAACAACCTGTTCGAAGAGGTGGCCAAGTTCCGGGCGGCCCGCCGGATGTGGGCCCGGATAATGAAAGACCGCTTCAGGGCGAGGGACCCGCGGTCTATGATGCTGCGGTTCCACACCCAGACCGCGGGAGTGAGTCTCACAGCCCAACAGCCAGACAACAACCTGATTCGCTGCACCATCCAGGCACTATCGGCTATCTTGGGTGGGTCTCAATCTCTCCACGTGAATTCGCGGGACGAAGCCTTGGCCTTACCATCCGAGGACTCGGTCCAGCTTTCGCTTAGGACGCAGCAGATATTGGCTTTCGAGAGCGGCGTGTCTGATGTGGTTGACCCTCTTGGTGGATCCTATTACATCGAAAGCTTGACCAACGAGCTAGAAACTCAAGCCCTGGATTACATAAAGCGAATCGACGATCTAGGCGGCTCAGTTGAAGCCATAGAACAGGGTTTTCAGCAGCGTGAGATCGGTGACGCCGCCTACAAGCATGGCCAAGAAGTGGACTCCGGCGACCGGACCATCGTAGGCGTAAATCGCTTCACTACCGAAGAGCCGTCGATAGAAGGGCTGACGCGAGTGAATGAAGAGGCCGCCAAGGCTCAGGTGAAACGTTTGGAAAAGCTTCGAAATGGCCGGGATGGCAGCAAGGTAAGGGCGGCACTTGACCGGTTGGTGCTAGTGGCCCAGAGCGAAGAGAATACTGTTCCAGCCATCTTGGAGTGTGTGGAGGCTTACTGCACCCTCGGTGAGATTAGTCAAGTCTTCCGGGGGGTCTTCGGCGAACAAGATGGAGCCTTCACCTTCTAACCAGTACAACTGGGGTTTGTACCTGCTGGTGGACGAATAATATATAACTTTAAGCGAAGCAGACATAACTGGGTAAAAGTGGAGAAATGTGATGCCTGACCTGATACTAAATGAAGAGGAGCAAATGCTCCAGTCCACCCTTAGGGATTTTGTCGACCGGGAAATCGCTCCCAAGGCTAAGGAGTCTGATGAGAAGGGGGAGTTTCAATGGGACAACTGGCGGGGTTTGGCCGACCTTGGACTCACAGGCTTGGGCATCGACACCAAATACGGGGGAAGTGGCCCGGCTGGCTACCGGCAGGTGTCCATCGCCGCCGAAGAAGTTGCGCGTGGTGATGCTTCCACCAGCGTCAGCTGGTTGGCTCACCTTGCTTTGGGTACCGCCTGTATCGCCAGGTTCGGCAACGATGAGCAGAAAGAGCGTTTGCTAACCCCTTTGGCAAAAGGGGATGCCGTGGCCGCCTTTGGGCTCACCGAGCCTAGTGGCGGTTCTGACGCTGCCGCTCTACAAACCACGGCCACCGAGAAAGACGGTACCTACTTCCTTAATGGAAGCAAAATGTTCATCACCAATGCATCCGTTGCATCAACGATTGTGGTATTTGCTACTGAGGACCGCTCGAAGGGATACAAGGGCATAAGTGCCTTTTTGGTTCAGAAAGACTCGCCCGGGTTGACTATCAACCCCATGCACGGCAAGTTGGGCATGAGAAGTTCAACCACTGATGAAGTAGTTTTCCAGGACACGCCGGTCAGCTCTGCCAATCTCTTGGGAGAACGGGGGCGCGGGTTCAATCACGCCATGGAGATATTGACACAGAGCCGAATCATTATTGCTGCCCAGAGTGTGGGCATAGGCCAGTCAGCACTGGAAGCTGCCGTTAGGTTCGCTCAAATGCGTGAGACCTTCGGCAGTCCCATATCCCAGCACCAAGCCATCCAGTTCATGTTGGCCGATATGGCGGTCGGAGTCCATTCCTCGAGGGTCGCCACCATGAACGCAGCCAGCTTGATGGATGCAGGAGAGCCCTTCTTGCAGGAAGCATCCATCGCTAAGTTGATGGCTTCTGAGATGTGCATTGGCGTAGCGGACAAGGCCATCCAGATCCATGGCGGCGCCGGTTACTTCCAGGAGGCCGGAGTCGAACGTATCTTCCGAGATGCACGAGTGACTACCATCTATGAAGGGACATCAGAAGTGCAGCGGTTGCTGATTGCCAGACAGTTGATGGCTCAGTACCAGGTTTAGTGGTAGTCAACGGAGATTCGTTGCTTTCGGCGCAGTAACGTTGCCCTCACTTCTGGGAGTCGAGACTCTCGACACTGTATGATTTATCCCTCCTCATGTGTTGGAGAGGGTACTTGGCATCAAGGAGATAGGTTTAACGTGAGCGAAGTTTGCAACTTTAATCATTTCGACCACGTAGGCGTGGCCGTGAAAGACATAGAGGCCGCTTTGGCTTTCTTTAGGAAGGTATTTGATGTGCCGGACGCTGAGGTAGTGTTGATGGAAGACCAGGGCGTCCGCGCATGCTTGGTAGAGGTTGGTCAAACGCGTTTAGAGCTGTTAGAACCTACCGGCCCTGAATCTGGGGTGGGGCGGTTTATCGAGCGCCGTGGCGAGGGCTTGCACCATCTGGCCTTGAACGTCACTGACATCTCAGGGAAGCTACAGACACTACAGACTCTAAGTGTTGACCTGATCGATCAGACGCCCCGAGAAGGTCTCTCCGGCACTATAGCATTTATACATCCCAGGTCGATGTTCGGGGTATTGACCGAATTGGTTGAGAACGATTCCAAATAATGGTGTTTGAGATTAAGGAACGCGCAGAAAATAATGCAAGACAATAACCGCCCCACGAGAGTTCTGGTGGCAAAACCGGGGTTGGATGGCCATGACCGCGGCGCCAAAGTGATTGCTCGAGCCCTGCGGGACTCTGGCATGGAAGTGATCTACACCGGTATCAGGCAGAGTCCACAGATGATTGCCCAGGCCGCCGCCCAAGAGGACGTGGACGTAATCGGCATGAGCATCCTTTCAGGGGCACATCTGGAGATACTTCCGGAGATCATCGGCTTGCTGGGTGAACAGGGGATGGACGATGTGATTGTGGTGGTCGGCGGCATAATCCCAGAGGTTGACCGCCAGCCGCTTAAGGACCTCGGCATCTCTGAGGTGTTCGGCCCGGGCACGACGACCGGTTCTATAGTCGAGTTCATTCAAGAGAAGATGAAAGAACGGGCTTGAGCCTAGATAGGTCTTGAAAAGCTGTCGCTGATGTGGATTTGGTTTGACCGGTGGAGGATGGACGATTTAGGTCAGATAGTCAGCACGCCTGGGAAGGCATTTTCGCTTGACATGCGATTAATGACAGTAACTATAATTGCAGTCGGTTATTAGTGGGGTATGGATAGGCTCGATGTATTACAACATGGCTCAGTTGTTGAAGGAGCCTACCGGGTCAACGAGAGACTATGAAATAGACGGCTCGTTTGAAGGCCCTGAAACAGGAATGGGCCGGGCCCAAGGTTGGGCCCGGGTAATTCGGACGCATCAAGGCTTCGTGGTTCGTGCCGAGCTGGAGACCCAGGTCAATTTGACCTGCAGCAGGTGCCTTAGCCAGTTCGAGTTAGGTTCAGGATTAAGAATGGAAGAAGAGTCCTTCCCGACCGTTGACCCGGTAACGGGGAAAACGACTTCTCCCCCGGAAGAGTCCGAGGGCGTGATACAACTTGATGACCAGTACGTACTGGACATGCAGGATGTGATTCGGCAATACGTGCTCACCGAGGTACCGATAAAACCTTTGTGCCGCGAGGAGTGTCCGGGATTATGTCCGGAGTGCGGAACGAACCTAAACAAGGAAAAATGTAAATGCAATTCAGCTCCATCCGACCCCAGATGGGGATCTTTGGCGGAGCTGTTAACCGAGAACCGGGAATAACAGGTCTTCTCGATGTTTCATAAACCGCCAATCAACAACTAGGACGGGACTGGATTTCGGGCCAAGGTAATCCACTAGAACTTTAGGTATTCTCCCTTCTCAGCGGCCCATACTAGGAAAAGTGTACGCGTCGGTGTTCGCCTGGTAAGATAACCGATGATTATTCACTTCTAGCGTGCTAACAGGCGTGCTGATCAAAAAAAAGGATGGGACCAATTATGGGTGCGGTACCCAGGAAAAAACTTACCAGGGCAAGAAAGGGGCGAAGGATAGCCTCGTATAGGCTAAGTCCTTTGAATCCCTCTCTCTGTCCGCGCTGTCGAACCGCCAAGAGGCCGCACGTCGTATGTCCTCAGTGCGGGTTCTACCGGGGTCGACAGGTCATAGAGGAGACGGTCTAGCTGGCTTTGGAGGTGACCACTTCCAGGTTTGTTCTGCTAAGACCTAAAGCCTGACCACTCAGTTATGTACGCCAAACACACAAAAAGGGGAATTGGAGAGTCGTTTTCGGGTTGTACTCTTTTGTCAGGCTGCCCTAAAATCCGTAGGGTGTTAAAGACCGGTCCGCCCGGTGGAGGTAGCTACGAGTACCGAACCAGAGATTAGTCAGATGGCCAATAGGGCCTATGTGTTCCCAGGGCAGGGTTCTCAAAGCGTCGGCATGGGGGCGGATTTATTCGAGTCTGCTCGGGTCGCTCGGGAAACCTTTGAAGAAGCTGACGATAGTTTGGGTTTTCCGTTGTCTCGTTTGATATTTGAAGGACCGGCGGCAGAGCTTCAGAACACAGCAAACTCCCAACCGGCAATCATGACCGTGAGTGTTGCCGCCTGGCGGACTTGGCAGGAGATGGGAAACCCGCAGGCGACAATCGCAAAGGCAGTCGCCGGTCACAGCCTGGGCGAATACACATCTCTTGTTGCAGCTGACGTCATCGAGTTTTCTGACGCTCTGCGGTTGGTCCGCAAACGTGGTGAACTGATGAACCAAGCTGCAGTCAACCGCCCTGGCGCTATGGCGGCCATACTGGGACTAAACGAATGGGCCTTTGCTCAGATATGTGACGAGACCGGTGTGGAGCTCGCAAACATCAACACCGACGACCAGATCGTGATCAGTGGCGATAAGATTGCCGTTGCCCGAGCCATGGACTTGGCCTCAGCCCGCGGCGCGAGGAAGACGATACCTCTGCCGGTTAGCGGGGCGTTCCATTCCTCGCTGATGTCCGAAGCAGAATCGGGCCTGGCGGATGCAATCAATGCCTTGAAATTCAATGAACCCAAAATGCCAGTTGTTGGCAACTGTGACTCCAAGCCACTGACCACGTCGAGCGAGATTCGTTCCGAGTTGGTCAATGGCCTCTGCCAGTGTGTCCAGTGGAAGGACTCAGTACGCCAGATAGTTGATTCTGGGGTGACCCAGTTTATCGAGTTTGGATTTGGCGGAGTGCTGGCAGGTCTAATTAAAAGAATCGACCGAGGCGTCAAGGTTACAACCGTGTCAGACATCGTTTCGATGAGGAGACTGGCTGAGGAAGTAGCGTAGCTGCCCGGTTTTAATCGGTGACCCATGATTAGGGTTAAATACACAGATCAAAGGCGACAATCAAGAACGACAGCGCTGCAATCCTTATTTGCTGCTGACGTGCGGGGCATCTGGAATAACCCGCCATTGGAATGCTTGGATGAGGACTCAGCCGTGCCTGAGAGTTCCGTAGAGTTTGCACGGGAGTTGTTGAGTGGCGTGGCCAGAAGCCAGTCAGGCTTGGACAACGTCATCACCCGGTACGCACCTGCGTGGCCGGTGGATCAACTGTCGGTTATAGATCGCAACATACTGCGCATAGCTTTATTCGAGTTGATTTACACACCGGAGACTCCCAGAAAAACGGCCATTAATGAGGCCGTGGAGTTGGCAAAAATATTTGGTAGCGAGAGCTCGGCTCGGTTCGTAAATGGGGTCTTAGGATCCGCAATGTCTGGACTAGAATCGGGAGAGATTGCCACTATTGAGCCGGTGTCTGAAGGGAGATGAACGATTGACCACTGTCTATGACAGAGTAAAATCCATCGTGGTCGATAAGTTGGGAGTCGAAGAAGACGAAGTCACTGAGACCGCGTCTTTCGTTGAGAATCTCAATGCAGACTCACTCGACCTGGTGGAACTAATAATGGCGTTCGAAGAGGAATTCTCCACGGGCGAAGGACAGTTGGAGATATCTGATGAGGACGCTGCTAATATCGCGACCGTCAGTGACGCTGTGAACTATCTCAAAGGCCACGGCGTCCAAGACTAACCCCTTGGCATATCTGGCTGCGTGATGCGGTGAGGCGACGATGGGAGCCGATGTTGAAAAACATCACTTCTGGTATGACGCTGGTTTCGGAATTCTCCTCTTTGTTGTTTATACTGTGTTGCTCGAAGGACTTTTCTCCCGGTTGTTTACGTTTCGGAACGGATACTGACGCATCAGGAAAAATAATGACAACCACGTCTAGAGCGTTGCCCCAAACTTGAGCATTGTGCAAAAAAGTAGCAGCCCGGTGGCGCTTTGGTACTTCACCTGGTTCAATGGCGTTAGCCTCGCCCAGAATTACCGGCCGCTTACCCAGTAGGCTAATTTGGTCGAACGGGAGGTTGGGAACCTTGACTTCATCCGACTATAGACCTGGCCCTTCGTTGGTTGATGATTCTGGGAGTAGCACGGGATTTGGGAAAACAGGCGATACGCCTGTGAACGCCGGCTCTATGGACAGCCTGGAGCAGGTCGCCCACCTGATTAGAAACTGCATCGATTGTCCATTGTCCGGCGGCCGCACCAATACGGTGCCTGGAGAAGGGAACCCCCAGGCCGTTGTGATGTTCATCGGCGAAGGCCCCGGTTCTCAAGAGGATCGCCAGGGTCGCCCTTTTGTTGGACCTGCCGGAAAATTGTTAGATGGTTTGTTGGCGTCTATCGGTACTAACCGGGAAGATGTGTTCATTGCTAACATGGTGAAATGCAGACCACCGGAGAACAGAGACCCGGCCCCGTCGGAACTGGCTGCCTGCACGAAATACCTGGACCGGCAGATAGAGTTAGTGGACCCCAAACTTATCGTTACCCTAGGCCGGTTCGCCTTTGGGCGGTATTTTCCTGGAGAGGGCATAACCAAGGCCCGGGGGCGCCTCAGAGAAAAGGATGGGCGTAAAATCTTTCCCGTACTTCACCCAGCTGCGGTGTTGCGCCGGAATGAGCTAAGGCCCACAATGATAGAAGACTTCAAAGCGATTTCGGAGATATTGAATGGCGAGGTGGAGGAAATTGGCGCGGACCCGAAAGCGATAGTGGCGGAAGCTCCAATTACTCCTGGGGAAACTCTTCGAGTATCTCAATTATCTTTCATGGACGCCCCCGGTCTTGCAGCCGATGCTTCGGCGAAGGTTGAGACGTCAGCCGTCAACGCAGAAGAAGCACCCCGACCAGAGCAACTGACCCTCTTTTAAGGCTTTAGACCTGCGCCGGGCAATCCATAGTTAGGAACGAACAGAACTTGACATCTCAGCTACGCGTCATTCCCTTGGGGGGCTTGGGGGAAATCGGCAAGAACATGATGGCCCTAGAGTATGAAGACGATATCGTCATCGTTGATTGTGGAGTTCAATTCCCCGAAGAGGGTATGTTCGGGGTTGACCTGATTATCCCCGATGTGTCTTACCTGGTGGAGCGGATTGACAAGGTTCGAGCGATTCTTATCACACATGGACACGAAGACCACATCGGCGCACTTCCCTTCATCCTGCCCCAGTTACAATGCCCGGTCTACGCGCCTCGGCTGGCCCATGGACTAATCACCGCCAAGTTGAAAGAGCGGCGTGCCGCACGCGATACGATCGTGAATCCCATAGACCCTGGTGTTGTCCATCAGATCGGAGATGCCTTTGAAATTTCCTGGTTCCGGGTGTGCCATAGCATCCCTGACGCCATGGGGATCGCCATCGGCACCCCCCTTGGAACCGTAATCCACACCGGCGACTTCAAGATTGACCACACGCCTGTGGATGGACGCATCTTTGACCTGCCTTCCCTTGCACACTATGGAGATGACGGAGTCCTTCTGTTGTGCTCCGACTCCACCTATGCTGAAGTGCCGGGCTATACCACGTCCGAGCGAGTCGTCGGGGAGGCTCTCGACCGGGCAATAGGGGAGGCAGACGGCCGTGTACTGGTCGCTACATTCGCCTCGTTGGTATCCAGAGTCCAGCAAGTGGTGGACGCCGCGGTGAAGTACGACCGGAAAGTCAGTATCGTTGGTCGCAGCATGGTGGATACGGTCAAAGTCTCCCAAGAACTGGGCTATCTGAACGTGCCGCCGGGCGTGTTGCTGCCATTGGCTGAAACCAGGAAGATGGCGCCAGAGAAGGTGGTTTTGATGACCACCGGCAGCCAGGGCGAACCGACCTCTGCCTTGGTGAGGATTGCCAAGCAAGAACACCGTGACGTCAACATCGAATCAGGGGATACGGTGATAATATCCGCGACCCCCATTCCGGGGAACGAGCTCCCAGTCAGTCATACCATCGACAATCTGCTCCGCCAAGGAGCTAAAGTCCTCTACGATAGGATTGCCACTGTCCACGTGCATGGTCATGCAAGTCAGGAAGAGCTCAAGCTGGTGCTCCGGTTGGTGCGACCCAAATACTTCGTGCCGGTTCACGGTGAATTTCGGCACCTGACTGCCCATGCCCAATTGGCCTGGGATCTGGGTGTGGCCAAAGACGGAATTTTTGTGATGGAAGACGGCGATGTGCTGGAGCTCTCGGAGGGAGGCGCACGCCTAGAAGAACACGTATCCGCTGGCCCCATCTTCGTGGATGGGTTGACGACCAGGGACGCCCAGAGTCCGGTGCTCAGCGAGCGGCGGAGCCTATCCAAGGACGGAGTGGTCGTTGTAGTCGTTACCACAGATAAAAAAGACGGCAAATTCGTGGGTGAGCCCGCGGCCGTTTCCAGCGGGTTCTTGGACGACACAGAGGCGGGCAATCTCTTCGAAGAATTAAATGTCGCGGTGGCTCAAGAACTGACCAGCAACTGGTTCGGAAGCAGGGAAAACAGCGAAAACGGCGCATTAAAGGGAAAAATCAGAGAAACTGCCCGCACCTTCATAGCCAATTCTGTTCGCCGATCCCCTATGATAATTCCAGTGGTTTTGGAAGTTTAGTCCAGCCACTCGCCGGAACGAGCCATAGTAATTGCCACTGGAAGGACGCAGTGGCCAGTTCAATTTGGCGGAGGCGTGGTGATACCGTTTCGCCATGAGATAAAACCCCTCGTCCATCGAACTCTCAGGGCGCCTATAGACGTCTTGACTGCTTCGGCTATTGGCTTGTCCGTCTGTCTGTACCTTGGCTTCTCTACAGACGCGCGGGAATGGGCCATCGAGGCTCTTGGCTTTGGCTGGGTCCCAACGGGGCTTTTGGTGGCCGTTACCTTAGCGATGCTCCGCTATAACCGCAGCGGTCTTTTTACCCATTGGAGGCGTTGGGTCGTTGCCTGCGGTTCGGTAACCATATCTATCGGTATACTTTCCACCATATTCCCCTCGGAAGGCGCCCTTGAAGACGTGAGTCTGGGCGGTATCTGGGGCGGTTACTTGGGTGGAACTCCGTTAGTTTGGGCAGCCGCCAAGATGTCTGGAATCGCACTGGCAGTGCCACTGATCGTTAAACCGAAAGGCGCTGGCATGCATTATTACAGGTATGCCAAGGCAGTTTTCTTATTTGTTCAGATAGCCGCGTTGTATGCCTACTTGGGCCTGCGAGGATCGGCCAGGTTGATCGACCAACGGGTCCGTATCCTGAAGTCCGGCATGCACAGCAAGGTTCCGCGAAAAGACTTGCTCAAGATGGTGGTCATGGGTCCATCCGAGACTTCGGTCCGCACGCTGGCTTACCAAGGTGACCCTGAGATTGGAACTAACCTAAGTGTTTACCCTGATTCGGAATCTGGTTTCGAATCGGATGGCCTGGATTCTTTTGACCGTCAGGACGATGATGAATGGGAAATGCCTGAGTCGGGGCTGATACCCACCTGGGGAACCGAAGAACCGGCTCCTAGAATGTCGCCCGTCCCGGCCAAAGCAATCGTGGAAGGTTCAACTGGAGGAAAGCGCGGCAAGCGAGGTTGGCAGACACCTTCGATCGACCTGCTGACTCCGCCCGACACTCATCAAGCTCCGGAGGCAGCCCTGCAAGACATGGCGCGCTTGGTGGAAAGCACTCTGGGCGATCACGGCGTAAGAGTCGAAGTAACAGATGTGAAAGCTGGTCCCAGAATCGTACGTTTTGGCTTGGTTCCTGGCTGGGTGCCCAGGAAAGGAGAGTCTCGCCGAGCAGCTGTCGGAATGGATACCACTGATGTGGACCCATCGGCCTTGGAACGTAGTAGAGTCAAGGTACAGAGCATCCTAACGCGGGAAAAAGACATGGCGTTGGCTCTCAAGACGCCATATCTCAGGATAGAAGCTCCGGTGCCCGGTGAAGCCTTGGTAGGTCTAGAAGTACCCAGCCCGTCGCCCAGCAAGGTCCACTTAAGAGAGGTGATGGAGACTCAGGCGTTCAAAAGGCTGATAGCCAAGGGAGGTCTCCCCATCGCATTAGGTCAGGACACCGGCGGTAGCCCAGTGGTGCTGGATCTGGCCTCGTTGCCCCATATGCTGATAGCGGGAGCTACGGGTAGCGGCAAGAGCGTTTGCATAAACTCCATCGTGGCATCGTTTTTGCTGACCAAAACGCCAGAACAACTACGCATCCTTATGGTCGACCCCAAGCGAGTGGAACTGACGCCGTTCAATGGGATTCCCCATTTGGTTGGGCCAGTCATCGTCGATGCTGAAGAGGTCAACACCGCGCTCCGGGGTTTGATCCGGGAGATGTTAGCCCGCTACAAATTGATGGAAGAGATCGGCGCTAGAAACATCGAGGGCTATAATAAACGGGCCAAAGAGAAAATGCCCTTCTTGGTGTTGATCGTAGACGAGTTGGCCGACCTTATGATGGTCGGTGGGTTCGAAGTAGAGCAGAACCTAGTTCGCCTGGCACAGTTGGGCCGGGCCACAGGGATTCATCTGGTGTTGGCTACCCAGAGGCCGTCAGTGAACGTGGTGACCGGCCTGCTCAAGGCTAACATACCGGCCCGCGCAGCTTTTGCAGTAGCGTCTCAAGTGGATTCCAGGGTGATTCTCGACGCCGTTGGCGCTGAGAAATTGTTGGGCAAGGGCGACATGCTTTTATTGCATAACGAGTCGCCAAAACCCAGCCGTGTCCAAGGCACATTGGTTTACGATCAGGAGATTGACCACATGGTCGAGTTCTGGCTGAGCCAAGAAGGCCCACCGCTGCCGGAGATAACCGTCGGCGAGCTGGCAGTCGATGAAGATGAAGACAGCGTCGACGCCCACATCATCGAGGAAGCCAGGGAACTAGCAGCTAGGAATCCCCGGTTGACCAGCTCTTACCTGGAGCGGCGACTCAAGATTGGAGGCCGAAAGGCGGCAGATGTCATGGATCTTCTGGAAGATGAGGGATTCTTGGATTCGCGCTGATTAAAGGGTGCGCTAAATGACGAATCGCGTTTGAGCAATAACGCCGGCCAACGTTTAGAGAGTAGGCCGGCTTTTTATTTTCCCCTGGTATTTTTAAACGGTGGCCAGGTTTGCTATCATTGGGCCAAACCGGCTTTTCTGACGGGTTTAGGTTGAATAGATAGTTTTTGCTGATAGATCTTCATACCCATAGCTACCCCCAGTCTGATGATAGTTTCATGAGCGTAGATGAGTTGATCGAGGGATCCAAGTCATTTGGGCTTGATGGTATCTGCCTTACAGACCACGATTCTTTCTGGACTGATGAAGAGGTTCAGAACCTCTCCTCCAAGCACAACTTCTTGGTCTTGCCGGGCTGTGAGATTAATACCGAGTCTGGGCACGTATTGGTGTTTGGCCTGGGAATATACGAATTTGGCATGCACAAAGCCGAGTTTTTGCAGGCTGCAATTGAAAAAGCTGGAGGGGCCATGATTGCGGCCCATCCATACAGGCGCCGCTTCTTGGAAGAACCGGCCGAACGACCGGGAGTCCGAGATGAGATGTTGGAGCGGGCTAGCGGAGACGGATTCTTCCAGATGTGTCAGGGCATAGAGGCGCTGAACGGAAGGGGATTGACGATTCAGAACGAGTTTTCCCAGGAGTTGGGCGGTATTCTCAGCACCAACATGACAGCTGGCAGTGATGCTCATAAAATCGAACAGATTGGTACCGTGGCCACCGAGTTCCAGCGGCCGGTTTCCTGCCTGCAAGACCTGATTCGGGAATTACGCGGCGGGCGTTACCAACCCATTGACCTGAGACAGAAGGCCGTACCCGAGCATTANACCTGGAAAGCTAATTCGGATGGCTCTACTACTAAACATAGAAAACCTAAAGGTGACTTTCGGCACCTCTGCTGGACAAGTGAAGGCGTTGAACCACGTGAGCCTCTCCCTGGAAGAGGGAGAGGTCTACTGTGTAGTGGGAGAGAGCGGTTCTGGCAAGAGCACCTTGGCGCTTTCGGTCATGGGACTTCTGCCGCAAAACGCTGAAGTTTCCGACGGTCGGATCACGTATAAAGACATAGACCTGTTGCGGGCTGGTCCGGAGCAGATGCGCTACCTGAGAGGCAAGGAGATTGCCCTTGTGTTCCAGGACGCCCAGTCCGCGCTGAACCCCATCGAGGCCATCGGTCCTCAATTGGAAGAAGTCATCCTGGAGCACACTGACGTATCGCTTCGGGTGGCCAATAAGATGGCCCAGGATATGCTCTTTCAGATGGGTATGGCCGATCCCAAGCGCGTCATGGGACAGTTCCCATTCGCACTTAGCGGTGGCATGTGCCAAAGGGTGATGATGGCCATGGCTCTGGTTTTACGCCCGAAATTGCTCATTGCTGACGAGCCGACTTCAGGGNTGGACGTCACACTTCAAGCCGAGATACTTCACCGTATCCGGGAGTTGGTCAAAGAACAGAATGCTTCAGTATTGCTCATTACCCATGACATGGGGGTTGTGGCANCGATGGCCAACAAGGTGGGAGTTATCTACGCCGGTAACNTGGTGGAGNACGCCGAGGTNGTCCCGCTGTTCAAGCGTTCCCAGCACCCATATACGTGGTCACTACTGCAGGCGCTGCCTAGGATAGACGACCCGGGAAGGCGGATAGAGCCTCTGCGTGGAAACCCTCCAAACATGATCGATCTGCCAGAGGAATGCCCTTTCCTACCCCGTTGTTTCAAAGCGCAGAACGAGTGCCGGAATCAGACAAAGCCACCGCTGCTGCAGACGGAAACGGGGCACATGGTCGCCTGTTACAACCCGATTATTCCTGAAGATTAGGCCGCGGCATTCCCCACCAGCAATTCCAAAGCCAGATCAGGCTCCAACNTACCCCGTTTGATGGCTAGGTCAGTCTCCAAGAGCTGATTGTAGCGCCATACAATCTCCGGCATGGTGTGTCGCCTTGCTTGCTCTGCGGTTTTCCTAACCACGAAATCTGAAGACGTTCCTAGCCGTCCTTTTAGCTCACTCGGAGGCATGCCACGGTCTATGGAATCCCTTGCCAAAGCAAGTAGCCTGAGTTGGCGTTCAACCATGCCGATGATATAGGGGGCTTCCCGCCCATCGTCTTTGAGTTGATGNAGCAGGCGCAGAGCTACACTTGGGCGGCCTTCGATCATAGCGTCTACCGCGGCGAATATGCTGGCCTCACGTACCTGGGAGACCATCTCTCCGACGTCTGACTCCTGTATCTCGCGTCCTGAGCAATAAAGGGCTAGTTTTTCCAGCTCTTGGTCTAGTGTCCACAAATCGCTACCCACTAGATCCGTGATGGACTGGTTGGCCGCCGGGCTTATGGATGATCCCTTAGCNTCCACTGCGGATTTCACCCAGCGGGCGAGAGCCTCGCCGGACGGTGGGGACAACGCCTCAACTTCGCTGACTGCCTTGAGCATGCGCAGCATCGGGTTGCTGGCGCCCAGAGATCCATCGGCGAATATCAGNATCGTTGTGTCCGGCATCTGGGGTATGGCTTCGACAAATGGTTGCCACTGGGTGGTTACTCCNGATTCAGCTGAGGCACCGCGGCGGCGTNCCCGGCCTGGGGACTCNGCAATACCTAGCAACCCTTCCACCACGATTAGGCGGTAGTCATCCATAAAAGGGAGGGCTCTGCACATGCTCAGCAGTTCTCCCGGCTTGGNCTGAGACCCGAGGAGGCGGTGTCGGTTGGCTTCCAACAGGTCTGATGCCCCGAACTCGGCNATCAAATGGGCGAGACGTTTGGGCACTAGGAAACTGTCACCGTGGAGCACGTGTGTAGGCAATTCGGACTCCCCAAATCAACGTAGGTTGAGCGTGCCGGATTATACCATCGGCTTCGTTGTATCATGCCCGGGCTCCAATCGGAAGATATATCTGATTCTCCGGTGGCGCCGATATCGGTTGTGTGGTTAAATGTCCCGAGTTTTNATAACTAGCATCAAATCCAAAGATACGTACTCGAGACGGAGAGAATTTTACAGATGGATTTTGCCCTATTCTCCCACGTGCCATGGCCGGAGGGNACCGATCCCAAACAGATCTACGACGACATCACTGAAGAGTGTNTCTTGGGCGAGGAACTGGGTTTCAAAAGCGCCTGGATGGCGGAACACCACTTCACTCGCTACGGGCTGGGCGCTGCGCCCAATGTCTTGGCTAGTAGCATAGTGGCCAAGACTTCGACGATTAGGATCGGTTCAGCAGTGTTTGTGTCGCCGCTTCATCTTCCCGCGCGATTGGCGGAGGAGATTGCCACTCTGGATGTACTGAGCGGAGGCCGTATTAACGTCGGATTCGGGCGTGGAGCTGCCCAATCTGAGTACAACGTGGCCAGCGTGCCTGCTGAAGAAAGCCAANAGCGGTTCCAAGAATCAATCACCATGATTGAGGGCCTCTGGTCGAATAGGAACTACACCTTTGAGGGCAAGCACTACAAGATTACCAATGCAAANATCGTGCCCCAGCCGGTGCAGAACCCNCACCCNCCCATCTATATNGCAGCCACGCGCACNTCAGCCACCCAAGAATTCGTCGCCCAGTCGGGTCATCCNTTATTGGTTGGCGTGGTNCTGGACACTAAAGACGCCCTCGCCTTGTGTCATACCGTGGTGGACCTAGCGAAGACCAAGGGTCAGAACATGGCCATGGGCCAGATACCTTTCTTCAGGTATTTCTACGTGGCCGAGACGGAAGAGCAGGCCAGAGCCGACTCCAAGCCGGCGCTGGACTGGAACTTGGATATGATTCAGTGGCGCCGAACATTCGATACCGGCAGCGAAGTTTGGGAAAAGATGGAAGACTTTCGTAACACCCGGACGGAACTTCCTCCCAGCTATGATTACCTGGCCGAGAACCGGGCCTTCATTGGCAGCCCGGACCAAATCATCACTAAAATTCAGGCCTTGAAAGACGAAGGCATCGAGACCTTCGGTTGCAATTTTTCGTTCGGTGGTATGCCCCAGGACAAGGTTCTTAAGTCCATGCGGTTGTTCGCCAAAGAAATTATGCCCGCGTTCAAGTAGGGCCTTTAGGCCTACGGGTGGGCCGGCAAGCGCTTCCCTTGGAAGCCAGAGCGGTCTTCGAAAGATGTTCCTGGCTTCGGGTAGACTTGGGTGTAGAGGCCCCGGGTTCGGGCTTTAATGGTCTGGTTGACCCGTAGATATAATTCTGTGGGGTGAGCGTTCTGGTCCTTGTACATTTCGCTCTGCAGCGGGCTGCCGTCTTCCATCTCCCAGATACACAGGTATTTCAGGGCGTTGTTGTTGTTATCGCCTTCCAGTTTGAACCTTCTGGCAGAGACGTAGCCAGGGATGGCCATGCGCTCGAGCAAGTGTTGTTCGTTATACCACTTATTGAATTCGGCTTCGTCGGCCTCGTCCACTTCCATGGTCACCACTAACACAGTGTTGCCGATATGCTGTGAGGGTGCGTCCCCGTTCTTCTGAGTCATCATTTTCACCATCAACTTTAGATTCTTAAGTCAACCCAGGCTTCAAACTCGCCAACGAAAACTCAACGGGCCGAGTCTGTGGCGCTTGCGGGAGGTTAGGCGGTAGTATAACATTGGGCGTGGTTTTTCTGAGCCCGGCTTCCGTAATTTTTGAGACTGGAAAGGGGACGGCATGAACCAAAAGGTCCGACTGAAAGTAAACGGCACCGACCATGAGCTAGACATCCCGGCACGGCGCTTGTTGGTCGACTGCATCCGGTACGACATCGGTCTGACCGGTACCAAAGAGAGCTGCAGCGTCGGTGTCTGTGGCGCGTGTGCAGTTTTGGTCGACGGCGAGATGTACGCTTCCTGTATCACCCTTGCTGCATCAGTGGACGGGTCCGAGATAACAACCATCGAGGGTATCGCCGAGAACGGCAACCTTCATCCTGTGCAGCAGGCCTTCATCGACCATGG
>NZUD01000046.1 GCA_002697005.1 Chloroflexota bacterium | reverse complement strand
GGCTGGGATGTCCTCTGCGTTGGGTTTGCCCAAAATCATGATTAACGTTGTCTCAGAACTGTCCGGATAGATTAAACGTTAACACGAGCCAAGACTAAAAAGGTTCATTAACCTGAAAGCTGTAGAATACCAGTAATTCCAAGCCTGGCGGAGCCTTTTGCGAGGGGGGGATTGCCTCACTATGATTAGGCATATAGAATGTTTCCTTGTTGCGCTCAAACCAACCTATAAAAACAGGAGGACAGGTGATTGGAAGTACTAGGTTCTCATCTCTTGTTGGAGCTCAAAGACTGTAACCCCGAACTACTTAACGACCTCTCTTTTATTCGCCAGTCGATGATAGAGACGGCCCAAGACGTAGGGGCCACCATCGTTGGCGAGTCGTTCCACCACTTTTCACCCCAGGGTGTCACCGGAATATTGGCGATTGCCGAATCGCATATCTCCATTCACACATGGCCTGAGTATGGCTATGCGGCCGCAGATATCTTCTCCTGCGGAACGTCGTTCCGGCCCAGGGAAGCGGCCAATAAACTGATCGAAGCCCTGGAATGCCGCAACCCAGAGATTAAAGAGATTGAAAGGGGACTGGCCGTACAGGAGGCAGTGGGACTGTAACCGGCTCCACGCTTAATGATGGACATTTCGGGCAACTGGTTTATCGAGGCGGTATCCCCGGAACTGTCCGTGATGCTTAAAGTGCGTCAGATTTATTACTCTGGCCAGACCGCCTACCAAAAGGTCGAAGTCCTAGACTCGGAGTTATTTGGGCGCAGCCTGATTCTGGACGGCAAAACCCAGTCTACTGAACGTGACGAGCACATCTACCACGAAACCCTAGTCCACCCTGCTATGCTGTGTAATCCAGAGCCCAAGCAGGCCTTCATCGGCGGCGGCGGCGAAGGCGGAACGCTCCGTGAAGTGCTAGGTCATAAGTCTGTAAAACGGGTTACCATGGTTGATCTAGATTCTGAAGTTGTCGCCCTCTGCCGAGAATACCTTCCCAATCATCATAAGGGCAGTTTCGACGACCCCCGGACCAGCCTGATTCACCAAGACGCCCGAAGCTACCTACAAAACACGTCGGACTACTACGACGTCATCATCTTGGATTTAGTTGACCCGCTTGAAGGCGGAACGGCAGCCCTGCTTTACACACAAGAGTTCTATGCTATCGCCAAGGCCCGGCTGAATCCTGGTGGTGTGTTGGTTACTCAGTCTGGCCCAGCCGGCCTGCTCAACTACACCGAGTGCTTCACGACCATCTTCAACACTCTGGGAACTGTGTTCGACCACACCACGGCCACCCAGGTGCATATCCCGGCATTCCAGACTTTGTGGGGATTCACCATAGCCTCAGACACTCCCTTCCCGGAGGCTTCTGAGGATGAGGTGGACGCTCAAATCGCGGGCCGCTTGGCCAGCACTCTTAAGTACTACGATGGGGTGAGCCACCGCAATATGCTCGCCTTACCCAAGTTCCAGAGAGAAGGTTTGGAAAGCGAAGATAGGATCAATAAAGACTCCGACCCAGTCTTCATGCTCTAAGCGCTGCTAGCGGCGGCTCTACCTGCCGGATTCTCAATTTTCATGCCCCGTTAGATATATATCACTGGTGGAAGAAGGAAAGGAGCGTCATTTGGCGCTCCTTTCTCTTCACTTCAGTTTAGGCACGGTCGGTTACGGGCGAATCAAAACCCGGGTAGTGCCGTCAGGGTCTGATCGCTTGGTCAGGATCTCGTGGCTGGCTTTCTCGGCCCACAGTGTTACATCGTATATGTTTAGTGCGTCCGCCAGGATGGCTTCTACGAAGGATTCCTTGTCGGCGTCCACCTGTCTGGTTAGGGCGGAAATGACTCCGGCGCAACTTTTGCCCCGGCCGTCGATGACTACCCAGCCATTGGAGCCGCTCACTGGAATCACCTCCCCGTCGTAAACGTCCACTTCACCACTCTTTCGCAGGTCAACCTGGCGCTTGAATTCAGCTACGGCTTCCCAGGCCACTGCTCGGTCTCGTTCACCGTTGCCACAAACCGCGCCCCGCACGCCGACAATGTCGGGATTGATGCGGGCAAGTTCGTCCAAGTCAGCCAGTTTTAGGTGGCCAGATAATGCGGTGCTCATGCCAAGTTCTTTCCCCTTGAGCACGATGTCTTTCAAGACGTCTTCGGACATGAAGTCAAAAAGGTTACGTCCGTCTTTGGTGAGAGTGTCAATCAGGAATCCGTCGCACTCCCCGTCTTGGGCCAGTTGGACCATGCACATGGGGTCGAGCCCGTTGTCGAAGAGTTCGTTGTCCGCGAATACTGAGCCGACCAGCTTGGTGTTGAAACCCTCTAAGGCCATCCTGGATTCTTTCAAGACTTCGACCGCCTGGTCGTAATTAGCCTCTTGGAAGCCGACCTTCACTGAGGTGGCGTCCATCATGGCGGCCGCATAAACGGCCATGGCCACAGTTCCTGGCTGGTTGGGGACAACGCCTAAGGTCACGCTGACGTGCTTCTCAACCGGCATGATGCCCCTAACGGCTTTGACTATGTTGGGATGGCCGGAGCCGACCAATGCTTCTTGCAGATTCTTAACGTCTACGATATCGGCGCCACCCTGTTCTGCTTCCATAGCCTCGTCCATGTTCTGTACGCTGACCATGAGCAACATGCCTGAGGCGAAGTTGTTGTTGCCGTCCAACCATGCTCCACGTGAGGGGGCAGGCGCTGCAGGGGTCGCGGGCTTTGGCTTCAGGGGTTCCAGTTCTTCTCTCAACTCTGATTTCTCCACGGGTGATAGATCAAATAAGGGTGGGCGGACCGAACCTCCGGTCATGCCCATGAGTTCGGCCCAGTGTTTGACCATGGCAACGGGCAGAGCGCCGTTGTATTTGGTCTGGGTCTTGGTCCACCAGGTATCAGATAGCTCCTTGAGCCGCCGGAGCTTGGTGTCGTAGAATGTTTCGTCCAAGTCGCCCTTGCAGGCACGGTCAATCCATTGGACGTAATTGTTGGCTCCNGGTACGTCGAACCGCCAGTCGGATGTGTTGGCGAACATGACCTGTTGTTCGATGCCTAGTTCCTGTCCTTTGAAGTATATCCACTCATCGGGGGTGCTGATGACGTGGTTTTTACCCAAAGACAGGTGAGTTTCTATTGATATCTGCTGGTTAAAACTGGCCTCTTTGACTCCGACCACGTTGGGAATGGCGCACAACTGGCCCATACCATAAGGGCTCATGATGATGCCGAACTGAGGGGAGTTGTAGAACATGATGGCCAGGTTGGTGTTATCGGCCAGCAGGCGCACGTATTCGATGACTTGATCTTCGGTTTTGGTAGCCATGTAGGGTGGGGCGACGATCAACAGGTCAAAGCCGGTGGCCTCAGCGTGCTGGGCTAGCGAAACCATTTCGTTAGCGTTGGTGCTGGTCACGTGACTGCCTATAAGCCAGGTGCCACCGGCGGCTTCGGAGACGGCATCCATGACTAGGGTGCGCTCACCGTAGGACATCGACCAGAATTCGCCCATGTTCCAGGTGCAACCGGCGCCGGTGGTGCCGAGACTGCGCACGTGGCGCACGTTGCGTTTCATGCCATCGACGTCGATCTGATTGTCAGGGGTGAACGGCGTTATAAGGGTCGTCCACTGCCCCTTGAGCGTCTCCCAAGCCCAGTCCTGGGCTTCATGTTTCTTGTAGCTCGCCATTGGTGCCGCCCTCCGCGGGAATCATAATAGATGTCTTGATGCTATCTCGGAGCAGCCGTTTTGCTCTACCGAGAGGAACGGTTTTTATTCGTCGTCGCCGTATTGTTCCTTAAGAGAGTCTACCACTGCTGGGTCCGCGAGGGTGGTGGTGTCTCCCAAGGCACGCCCTTCCGCTACGTCTCGCAGCAGACGGCGCATGATTTTACCGCTGCGGGTCTTGGGAAGTTCGGCAGCGAATATGATGTCGTCGGGACGGGCCATTGGACCTATCTTGCCGGCCACGTGGGCCTTAAGTTCGGTTATGACATCGTTAGATATGCCAACGGTGTCTTTCAGAGTGACGAAGGCGACAATGGATTGGCCTTTGACTTCGTGGACTTTNCCGATGCAGGCGGCNTCGGCGACCTTGGAATTATCCACNAGGGCGCTCTCGACTTCCATGGTGCCAATTCGATGGCCGGAGACGTTGATGACGTCGTCTACTCGGCCCAGCAGCCAGAAGTCACCGTCTTTGTCCAATTTTGCGCCATCCGCCGTGAAATAGATGTCCTTATAACGGGACCAGTATTGGTCTATGAATCGCTCGTCGTCTCCATACACGGTCCGAAGCATGGAAGGCCAAGGTTTCTTGATGGTCAGGTAGCCTCCTCCTCCTGGGCCTACGGGATTACCGGCCTCGTCGAGAATCTCAGCCTCTATGCCAGGGAAAGCGCGGGTGGCCGAGCCAGGTTTAAGCGTGGTTATACCTGGCAGAGGCGCTATCAAAATGCTACCGGTCTCAGTCTGCCACCAAGTGTCCACTACNGGACATCGGCCGCCGCCGATGTTTTCGTGGTACCAGATCCAGGCTTCGGGGTTGATGGGTTCGCCAACCGATCCTAGGAGGCGCAGCGACGACATGTCGTGCTTCTGCGGGTAGCTTTCGCCCCAACGCATGAATGTACGGATGGCAGTGGGGGCGGTGTAGAGGATGGTCACACCGTACTTCTCGACCACGTCCCAGAAGCGGTCACGNTCGGGATAGTCGGGAGAACCTTCATACATGACTGAGGTAGCGCCGTTTGCNAGCGGCCCGTAGACGATATAGCTGTGNCCGGTGACCCACCCGATGTCAGCGGTACACCAGTAAGTGTCGTTCTCTTTGATGTCGAAGACCCACTTGAATGTGGCGTAGGTTCCCAGCAGATAGCCAGCGGTGGTGTGGACGATGCCCTTGGGTTTGCCGGTGGTGCCGCTGGTGTAGAGCAGATAGAGCATGTCTTCGCTATCCATCTGTTCTGGTTTGCAGGTCTGAGGTTGACCTTCCATGAGGTCGTGCCACCAGATGTCACGGCCGTCTACCATCTTGTCGTCAGCGGACTCGGTGCGCCGGAGGACGATCACCTTTTCTACGCTGGGAGCGCCNCCTGCTTGTGACAGGGAATCGTCGGCGTTTTGCTTCAGCGGTACGATGCCGCCTCGGCGGAAGCCGCCNTCGGCTGTGATCATTATCTTGGATTCGGAGTCATTTAGGCGGTCTCGCAGAGACTCGGCACTGAACCCGCCAAAGACTACGCTGTGGGCGGCGCCGATGCGGGCGCAGGCCAGCATGGAGATGGGCAACTCGGGAACCATGGGGAGGTAGATGGTGACCCTGTCACCTTTTTTCACGCCCAAGCTCTTCAGTCCGTTGGCGAATTGGCAGACCTCCCGGTAGAGGTCCCAGTAGGTGTATACCCGCCGGTCTCCGGGCTCGCCTTCCCAGACCAGAGCTGCCTTGTTGCGGCGGTTGGTGTTCAGGTGGCGGTCGATGCAGTTGTAGGCGACATTCAGNTTGCCGCCGATAAACCACTTGGCGTAAGGAGGGTTCCAGTCGAGAACCTTGTCCCATTTCTTGAACCAGTCCAGTTCGCCGGCGAACTTGGCCCAGAATGCTTCAGGGTCGCTCGCGGCTTCTTCGTAGACATTTGGGTCAGAGATATTGGCCTGGGCGGTGAACGCCTCGGGAGGAGGAAAGGTCCGGTCCTCTTGAAGCAAGGCGTCGAATCTTCCGGAATCTTCTACCACTTGGCAACCTCCTGGGCGAACAAGGCCCGGTGTTTGTCCTTTTAGTTAGGCACGGATATACAGGACGAGTTTCAGTGCGTTAGCACGTTGTTCTCAGGCTAAATCGCATTGGATTTTTAACACAAGCTGGGGGGCATTGCAATCGGAAATCGTACCGTGCCGTATCAACTCTCGAATCAGAAGGGGTAGAATTCGGTACCTATGAACTTGGACACGGAACAACTTTTATCTGAATCCACAAACCCATGCCCCAACCGNTTGGGTAAAGTCTTGATTGGAACAGCCGCAACGCTGGGAATGTTCTTAGCTGCGATGGACACTTCGTTGAATGTGGCGTTGCCTTCCATGACCAAGGATTTGGATGCCGACCTGCAAAGTATCCAGTGGGTGATTGTGGCATTCATCGCGACCCAGGCGTCGTTGGTCATGGGCGCAGGGAGTTTCGCCGANCGGTTCGGACTCAGACCTGTCTACCTTTTTGGTACTACAACTTATCTGGTATCGATGTTCTGCATCGCATTCTCGCCTAACCTCGAGACTGTGGTGGGGTTTCGTGTCTTGCAGGCGCTGGGTGTAGGGTGTCTATTTGCGGTCTCACCGGCTATCGCTGCAGGGGTGTTCCCTAGCCACCGGCGTGGGTTAAGCATGGGTTTCACGGCGGGGAGCCAAGCTCTGGGGATGTTGGCAGGAACGATAGGAGCGGGGCTTCTCGTTGGCTGGCTGGGCTGGGAATGGATATTCCTGGGACGCATACCATTTGCGGTGATTGCCATCGTCATCGGGGTCTGGTTCCTGAAGGAGAACAGGAATGGACAATCGACCGGACCTACGTTCGATGTTTTGGGAGCAGGGTTACTGGTAGGCGGGTTGTTGTTCTTTATAATCGGCCTTAGGCTGGGGCGGTCAGTTGGCTGGACGTCTCCGATTGTCCTTATTTTGCTGCCCCTCGCTCCCATATTTCTAGGTGCGTTCTGGCGCGCTGAACATATCGCCTGTTGGCCGGTGTTGCCCGGTTATTTGCTACGGATNAGGGGATTCATCGTCTCTACTTTGAGTATGTTCCTGGCTAATCTGGGTGTTTTCGTAATCTGGTTCATTTTCCCTTTTTATGTTGCCGACGGTCTAGGCGGAGGTGCTCTCACACTGGGGTTGATGCTGGCGACTCTAGCCTTTTTTAACACCGTATCTTCTGCCGGCGGAGGGTGGCTCTGCGACCGGTTCAGCTATCTGCCGGTGGGAGTGGGTGGTTTGCTGGTCATGTCTGCTGGGATGCTTTACCTGGGATTCTCAGACACAGGCACTGCCCTAGGTAGCGTGGGACTTCGGATCGGAATCGTTGGGACCGGGTTAGGATTGTTCCAGGCGGCTACATACTCGGTGATGATGGGCAGCGTGCCTTCTGAAAGATTTGGCACAGCCGGAGCGGCACTGTCCCTGGCCCAGTCATGTGGCAGGGTTCTATCGGTGGCGGTCATAGGCGGGATCTTCGGTTGGCGCAACGAACACCATTTAGCGGAACTCGCCGCCGGCCCCGAGTTTGAAGGAATGGCCTTCATCNATGCCTTCAAAGACGTATTCCTGATCGGGTCGTCCCTTGGTCTGCTTGCAGCTGTGGTTTTCTTGGCTGGTGGCTGGGGGCAAACAAAGGTTGTACCACTGTCATCCGGTCCCAAATCGTAACGCGTTTGAACTAATGAAGTAGGCTTGGATCAACACGCTTATGCTTGACTCAGATAGTAAACTGCCTACGACTTAGAGTTTGATCGAGCGCATAAATTAATAGTCTCAGGAGATTTCGCTAGATGGGCCTTCAATTTGGAGTTTTTGACCATATCGAACCTGTTCCCGGGTTAGGGCTTCAAGAGACCTACAATCTGCGTATGGAACAGATCGAGGTATTAGATAAGGCGGGNTATTACGCCTATCATTTGGCGGAACACCACACCCCGGCGGTNCACAGCCTNGCCCCGTCTCAGAACGTGTTTCTTGCGGCTGTTTCACAGCGGACCGAGAATATCCGGTTCGGGCCCGGCATATGCGTTCTGCCCCTCCACCACCCCGTCCAGTTGATTGAAGAGTACTGCATGCTGGACCACCTGAGTGGTGGACGATTAGAAATAGGAGTCGGCCGTGGCGGGGTATTCGAAGCCTTCTTTTGGGGGCAAGACTCGGATGTCGAGGCCAACTACGCCCGATACCGAGAGACCTTGGTTGCCGTTCAGAACGGCCTGAGTCACGACGTTTTGACCCACCGAGGCGAGTTCTACAACTTTGACGAACTCCCTATGAGACTTCGTCCTATGCAAGANCCTATGCCGCCTTTCTGGTACATGCGCAACGTGGAGACCGCAGCGATGGACGGCATGAACACCATCATTGTTGGAGGGCTGGATAGCTTCGACGCCAACGTAACCCGATACCACCGGGAATGGGAGAAGTACCATGGCGTTGGAGCTTTGACCGCCCAGGGGACCGAACCCAAGATAGGTTTGGTTGTTCATCTGCTGTTGGCGGATNCTGATGAAGAAGCCATGGCACAGGCTGAGCCTGCCTGGGAGCATTACCGCTGGAACCTTGGTACGCCTCGCCGGCTTGAGGCTGAAAGGCGGGGTTTGACCCAGTTCACTGGCGAGGGTATGAACCCTAGGCCAGCGTCTATCCCAGCNCGAGAACTACCTCAGGAAGAGCGCCGTGACTTGGATGCCGCGATGGATGATGAACAGCTGTCAGAACGTCGACAACGCAGAGATAACCTACGNGGACGGGTGTCGGATGACGGCGGAGGGGCTGGTTTCGGTTCAGTTGCGGGTTCTCCTGAGACCATCCGGAAGTACATGGACGAGTATGTCGCCACNGGAGCCAATTACTTCGTTGGTGCATTCCAATGGGGTGACTTGAGCCATGAGCAGGCCATGCGTTCCATCGAGCTATTCACCAACGAGGTGATGCCCTACTACAGAGGGTAGACCGATAACGGTATCGTGGTTCTTCGACTGGTTCAGGGAGGGAGGGTTTTCTAGGAACCAAATCTCCCTTCCGTTTGTGGCGGACTTACCGAACCATGGATCNGAAACTGTTTCCGCGTCACGCCGTAGAGTTCTAGGTTCTCCACAACTCCCCATTTGACGGTGGGGCCGAGCTGTGACCCTTCGTAATGCATCCCTGCTTTCTGCATGACGCGGCCTGAGGACGGGTTGCGTGTGAAATGGGCGGCATAGATCCGCTCAAACTGCAGAGTGCGGAACGCGTGGTCCAGCATGCCTTCCACGGCTTCGGTGGCGTAGCCTTGATTCCAGTAAGGTTTGCCGATCCAGTAGCTGAGCTCGCCTTGTTTTCCGCCATCGTCCGGATGAAGGATGATTGCACCTACGAACGAGCCGTCTGCGAGCAGAGTTATAGCGAAGGTGACCAGAGTCCCAGCAGCAATTTTTCTCTGGGATGACCTGATCCACTTCTCAGCCATACCCTCTGTGTAGGGGTGGTCGATACTGAGAGTAGTAGACGCCACGTCCCGGTCCCCCGCCAGGCGCTGTAGATCAGTTGCGTCTGAAAGTTTGATGGGACGTAGCTGGAGCTGTTCAGTNTCGATAATCAAATCGGAACCATGCTAGCACGCTTTGAGCCCAAAGACAGGACTCACCTTGACTGCTATATGGGCCCTTGTTACACTGCCAACGTGCGGGCGGTTAGCTCAGTTGGTTAGAGTACTTGCTCGACACGCAAGAGGTCAGTGGTTCGAGTCCACTACCGCCCACCACCTAGATGGGCAACCGCACACGGACCTCCCGGTAATTTTTACACCATACCCTGAGATACACTGGCGGCGACNTGTGACTTAGTTCACCGTAACCTGCCCGGTATTGAGATTGCGAGTTAGTGANATAGGATGGACGCGGCCCAGTTACTTAAGAAAGACACCAACCCTAGGATTCCCAAGTTCAGTGCAGGGGATACCGTTCGGGTAAATTTCCGCATAAGGGAAGGCGAAAGAGAAAGGATTCAAGTCTTCCAGGGTGTGGTGATTCGGTTGCAGAACGGCAAGGGGCCAGCAGCCAGCTTCACCGTGCGGCGTATAACTGCGGGAATTGGAATTGAGCGTGTGTTCCCGTTACATTCACCCTTGGTAGAGTCTCTAGAAGTCACCAGATACGGCTCAGTACGGCGTGCCAAGCTCTATTATCTGCGTGGGTTGCAAGGCAGGGCTGCCCGGATCAAAGAACTCANCCCCGTCCAACGCAGGAAGGCACAGGAAGAAGCCGCCGCTGTAGCAGCAGAACTCTCTGATAAGATTGCCGCTGCTGAGGCTGAGTCTGAAAACCTAGAGGTTGAAGAGCCGGCGGACGATGTTGAAGAACAACCAGCGGAAGATGTCGCAGAAACGGTGAGTGATGAGGCTTCGACTGAACTGGCAGACGAACCTGTAGCGGAAGAAGTTCTGGAAGAGCCTGCTGAGGCAGAACCAACTGAAGAAGCTCCACCTGAGGAACTGCCAGAAGAGGAATCTCAGGCAGAAAAGACGGAATAGGAATAAACGAATCAAACCACGGCCCGCTGGATGCGGGCCGTGGTGATTTTAGGGCAGGTCTGCGCTCCTTAATGCTCTGTGGCTCGAGCTTATATGGTTAGCATGAGATATGCGGAAGTGGCGGTGGATGCGGCGGTGGCTCACTCCAGGACCTTCTCCTACTCGGTGCCACCAAGGTTCACGGTGGAGCCTGGCCAGCTGGTCTGGGTCCCCTTCGGCCGAAGGGTGATTCAGGGCCTGGTTGTCGAACTGGTCGATATTCCAAATGTTCCAGAAACACGGGCTATTCTGCAGCCGGTTGAGCCCGCGCCCCTGATNAGTCCGCATCATCTGCAATTGGCGCGTTGGATCAGTAGTCACTACCGCTGCTCTCTGTTCACAGCCATNGCCCCGTTGCTGCCTCCAGGGTTCGGAGACCGCGTCCGTTCCAGGATTGTCGCCGTCCCTGATGTAGGACCCGAAGGCAACGGCTTGAGGCCTGAGACCCTAGGAGCCTTGGCTGCTCTTAAGGCGAAGAAGACAGGACTTGATGAGACTGAGTTGGTCAAGCTGATCGGAGGCGACGCCGACCGCGAGCTTACTCGGATGGCGGATAGAGGTTTGGTACGGCGTCAACTAATTATGCCCCGGCCCAGGGTAGCCCCCAAATATGAAGCGTTCTTGATTCCTTCTCCTACCGCAGAACCTGAACCTAGTCTTCCTCTTCGCCAACAAGGCCTACTGGCCGCCGTCAGAGAAGAAAAGGCACCATATTCAGCTGCCGTGGCCAACAAAGAGTTTGGTAATGGTGTGGGTCAAGCCCTGTTCAGCAAAGGTCTGGTTGCAATGGAGTGGGTGCGGGCCGAAGTCGGGACCGCGTCTCGCCCTGGCTTGGTTGATGGTCGTCAGAAGCATACGTTGAGCGACCACCAGGAGCGAGCATTTTCTAAGATACAAGAAGCGTTAGACGACCCGGAAGTCCAACCCCGCAGCTTTCTTCTCCACGGCGTCACAGGTAGCGGGAAGACCGAGGTTTACCTGAGGGCCATCGACGAAGTGGTACGTAAGGGCAAGCAGGCTATCTTTCTGGTGCCTGAGATTTCCCTAACGCCTCAGACGCTGGAACGGGTCAACGCCTGGTTCCCTGGCCGGGTGGTGACGATGCACAGCCGCCTGACTCCCCGTCAGCAGTTCGATCAGTGGTGGGATATACGGGAAGGCAAATATGACGTTGTCGTGGGGCCGCGTAGCTCTCTTTTCGCGCCCATATCAGACCTAGGCCTCATCGTGATCGACGAAGAGCACGAGTGGACTTACAAACAGATCGAGACCCATCCTCTCTACCATGCCCGCGTCTCCGCTTTGATACTCGGACGCCTCACAGGTTCGCCGGTTTTGTTGGGTAGTGCAACTCCTGACGTGGAGACTTACCACGCGGCTACCAGGGGATTGCACACCCTGTTGGAACTGCCGGAGCGGGTGAGCGCCGGGCCAGATCGAGTGTCAAGGTTGGCCCAGGTGGAAGTCTGTGACATGCGTAAAGAACTTCGGGAGGGCAACCGTAGCATCTTCAGCCGAGTACTAGCCCAGAGCCTGAAAGAGTGCGTTGCGACTGGTCACCAAGCGATCCTGTTCTTGAATCGGCGAGGAGCGTCTTCGATCGTCCAGTGCCGAGACTGCGGCCATGTGGTTACTTGCAGAAGCTGCTCTGTATCTCTGACCTACCATTCCAATCGGGATTCGCTGCTCTGTCACATGTGTAACCGTCGGACGGCGATGCCAAGCACCTGTCCGTCGTGTGGTGGGGCACATATCCGCCAACTGGGAGCAGGGACGGAGCGGGTGGTGGAAGAG
>NZUD01000045.1 GCA_002697005.1 Chloroflexota bacterium | reverse complement strand
TCTCGGGCCCGGGCTTGAAGCCGGTCGTAGGCCTCCAGACCTAATATCTTGCTGAGCACAGCTTTGCGCTCAGCAGGCGTCTTGTTGGTGAACTCGTCAGCGCGACCTTGTACCAAGAACGCTGAGTTCACAAAGGTGTCGTAGTCCATGCCAATGGTCTGGTCGATGCGGGTTTGGGTCTCGCGGATCATATCGCCGGTCATAGGCCTTGGAGCTTCACCTTCCAGAACCATCAATTGCAGGTCGGATACACCGCCCCTACGCCGCTTACCGCCCCGAGCATGGCTGCGGATGACGCGGTAGTTTTGGTCTCGGGATGCGAAGTCCAACTCCACCCGGCACTCATCAGCGCCATAGGAGATCATCTCGTCTTGAACCTTTCCCCTGGCCTTGCCCCATAGCGCCCAGGTGATGCTGTCCAGCAGGGCGGACTTACCGTGTCCGTTGGCGCCGCACAAGCAGGCAACGTGGACTCCGGCGAAGTCCAGCGTCTCAACGTTCTCCCGATAACACAAGAAGTTACTGAGAGTAAGCCTGAGGGGTATCATTAAGAGGGCCTCAGATGGGCCCGATATTTCACCGGAAAAACCGGAGGAAAACCGCCCACTACAACCTCCACCACTCCAAAAAGGTGCTCTCGATTTCACGTTATGTCGACCGAAGACCAGTTAATTTTAGCATAGCGTAANGGGCCNTTTNATGGNCNTAACNANNCCGATGTTNAANCAGANCAAGACGNTTGGCAGTCTGTTCNGCCAGAGTAAATCACCTNTGTNNGTCTTGACCCTGTAACACAGCCGAGCCTACAATCGGTNATAANCCACCCGAAATCTAGCCAGAGCAGATATGTTTGAGAACCTNACCGATCGATTGACTGGGATCCTGAANAAGCTGACCAGCAAGGGNCGCCTGACCGAAAGCGATGTTGACGAAGCNCTTGCCCTAGTCCGCCGATCCCTGTTGGAAGCCGACGTAAATTTCCGGGTCGCACGGGATTTCGTAGCCGCAGTGAAAGAGCGGGCTATCGGCTCAGACGTTCTAGAAAGCCTCTCCCCTGGTCAGCAGGTCGTGAAGATCGTCCAAGATGAGCTGACCCAACTGCTCAGCGGTGGCGACAACTCCCTGACTCTTTCAAGCCAACCGGTCACGGCTATCATGCTGGTGGGACTGCAGGGATCAGGTAAAACGACCACTGCCGCCAAGCTGGCGCTCCACCTGCGCCGAGAAAGTCACAAGTCTCTACTGATAGCCGCTGACCTGCGCCGCCCTGCCGCCATCCAGCAACTGGAGACTCTAGGCAAGCAGTTAGATATCTCGGTCTATTCAGAAGACCCAGAGTCTTCCACGGTAGTNCAGGTTGCCAAGAACGGCCTCGAAAAGGCTCGCCAACTTGGAGTCAACTGGGCCATCATCGACACCGGCGGCCGGATCCAGATAGACGAAGATCTGATGCAGGAACTGGACGACGTTAAAAAAGCTATCAATCCCCAGGAAGTGATTCTGGTAGTGGACGCCATGACCGGTCAGGAAGCGGTCAACGCCGCCGAAGGGTTCCACGAGCGTGTGAATCTCACTGGCCTAATCATGTCGAAGATGGATGGTGATGCCCGTGGGGGCGCGGCACTGTCTATCACCCGAGTGACCGGCGTGCCCATCAAATTCCTGGGAGTTGGTGAGAGACCCGACGGCTTGGANGCCTACCACCCAGATCGACTGGCCTCCCGAATCCTTGCCATGGGAGACATTCTGACCCTTATCGAGAAGGCTCAGGAAGCGGTNGACGATAAGCAGGCCGAGGAAATGGAGCGCAAGTTCCGCCAGGCCAGTTTCGACCTTGAGGACTTTTTAACCCAGATTCAGAGCGTGAAAAAGATGGGCTCGCTATCTTCCGTGATGGAAATGATTCCGGGTATGGGGCAACTCAGCAAGAAGATGCCAATGGGAGACCTGGACGACGGGCGTGTCGAGCGCATAGAAGCCATAATCCGGTCNATGACTCCCCAAGAACGCCAAAGGCCTGAGATCCTAAATGGGAGCCGCCGCCGGCGTATCTCCAAGGGCAGCGGCACCACTCCTGCAGACGTGAACCAACTGCTGAACCAGTTCAAACAGACTCAGAAGATGATGAAGCAGATGTCCAAGTCCCGTAACCCCATGCAGTTGATGAAGATGCTGAANGGCTAACTACGGCAGCAGTGCTGAACGTTCGGCGGCAACGTCTGTATTTGAGCATCTTACATTCATATAATCTCCATCGCTGTGTTTTCAAGGCCCGTTTGCTTTGAACTAACAGCCCGTAAAACGCTAAAAAATCTCCCCTAAATATAGACCATTTAGGGGAGATTTTTTCATCACCAAAATATGTCCGAAAGGCCNAAAGGAAATGAACGCAACCTTAGGAAGGATAGTTTCGATATTAGCTGTAATGGTTTTGCTGCTAACCATGACTGCCTGTGACGGTGGAGGTGATNCTGATGCTGATATGCTCCTTCGAGGCAGTATTCCTCCCACAGATATTGAATTGAAATCTGAGCTGCAAGAGGAACTGTTTGCGCTCGCAAATAAAAGAGATGGATGGTTCTTGGCCAGTGATATGACTACCGAAGCGTTGGAGGGATTATATGATAGCTGGTCGTTAATTTGCCGGAGCGAGACTTCCCTGGCTGACTATAAGGGATTGGTCTTTGAGGTTGTAAGGCCTTGGTTTCTGGAGACGATTACGATGGATTTAAAAGATGCCCAAGAAGCCGACCGCTATTACAAATTGAAAAGTTGGAATTCTCCCTGGGCTTACGTCGAACAAACATGGAAGATTGGCAACAAGATAGTATGGGGNCCTGAACTGCAGTTGTTCCTAATAGAATCAGGCGNGTGGCGTTATCACGACTGTTAAGTCAGCCACAACATCAGGGGGTACGGCCCAACAATTCTGGGCGGTACATGCCACTCCCTCACTTTAATGCCAACTCAGTGCCAGAGGGCCGGAGGTTCTCATATGGTCGATACACAACCGGTTCTATGATCGTGGCTAACTCACGGAATCATGTCCGATTCCCTTCATCGACGTATGACGTGGCGCCCACGNTGGATATTTTTATCTGCTGGCGGTANACCTCACCGCCCAGGTCGGCTTCTGATTGGTGGGATTCTGTGCGCCAGTCCGGGCCATCAGCTCCTGGCCCATCGGACAGCGCTTCCTCGAGAACCCTTCCATGCATAGCTGTCTCGCCTGATATGCCTAGAATCCTGAGGATGGTTGGAGCCAGATCCAAATTACCTGACGGAACTTGCGATCTGATATTAGATTTGAACCCGGGGCCGGCGGCGAACAAGATATTATTCATCTCATGACGGCTCATGGATCCATGCTGGCCCATACCTGGCTCGCCATAGGTCGCATACGCCGTGCCGGGATACCCTGCTTCATTGGCTGNTGAATCCCAGGCGAACGAGACAGTGAGCTCGGGCGCCCGCGGGCCCTGGTTACCCACCAATGAAGCCGGTAGAGTCCCAGCGATACCTCCCACAGCATCCGAAGCGGTAACTGTGCCACACCAAGGCTGTCCCATGAGCCAAGAAGCCAATCGCCGGGCCGTTTCTAAGTCCCCTGGCGGTGTGTATAAGAGAGCCGCGCCACCGTTTTGGGCAACTATCACCCCACCTGCCTCTCCTCCAGGCCGAAACCCGGCATCTCTCATCAAAGCTTCAACATCAACATTCCCAGTTATGGTCGAGTAGCCGTGGTCTGAAGCAACTATGACGTCCGTTTCATCAGTGCGGCCTGTTTCCTGCAACCAACGAAGCACATCCCCGAACTGCCCGTCTGCTTCCTTGATCGCAGTGTCGGATAGACTGGAACCAACCCCAGATGCATGTTGGGCCTTGTCCGGCTCCGAAGACCAAATCAACGCCACAGCCGGCTCTCGTTCAGGAAGAACGTATTCGGTCATGATCCGAGTGGCGTGGGCCAATCTCGGAGTATTAGGCACTTTTTCTTCCGGCCACGGACCAAACCGGTCAATCAAAGATTCATGAAGATCTCTGGGCAAGGCGAATGTTGGGTGGATAGTCGCTCCTCCTGAATCTTCGGCTGTTGGGTTATGGAGATATGCGTTGCCACTGGTCCCTACGCCGATGGCTACGTATTCTTTGCCGTGGCGCACAAGAATCTCAGCTAAAGTTGGCGCTAAGAGCACTGGCACGCCGGCCTTCGCAACCTTACTCAGTTCTGGCTCCATGGCCCCCATCGCGTTATACGGGTCGAATTCTCTGATCAGAAGCCTGTTTCCAGCCAAGCCATGTCCTCCTGGGTCCATGCCGGTGACCATGCTAGAACAGTTGACGCGGGTGACAGACGGAAATACCGCATGATGATTGACGAATGTCACTCCATTAGCGGCAAAGGCCGAAAGGTTGGGCATCAGCCGGGTGTTTACCTGGGCCGGTTGAAGTCCGTCAAATACGAAAACTAGAACAGAGGACATACTTCTCTCAGGACAACTTCAGATTCTTACGGGGCCAAAGCTTGAATGGTACGCTCATAGGATTCCTTCATGTCTCCCACGGTTAATGGGGCGATCACGGGTTTNGCCAGACCCATCTCCCGCAGTTGCTCGATCCGTGCCCTGCAGACTTCCGCAGGGCCAACTACTCCCAACTCCGACTGCATTTTGTCACCGATTGCCGCGGCCGTGGCTGGGTTATAGGCATGATCCCTACCCGACTGCACTCCTATCATCTCCGCCCCGAACCCAGTATTCCGAAAGAATGATTGATAGTGGATACCGCTGGCATACCTGGCAATCTCCCGCTGTAGGCTAGCACGACCCGCTTCCAGATCATCAGTAACTCCGACTCGCAGATAACCCGATATCGCCACCTCGGAAGGATCGCGACCAGCTCTGGTTGACCCGTCTCTCACAAGTTGGATCGCCTGCTCAAGATAACTTGCGGCAGTCCAACTCAACAACACTCCATCGGCTATGGTTCCGGCCAACTGCAGCATGCGAGGGCCCAAAGCCGCTAGATAGATAGGGACATCGCCCTTGGGGTTTGCGTCACCCAGTGTGGCCCTGTTTACCGTAATTGCCTTGCCTTGATGATTAACCTCTTCACCTNTCANCAAAGCGCGCACGATATGGACCATATCCGAGANATGNTCCATCGGTTGGCTATAGGCCACCCCGTGTCCGNCTTCGGTGGCAGAGCGGTTTCCTACGCCCAAACCCAGGATGAACCGCCCATCGGAAGAGGCCGCCAGCCCAGCCGAGGACATGGCTGTTATCAAAGGCGTTCTTGAGAACATCGGCAATATTCCGGTACCCAAGCCGATACGGCTGGTGACCAATGCGATGGCTGTGAGTTGGGTCAGGGAATCCCGTCCAGAACCCTCCGTCATCCAAATCTCACCATAACCCGATTCTTCGGCCATCCTGCCAAGGTACTGGATATCCGCCGTGCTCATCTGAGTTTCGTTCCCAAGTCTAAGTCCTAGAAACGACATGCTGTTCTCCTTATTTTTGGTGAGGCGANTCACCCNGCCCCANTTCTCANGGCGCTAAAAAGATAGACAGTAGCAAAGGTCCGGTAAGGAGACCACCTTTGAGCGATACCCTCAACCTGAGCGTCCGTCACATCTTCACCGCCTGTGAAGAGACGCGAGACTATTCTCCTCAACGCCAGGTCGCCAAGTGGCAGTGCATCGGGCCTGCCCACTGCCCGGATTAACACCCACTGTGCGGTCCAGATCCCCACGCCACGCAGGGACACGAGCTTGTCGACGATCTCTCCGTCAGACAATTCATCCAGGTCTTCCAGCCCCACAGAGGTGTCTAAGATCGAACCCGCCAGGCCGTGAACATATTCCGATTTCCGCTGAGTCAGTTTCATGGTATGAAGTTCGGCGGGTGACGACGCCCAGATAGACTCGGGTCTAGGGAAGGCGTAATATATCTGGCCGTCGAACTGGGCACTNGGACCAAACGTTTCGATAAGAAGCGTCCGGATGATTCGGGCCACGCCGGTGGATATCTGCTGGCCCAGAACCGCCAACACCAAAGCCTCGAACACCGTGGCAGTGTGCGGCAGATGTAGGCCATAAAACTGTTCCACCAGGCCTGCCATGGACTTGTCAGTCCTGCCGAGTTCGTAGAACGGCAACAAATCCTGATCCACTCCCAATAGCCAGGAAACCTTCGACTTGGCCGATGTCACGTCGTTGGCGTCTAGGTCCGAGCCTTGCAGCTCCACAGTCAACTCTGGGGATTCAACCGAGCCGGAAGACCACACCGAGGCCAATACCAACTTGTCCCCCAGATCCAGGAGCCGGCGGTAGACGCCGTCTTCCATCGTGTCAGTACCGTACCGACTCTGGAAGTAAGTGTGGTAGCCGGCGGTAAACTCGAAATCGAAGGGCGCCACAGGCCAGATGGTGGTGTTCACGCAGTCCATCACCCAGTACCTAGAGATGCAGAGCCAACCAGATAGTGTTTGGAACCGTTAGGATCGAGTTCAGTCCGCATCAGGTTGGCGGTGTCAGCGGTCCACTCCACGGCGGTCGGCGGTGCCGCTGAGGAAATAGCCTCACTGATCTTCCTTCGTTGNTCGTCGTTCACATCCCGCCGGACCCGTCCTAGCGTCAAATGAGGGGAGAATCCACGCTGTTCTTTAGGAAGACCCAGTTGGCCCACAGCATCGTCCACAGCCTGTTGTAGTGCTCCGAGCACCTCAAGATCACCATTTAANCCNGCCCACAAGACCCTGGGACTCCGCAGGTTAGGGAAGACGCCNAGTCCGTTGATGGCAAGAACAAATGGCTTGAATACAGTGGTCACTGAAGACAGGCTTTCTAGAACTTTTTCAGCGATTCCCAACTGGATNTCTCCCATAAACTTNAGTGTCANNTGGATTCCNTCNGGCCGAACCCANCGAACGTGNCTGCCGAACTNCGCTTCTAGACCCCTAACTGANTCTTCCAAAGCTTGGATTCCCGANTCGGGAANCGGGATGGCTATNAACGACCNNATCTTANCNTCNGCTGGTATGGTCACCTCTGGCTGGCCTCCCTAAGCCAGCCGTACCACTCGGCCAAATCATTCAGGGAATATTTTGCGTTGGCCGGACTTGGATTGGGCACCACGAATACAGTAGAAGTACCGATCATTCGCTCCTGCTCACCAAGTTCCGGTTTTTCTTTTACGCCCTCGCCGTGCTGCAAGTAGGCCTTGTAGGCCATCAAACCTTGGAAACAGGCCAGCCTCGGCGCAAACTTGATTATCTTGTCTTTGAGGACCGGTGCCCCNTGGCGAAAATCGGCCGTTCGGAGTCCAGAACCCATGGGAGTGGGACGCTTGGCAACGTCGGTGAATCCGATTCCATCGTTCAGCAACGTGCCGTCTTCTTGGTATGTCACAGGTCTATCCACCAACCCGGATAGATTGAAAGCCGGCCAGAAGCGATTGCGGGGATTGGCNAAATAATGGCCAACCTCGGCAGAGTACTTGGAGGGGTTCAAGCCAACAAAAAGAATCTCCAGGCCTTCCCTCAGGTAGTCCGGCAAGGTCACCGACCCCTCTGGATGCGCGTCAGCTGAGGTCACAAGCGCAATAATTTGGCGGCATTTCCTGAAAGCAAACGTCCTTCCGTTTCAGGGGCGAGTCCAATGCTCCGAGCTTGCTCTAGTGGACGGGACATGTCCATCAATGGGTAGTCGCTGGCGAAGAGTACTTTTCCAGATCCAACGAGCTCTGCTACGGCTGGGAATACTTCGGACCGGTACAAAAAGGGCGAGGCTGCAGAGTCGAAATATACCAGCTTGAGGGACTCCTTGACCTCGGGCATCAGGGAATAGAACGGTAGTCCGCCGCCCCAGTGGGCACAGATGATTGGGTTGCCTGGGAAGTTTTGGATAAAACGGTACAGCTTTTCGGGGGTGGTTCTGCCCTTGCCGCGGTACTGATGACCTACCGGCTCGGAAGCGTGGACCAGAACCGGCAAGGCATCGGCGCGGGTCAGTTCCATAATCGGCGCCATATCCNAAACGCTGGTAATGTCAAATCCCTGGGTGTCCGCGTGCAGCTCTCCGATTCCCGACAGCCCGGCGGCGATGCACCGTTTCGCCTCGGTATAAGCCCTCTCTCCCCAGACGGGGTTTACCGAACAGAATCCACTTAGGCGATTCGGGTTATCGGCCACGGCCCGAATGATGTAATCGTTGGCCTCGGTTGCCACGTCAGGGTCGGTCCACCCCATACCCATGACCAAAGCGCGGTCGATACCGGCGCNGTCCATGGCCTTCAACAGATCGTCCACGGTAGCGATGGCCGCTTTAGGGTCGGACAAGAGTGACGCAAAGGTGGCGTCACGCCCGGTTAACTCGACTCTGCGGTCACGGAAAGAGGGCGGTAGGATGTGGCAATGAGCGTCTATTATCAAAGCCTAATCTGTGCAACCGTCGTAAAATTTATAGCGAGTTTGAATAAANGGATGAGTATAGCACCGGGGCAAACGACATTGGACAGGCAGAGCGTGGGCGTTCTGGTTGAGAAGCTTAGTNGCTAGTGGTCGCTGCCGTCTTCGCTGAACTCGTTCTCGCTCTCGTCGCTGAGGACGCCGGTCTCACGGCCCTGGAAGATGTGTACCACGAAATTCCCACGGTTTATTCCAACGGAGTCGACGATGTCTTCGTCCACTATGTCGATGATCTGCTGGACCGTCTCCTGGGTCAAACTCTCGTCCACCGATACAGCAGCATGGACCATCTCAGGAGTGAAGTGGATGTCAACTCGACCCACCTGCCGATCNTGTTCCATTATTANNTACGCCTCTGAATGTGGGGTTCGCACCTCGCGTTCGAATTTTAGGTCCGCCACGTATGGCCTCCTATGTCGCGCGGGCATAACAGCTACGGCCTNATCTGNCCNTTNCCCACGATTACCCACTTATATGAGGTTAGTTCTTTGAGGCCCATCGGCCCCCTAGCGTGGAACTTCTGGGTACTGATGCCAACCTCTGACCCGAGACCAAACTGTCCGCCGTCGGTGAATTGGGTACTCGCATTCACGTAAACGGCCGCTGCGTCCACTTCATCCAGAAACCTGGTGGCCGCCTCGTCGTCTTCGGTGATAATCGCCTCGGAGTGGCCAGAACCGTAGGTCTCGATATGCTCCAGCGCGTCGTCCAACGAATCCACAATCTTGACGGCGGCGGTCAGTGAAAGGAACTCTCTGCCCCAGTCGTCTTCGTTGGCCGGAATGGCTGCCTCTGAACTCTCCGGTCCGAGTACGCTCAGGGCACGGTTGTCACAGTGCAATTCTACACCCGAACCCGTCAATTCTTTCGCGATCATCGGTAATCCAACGGCCGCCACCTCTGAGTGAAGCAGGACGGTATCGAGGGCGTTGCAAATGGAGGGACGACGAACCTTGGCATTATGAACGATCTCGACCGCCATATTGAGGTTGGCGGAGCGGTCCACGTAGGTGTGGCATACGCCTATACCGCCTGTAACCGCGGGCATGGTGGCGTTTTCAGCTACATACTTTACAAGACTCGCCCCGCCCCGTGGCACCAACAAGTCGATGTAGCTGTCCATCTTGAGCATGGCATCCACCAATGCCCGGTCAGGGTTGTTCACGAACTGGACTGCGTCGGTCGTGATACCGGAGTCACTCAGTGCCTTACGCAGCATGGTATGGAGAGCGGTATTAGATCGGATTGTCTCCTTCCCGCCTCGCAAGATACAGGCGTTGCCGGATTTTAGGCAGAGACCGAATATGTCGACAGTCACGTTTGGCCGAGACTCGTAGATGCTGCCGACGACTCCAAGAGGAACTCGTCGGCGGCTAGTGATTAGCCCATTCGGCAAAGATGAAGTCTCAATGACCTCGCCTATAGGATCAGGAAGTTCAGCCACTCGCTCAATCTCGTCGGCGATGCCGTTAAGACGGTCACCGGTCAGGAGGAGACGGTCCAACATGGACTCTTCCAATCCATCAGCTTTGGCCTCTTGATAGTCCCCTTTGTTGGCCGCGAGCACATCTGCATGATCCGACCGGAGCAACGCAGCCAGGTTTAGCAACACCTGATTCTTGTCATCGGTAGACAGACGGGCCAGCTTTCGGGCGGCTTTCTGGGCGGCTTGGCCCAATGCATGTAAATCTAGAACCGTCTTGATAGTCATATCAAAGAAGCACGAGGTTATTCCGGTGCACCACTTCTTGTCCGTAATGGTAACCCAAAGTCTCTTCGATGCGGTCAGATCGCAAACCCCGTATTTTGCCTATGTCGCTGGCGGCGTAATTGGCTATACCGCAAGCTATCTTGACGCCATTGACATCCACCACATAGATGGACTCACCGCGGCTGAATTCACCTTCCACAGACTGGATACCGGCGGGGAGCAGGCTCCGGTGGTCTTTCGATAAAGCCCCAACTGCTCCTCTGTCCACCACGATCTTCCCGCGCTGTGAGATCCCGCTCAGCATCCAGCGCTTACGCGCTTCCATCTTGCCATTGGCGGGTTTGAAAAAGGTACCCACGGACTCACCTTTAGCGGCACGTACCACCGCGTCTTCAGCCCTGCTGTGACACATCACCATGGGTATGCCCGATGTCGTAACCAGCTTGGCGGCCTCCAATTTGGTGGCCATGCCACCTCTGGCCCAAGGGTGTAGTTCCTCTCCAGCCAATGCTTCAATACCGGCGTCCACCCGGTCGACCTCCATGATAAGAGTGGCGTCGGGGTTTGTGCGCGGGTCGGCTGAATACAAACCGTCGGTGTCGGTCAATACCACCATCAGGTCGGCATCAATCAGGTTAGCTACCAACGCTGAGAGGCGGTCATTGTCACCGAAGACNTCNCCAATCTCATCGACCGCCACTACGTCGTTCTCGTTGACCACCGGCAGCACTCCTAATTCCAAGAGTCGTTGAAGGGTGTTGCCCACGTTCAGATAGGACTGACGGTTGGAAAGGTCGGCTATGGTTAGTAGGATTTGTGCGATCTGAGCGTCATGTGCGGCGAACATCTCTTGGTAGGTGTGCATCAACCGGCTTTGACCCACTGCAGCAAAAACCTGCCGAGAAGAGATATCGTGCTCCAATTCCCCCAGGGTTTGCCCTAGTGCCGAGCGGCCGGCGGCGATGGCCCCTGAAGTCACCAGCAGAACTTCACCTGAGGCGTCACGCACGTGACAAATCTGGCGCACCAGGTCGGCCATGACCTCGGAGTTCAAACCGTTAGGTCCGGTTAGGGCTCCTGTCCCGGCTTTGACAACGATTCGCCGGTAACGGAGAGTGCAGGACTCCGAGCTGTTTTCTGTCTTATATTTTTGGCTTGTTCTGGCCATATTATCGGTGTTCGAAGGCAGGAAATCAGGCNGAAAATAAGCGATTCAAAGGCGCTACACGACCCAAATATTATAGCACGCACTGCCAGATTCCCAGTTTGGTAACATGCTCAATTTCTCCTTGTAACAGTTTCTTTGAGGCCATAGAATAGTTGGAAAGGGGCTGGCTTCGTTACCAGCCCCTTTTCCCGCGTGTAATTTTAAACCTCTGCGTGTTTTCGCTGTAGGTGGTCTGGAGTCGAAGCGCACTAGATGACACTTAAGGGAATTCTGGAATTACTGGATCGTCATCCTGAGTACCGTGGCAACGTTGATGCCGCTGGTGGAGGAAACAGCGAGTCTGGAGTAACTCTCCGGCAGGGTGCCCGCGCGGTATTCCTAGCCTCGTTATGGTTCCGACAACAGGGGCCGATCTTGGTGATCACGCCTAGGCCCGACGATGCCCGCCGCCTACACGACCAACTGCTCACATACCTNGGGGAAGACCAGCCCATCTACCATCTCCCAGAGCCAGAGGTGTTGCCCTTCGAGCGATTGGCGGTTGATGCCAACACCAGCAACCAGCGGCTGACAGCATTGGCGGCTCTGGCTGCAGCTGGCAACTTCGGAGGCCCTCCGGTTGAAACTCAACCGTTAGTAGTCTGCTCGGTGGGCTCCGCCCTGCTCTACACTCTGCCCCCAGAACTAATGGCCGGGGTGTTCCCCACCAGCGGAGAGCTTAGCGTCTGGAAGAAAGGCGATCGCATACGCATCAACGACGTCTTAGGCCATTGGTTGGACCTGGGATACCGCAACGAGCCCGTTGTAGAAGCGCCGGGCAGCTTTAGCCACCGCGGCGGAATCTTGGACATCTACCCCATCGGCGCGGAATGGCCNACCCGCATCGAATTGTGGGACGACGAGATAGACACCATCCGCAACTTCGACCCTGCGTCCCAGCGCTCCATCGGCCCCATCGAGGAAGTACGGCTGGCTCCCGCAAAAGAGCAATTGCCCNGCCTGGCCCATCAGGAGACAGTGAAAACCCTAATCGATGGTTTGGACTATGCCAAATGCGGCAACGATGTACGCGACCGCATGGCCGATGAACTGTCGCAGCTCACGTCAGTACCCAACCCTGAGACTCTCTCTTTCTACAACGGTCTGGTAAACCAAGCCCATCTGATGGAGTACATCGGGGCGAACGGTCGGGTGGTCCTAGACCGGTACGGCAGAGTGGAAGCCGAGGCGCAGGANCTGGAAGAGCGTTTCGAACGCATGCGCGAAGCCCGGGAAGAACGGGGCGAGCTACCAGTCAATTTCCCGTCGCCTCATATGGAATGGGAAACCTTCTCTAACCGGTTAAGCGGCGTCCGCCAGGTTCAGCTTCAGACCTGGGTGAGTGATGACGAGGATAAGATTTTCCAGCCNTCCAAGCCTTATTACGGCAATCTGGAACAACTGACTGCAGACATTCAACGTCACCGAGAAGCCAACTGCGCAGTGGTGGCAATCACCCAGCACCAACGGAGGATCGCAGAGATATTGGAACAGGAAGGGGTTGGCGTTACGCAGACCCAATCCTTGGACAGCCCTCCCGCTCCTGGACAAGTCTGCCTGCTTCCAGGCTCCCTCAGAGACGGCTGGACTATCAACTTGCCTGGAGTCAATAGAGATGCCAACACGCTAGTGCTGTTGACCGACTCCGAACTCTTCGGCACGGTGAAAGAGCAGCGATATCACCGACGCCGCAAAGCCGAACACGGGCCGGAAGTGGTTCTGGCCGACCTTGTTCCTGGCGCCCATGTCGTGCACATCGACCACGGTGTGGCCAGATTCGCAGGCACGACCCACATCGGAGATGACGAAGAAGGGAAAGAGTACCTGATTCTCGAGTACGCGGAGAACGACAAGCTCTACGTACCCACCGATCATCTGGATCGGGTGTCTGCATTCGTCGGCGCACAAGACCAGCCGCCGTCACTCACACGCCTGAGCACGGCGGAATGGGCTCGGGTGAAGAGTCGGGTGAAGGGCGCGACCAGGGAGATGGCGCAAGAACTCCTCCGCGTAAACGCCGCCCGAGCCTTGGCCGAGGGCCACGAGCACGGAGGGGATACGGTCTGGCAACAAGAACTCGAGGACTCTTTCCCATTCGTTGAAACACCGGACCAAGCCAGGGCCATCGTCGAAGTAAAAGTCGATATGGAAACCAGCCGTCCCATGGACCGCCTAATCTGCGGAGATGTAGGCTACGGCAAGACAGAAATTGCGCTCCGGGCCGCATTCAAGTCGGTGAACGACGGCATGCAGGTGGGCATCTTGGTTCCGACCACTGTACTGGCCCAGCAGCATTACGCTACCTTCAGCGAAAGGCTCAGCCCCTTCCCGGTCAAAGTGGAAGTCTTAAGCCGGTTCCGCACTCCCAAAGAACAATTAGAGGTGATTGAAGGATTGAGAGACGGCAGCGTGGACATCGTCATCGGCACCCACCGCCTGCTGCAAAAGGACGTTCAGTTCAAGAACCTCGGTCTTGCGGTGGTGGACGANGAACAGAGGTTCGGCGTCAGCCACAAAGAACGCCTGAAGCAGCTCCGTCAACAGGTGGACGTGCTTACGCTGAGCGCCACTCCTATTCCTCGCACACTGAACATGGCGTTGGCCGGAATCCGCGACTTGAGCACCATGGACTCGGCGCCAGAAGCCCGGCTGCCGGTGAAAACATTTGTCTCTGAATACTCGGAAGATGTNATAAAAGAAGCCATCCTGAGAGAGATGGAACGAGGNGGGCAAGTCTTCTATCTACACAACCGCGTTCGCACAATTCACCAGGCCGCCGCCGAGATTAATAAGATTGTGCCCCAAGCCCGAATCATGGTAGGCCACGGCCAGATGGCAGAGTCGGAATTGGAAGATGCGATGTTGAGCTTCGCAAACGGCGAAGCTGACATCCTAGTCTNCACCACCATCATAGAGTCCGGATTAGACATGCCTAACGTAAACACTCTTATCCTGGAACGTGCCGACCGGTTCGGGCTGGCCCAGCTNTACCAGCTTAGGGGCAGAGTGGGGCGGAGCGAGCACCGGGCCTATGCCTATCTTCTGGCTCCTAGGGGCCGGCGCATCACGGAGGGAGCCGAACATCGTCTGCAAGCNATCCTGGAGGCATCNGAATTGGGCGCAGGCTTCCGAATCGCCATGCGNGATTTGGAGATTCGCGGCGCTGGAAACATTCTGGGAGCGTCCCAGAGCGGTCATATCCAAGAGGTTGGCCTCGACCTTTACACACAACTTTTGAACGAAGCTGTGCAAGAGTTGGAAGGCGAAGGAGGAGCGACTGATGACATTGAGATTCCAAATGAACTGCCCCGCATAGAACTCCCCATGAATGCCCGCATTCCAGAAGACTACGTTGACCACTTGCCAACACGTCTGGCGGTCTACCAACGACTGGCCAAAATGACCGACGCCGATTACATACCCGAGATTCGCGATGAGTTGAGGGACCGGTTCGGCCCATTACCGGAGGAGGTCGAGAACCTTCTGACTTTGGCTTCGCTGCGGGCTCTGGCCGCCGACGTGGGGGTGGAATCCATCGTCCAGGGTAGAGACGCCATCGTACTTTCTCTGCGCACNCCAGTGGGTGGCGCCAAGGTNCCCCTCCAACGCGCTTTGGGGCCGTCCGTCCAGGTCGGCAATACCCAGATGCAGATGCCGCTCAGGCGACTGGGTGACGAATGGCTGTCCCGTCTGACACGGGTACTGGAACGGTTCTTGGTCTTCCAAGAGAGTCTCTCCGCACTGGCGGGGCCCGCAACCGTTGATTAATCCTATCCTGTCAGGAAACCGGTAGATGGATCATCTCGCAAGTATCTCTAAAACCCACAACATTGATATGACATCTAATTTTTCTATTCGGGTGCGAGACCGATTCCGTCTCGAGAATCGCTTTGATTGGCAAGGGAGGATGATTTGACGGGCATTTCCGTAAGACACAGTCGAATCAGCTGGGAAAACATCAGGTTTCGCTGGCTGCTGATATTTGCGGCTATATTGGCGGCGGCGGCAATCGCTTGCAGTAGCAATGACGACTCAAACAACGACTTTGTCAGCTCCACCGGCTCAGGAGATTTGGCGCCAGACTTAACCGTATCTATGTTTCAGGGCCAAGATGTGGTCGGGGGAGAGAAAGTCACACTCAGTGGCCTAATCGGCGGAAGGCCCATCGTGCTCAATTTCTGGGCAGGACTGTGCCCGCCCTGCCGTGCGGAGATGCCGGACCTGCAGGAATTCAACGAAGACTTTCAAGACCGAGCCTTGTTACTGGGCGTTGACCTAGGGCAGTTCACTGGCTTGGGAAACACCGATGACGCCAAAAAGCTGCTGTCCGACCTGGCCATAACCTACCCAGCGGGGTTCACTTCAGACTCAGACGTGATCAGGAACTACCAGGTCTTGGGCATGCCTACCACCATATTCATCGACCGCGAAGGCCGGATATTCAATAGATGGACCGGGGCCTTGAATAAGAACGTCCTCATCGAAAAGACCCAGGAAATGCTGGACCAGTAATTTTTACTGACCGCGCGCCTAGCCGGCTTTTCCACTCTACCGATCCGACAAAACCCGTCATTCTGAGGAACACCAGAGGCCGATAAATAATCCGCAAGCCTCACTCTCCCTAACCCTGGCCGTCCCTCAGCTACTTCCAAGGTGTCATCCAATCAGTAACGTTTCCTCCAACTCCAGGTCGCTGGCACGCTTTCCAATTCAAAACAGCCACCACACGCTTATCTTAGGGTATAATACGTCCTGCTCTTCCCAGAGTCTGATTCGGGCTGGGAATCAAGAATCGAAGCAGGGAAAGTCGGAAGTAGCATAGGGGTAGGACGCATCGTTCGGGACACCGAATGCAACTCTACGGTATTAAAATACGATTTATGTCGGGGTGTAGCGCAGGGGTAGCGCGCGTCGTTCGGGACACCGAATGCAACCCTACGGTATTAAAATACGATTTCTGTCGGGGTGTAGCGCAGGGGTAGCGCGCGTCGTTCGGGACACCGAATGCAACCCTACGGTATTAAAATACGATTT
>NZUD01000044.1 GCA_002697005.1 Chloroflexota bacterium | reverse complement strand
CAGCGGTTTCTAGTGGATGAATATAGAAAGCCATTCGTCCTAAAGAGCGGCAGATCAGGCCATGGGGGAGATGGGCGCATTGGAGCATGGGCGCATGCCGGGTATACTTCTGAACATACGGATCAAGGTACTAAGGACTAACGAGATCTACGTGAGCATGAAAGAGAACAGCCAAGGACTCAGTTGGCACTCTTGCTGCGCTCCTAGATTATTTGGAGGAAATGATGTCCTATTTCATCGACGCGGCAAGCCGAGAACCCTTGGAACTGGTGCCCGGCGCACGCACCCGCACATTCTGGGGCGAGCAGATGCTGTTTTCACTGGTAGAAGTTGATGCCGATTCGGAGGTTCCGCTACATACCCATCCCCACGAACAGGGTGGGATTATCGTTGAAGGCGAACTGGAGATGGGCGTTGACGGCGAGGTCAAGCTTCTGAAGCCCGGCGATATGTATATCATCCCCGGTAATGTTGAACACTATGCCAGGGCCTACACCACCAAGGCTAAAGCACTTGATATATTCAGTCCGGTGCGGGAAGAGTTTAAGTATTGATCGGTAAAAGCAGATNACTCCAGCCCTGNAAANAGAGGTTGAGGTGATTTTCGTAGCTTTNAGGAGATTTGAATNANCCGNAGGGTTGGCCGGNCCNNTAAATCAGTNTCNTCGGCGTTGGTCTCGGTAGTTAGGGGCCNTTATGGGGACCCAGTTGATAACTATGCCGTCNACNAGCCTTGAAGCGATGCGGGACTTGGTNTCCTCAAGTTCNTCCANGGTTGAGACGGTGGTTATGACAGTGGGTAGACGGGCCTCGTGGCGGTGGACGACGATCTGGTAGAGCTTCTCTTCTGCCCACGCGGTGCTACTTTCGGCGCCCAGGTCGTCNAGAACCAGTAACGGGACCGAATTTATCTGCTCGAACAATTCGTCGTATCCAACGGGGCTTTCCGGGCTGAAAGTGGCCCTGAGATGGTCTAACAGCGTCGGGACGAATGCGAAAAAGACCTGGCTGCCACGGTTTAACCGCTCACCCGCGATGGCAACAGCCANGTGAGTCTTGCCGCAGCCTCGGGGGCCATTGAGCAGCAGCCACCCGTCGGGGTCGGCGGCGAACGTTTCGGCGGTATGCTTAGCATTGTCTAAGGATTCTTGATCCTGTGAGGACGCATCAGGCCCGCCGAGGGTGTCGAAATTCTCGAANGTCATGCGCTGTAGCATTTCGGTGCGAACTTCTCCGATGCCCTGGATTAACCGGCTGTTGAAGTTGCCTAACTGCGCCACCGATGCAGTACCGTCGGCCCCTTCAAGCCGAGTACGCAGGCCATCGTCTAGACGTTGCAGCGGCCCCCGCACCGTGACTACGGTAGGAAGAGCGTTGTTGTACCGGTGGTTTATNACCTGGAAAAGCTTTTCTTGGGCCCAGGGAGTGGCGTTGGTGAGGCTCAGATCGTCGAGTATCAATACGGGCACGTTGCGCACCTGTTCAAATAATTCATCGTAGGAAACTGGGCTGTCTGGCGAGTAGGCTGCCCGTAGGTGGTCTAGCAGGTCCGCAGCAACGATAAAGAAGACGGTCTGATTGCGTTCGATGCAGCGGTTAGCTATCGCCACCGCTAGGTGAGTCTTGNCGCTGGCGCTGGGTCCTGTGAGCACTAACCAACCGTTCGGATCTTCGGCGAACTTAGCTGCGGCAGTCATGCCTTCGGCGAATAGCTGATGGCTTGGAACGTCTGGCAGCGGGCCTTCAAGGTCGGTATTAGCGAAGGATATACGGGCTAGAGCGCCTAGGTTGCTGTAACGGCGCAATGCGGCGGCGCGGGTGTTGGAGTCTTGGGTTTCTTGGCAGACGCAGGGCACGGCTTGCCCGAAGTCGGGATGGCCGATGTGCACGCGGTGTGTGACCCAACCGCTACCGTTGCACTGGTGACAGAGCTCAGCGGTCGGTTCGTTGTCCGGGAGGAGCACCCCTCCGCCGTTGGTATTCGTCGAGATATTTCTGGCCGTGATCCTTCTCAGTATGTCGCCCAGGCTTTCCATCTTTCTCCCTCCCGGACTCCACAGGCCTGGAATCCCCCCTAGTCTCTCTGCCTTCGGCGGTCCAGCGTTTCAAGATACCGGACACATAGCGCCAACTTCGTTTGTTCTCGGCTGCTGCGATGCCGAAGGCCTCCCGTACCCAGGGTTCCGGGTAGCGCTCCTCGGCTTCTTTTAATTCTTCCGCCAGTAAAGGTGACAGCGACCCGATGCTGTCCTCGTAGAGTGCGAATATGTTTCGTCGCTCCAGGGCCGGCGTATCGGCTTCGGGCTGTTCCTCAATATCGGCGGCGGTCTGGCCGGCGTTTAACCGGGCCAAAGCCCGTCGGTCGGCCNCGGAATTCAGCAGGAATATGGTTCCAGTTCCCGCTAACTCGTGGGTCAAAAAAGTCTTGTGAGTCACAGCGAGTCGCAGACCGTGNCGTATGGCTTCTTCTGACGATTCAGTGTTATGGGACTCTAGCCCCTTGATTAGCGAACGGTCTGCCAGGAATTCGCCCAAGGTAACGGCCCTGAGATTACCTCGTTTGCGGTGGAACAGCCACAGTCCGCGTAAGGTTACCTTGAGTTCGGCCAGGTCCTGGATCTGCTCCAGTATAGGTCCGAAAACTGGGTTGGGTACCGGGGTGTAGAGCGTTTTCCCGGTGAAACCGGAGAAGGTCCCGGAAGGAGCCATATCTAGAAGTCGTCCACCCTGGATAATGAATCGAATCGCACCAGGTTGTCCCGGAAGAATAACTGCAGGTTGCCGGTAGGTCCGTTNCGATGCTTGGCNACTATCAGGTCGGCNATGTTNCTNGGGAATGGGCGGCCGGGGAATTGTTGGTCCCACTCGTCTTCGGTGAAATAAANGTCGTCCCTGTGGAGGAACATCACCACGTCGGCGTCCTGTTCGATGCTACCGCTGTCACGCAGGTCGGATAGCATGGGACGGTGCCCAGGCCGCTGTTCAACGCCACGGCTTAACTGGGAGCAGGTGATCACTCCGATGTTTAGGTCTCTGGCCATTACNTTNAGTGACCGGGATATCTCTGATATCTCTTGGACCCGGTTTTCGTTCCGTCCACTCCTGCCCTGGATCAACTGCAGGTAGTCCACCACCAGCAGGTCCAAGCCGTGTTCCAACGACAGCCGGCGCGCCTTGCTTCGCATCTCGATCATGCTTTGGAAGGGCGTGTCGTCGATATAGACCGGAAGGTCGGAGAGTTGACCGATGGCGTCGGTTATTCTTTCCCCTTCTGCCTCGGTGAGTANCCCCAAACGCAGGCGGTGGGAGTCGATCTCGGCTTCGGATGAAAGTATCCGCAGGGCTAACTGTTCNCGGCTCATCTCCAGACTGAAGACGCCGGCGGAAGAACCGTTCTTGGCAGCGTTCAGGCAGATGTTCAAGGCTAGGGTGCTTTTGCCCAACGAAGGCCGAGCGCCCAGGATNATTAAGTCAGATCGTTGGACACCGCCTAGTAGCTCGTCCAAGTCGGTGTATCCAACCATTACCGGGCCAGAGTTTTCACTGACTGGGTCGGCGATGGCGGCTTGGTCTTGCATGTATTGGTCATAGATTTGGCGCAGCGGCACGAAACCTCTTTGGGAATCCGGACCCCTGATNGTGAAGAGCGCGTCCTCTGCCTGACGAAGTGTGGCGTCCACGTCGTCAGTNTCTTGGTAGCCCATGGCTGAGATTCGAGACGCAACGTCAATGAGCTTTCGCATGGTAGCGGTGCGAGCCACCACGTTTGCGTAGTGTTCGGAGTGGGCTGAAGTGGGGGTGACGGAGATCAGATGGCTGAGGTAGGCCATGCCTCCTACTGTTTCTAANTGGCTGGCGCGNCTCAGTTCTCGGGCCAGGGTGACTTGGTCAATNGCCTCATCCCGTTGGAAGAGNGCTTCACAGGCGGCAAAACAGAGTTGATTCCTCTCTCGNTAGAAATCGTCTGCTTTTATGTGGGGCGCNACGCGAGCAAAGCAGTCCCCATCGATCAAGACCGACCCAACGACCGCTTCCTCCGCCTCCAAGTCATGGGGTAACAGCTTNTCAGCGTACATCGCCCTATTCTTCTATCTCCGCGTTAACGTGTATCGTAGCAGCGACTTCGGTTGAGAACCGGAGTGTTACATCGTATTCGCCCGGTTCTCGGATAGGCTCTGCTATCTCAACCCAACGGCGCTCCACTTCGCGGCCAACTTTCTCGGCGAGTTCCATGGCGATATGGGTGCTTGTGATGGCGCCGTAATACCGTCCGGTGGGCGTGATTCTGGCCGTCAAAGTGATTGTGACATCGTCCAGACCACGGGCCAGTTCTTCCATGATGGCGGTCTCGCGGACGCGAACCTCATCACCGACGGCTGTGATTTTGTGCAGCCGCTTTAGCACCTCGGGAGTGGCGATCTCCGCTAGACCTTGAGGCAAAAGGAAATTGCGCGCGTAACCATCCGGCACTTTGCGGACCTCGCCCGCCCTGGCCTTATTGGGAACGTCTTGGGTGAAAACTACTTCCATTTTTGGTCACTTCCGTTGGGTTCTCCGATGGGCATTGTCGATCGGAATAGGGATTTGGCCCCACTATAGTGAGGACGTCCTAATTATACGGCATGCCCGGTTAGGGGGAAAGCAGGACTAGTCTGCGGCCAGCCCGTGCCCTACGAATCAAAGATTGGCCGCCCACTGCGCACATCCTGACACGGAAAGATGGCCTGCCAACCTAATGACCGAGGGAATATATCCCTCTTTTCATAACAAATCCAGGCAGTTTCAACGGATTTCGAACGGATTTTTCGGACAACTGATTTGTGACCAAGGAAAAGAAAAGAGCAACCCAGTCTATTTTCCGGAGCGGTTTTGGTTGGACCACATATAATGTCGGTTAAAGAGAACTACCCTCTGAGGTGGTCACGCTTTGACTGCTCTGAACACCCAACAGGGCCAAGAGAAAGCTATATCGCCGTGGACGGGCGCTACCTGGAAGGCCTCGCGGGTTGCGTCGGGAGCTTCTAGGAAGTCTTTACGGAGGTCTTTGATCTCTTCGGGGGACACTTTGGTGCGGGCTGTCCATTCGTTGAAACGTAGGTATATGCGCGGGTAACTGTTCTCGACCACGGCGAAACCACGCTCTGTGAGCATTTCAGTGATTCTTGAGATTGTCCGGTTTTTTACGTGGCTGAAATCTCGGCGCAGTTCGATGGTGTTCATCCATCTGGTGATGTCATCATCCTCGGGGGCCACTGAATCCGCCATTAGTAACGATCCACTGTTCTTCAAAACCCGCTGAGCTTCGTCTAGGGCTTTCTCGAAGTTTCGGAAGTGGTGGGCGGAAACACGGGAAGTGACCAGGTCGATGGACTCATTTGCAAATGGTAGGGCTTCGGCGGTATTTTGAATGAAACCCAGGTTATTGATTCCTCGTTCTTGCCCCAAATGTTGGGCTTGCCGCAGCATAGGTTCGGTAACATCGCTGGCGATGACTCGGTTAGACACTCCAGCCACGGCAAAGGCGGTGAACCCTGCACCGGTGCCCAAATCTACGGTCCAGCCATAGCGGTTTACGCCACCAGCGGCGCCGACCATCCGCTCCACAGACTCCAGGCTATCGTCCCGGATATGCACCTTGCTGGTGGCGTAAACCGCAGCCTGAGGCCCAAAGACTTGTTGGGAGGCTAGTTGCCCGCTAGCCAGATTTCCATTCTTGTCGTGGATCATGTTTTTCTCAAGTTGCTGCGAAATAAAAACTGGCGCTTGGGTTTTCTAAGTACCCAAGCGCCAGAATATGTCCGACTGGAACGGCTGTCTTGATTAGACCAGTAGAGGTTCAGTATTCTTCTGGTAGACCTGGAACCGGTGGCGTGTGGTGTCAGCAATCATGACACGGCCACGGTGGTCGACGCGCACCGCGCAGGGAGCCCATAGGACCTTCTCAGGAGTAAAGTCCCGNACCCCGTTGCGCTGGCGAATCATGTCAGGGTTNGACTTGATCTTGTCTATGCCTAGGCTNGAGAGNGCNGCATCTCCGTTGAACTCGGTNACGAAACGGCCTTCGGAGGTGAGCACNTGAACACGGTTGTTCAGCCAGTCGGCGATGTAGATGTCNCCGTCGTCGTCGACGCAGACGCCAGTGGGGCGGTTGAACTCACCTACGGGAATGTCGGCGTAACGCATGCCGCCCTCTTCCCTTGCTACGGTGCAATCTCCGCCTGTGCCTGGCCTGCCAAAGGATGCCAGCCACTTTCCGTCGTTGGTGAAGGACTGGACGCGGTCGTTGCGCCAATCGGCGACGAAGATGTTTCCTTCCTTGTCCAGGCAGATGCCCCAGGGCAAGTTGANTTCACCGTCGCCAGAGCCGGCGGTTCCAAACTTACCTAAAAACTTGCCGTCCAGCGAGAACTTCTGCACCCGGTTATTGCGGCTGTCCACGACGTAAACGGTCTCGTCAGGGCCGATGGTGATACCGGCGGGACGGTTCAGCTCTCCATCTCCGGAGCCGTGGGCCCCCCAGTGACTCTGGTATTCGCCGTCTTTGTTGAAGATAGTCACCCGGTGAGTCCACTCGTCNGTGACGTAGACGTTGGTGTCTTTGTCCAGTGCGATGGCCATGGGCCAGATGAACTGACCAGGCTCTTCGCCGTAAGAGCCAAACTCGGTGATGTACTCTTCTTTGTCCTCGCCGATACGGAAAAGGTTGATGCGGGTGCCGTCCGACCGCGACTCATAGGATCGGTTCACCACGTAGACCAGGTCGTCGGGGCCCAGGGCAAAGTCCATGGGGTTACGGAACCCGGTGCCCTGAAACTCGGAGCGTCCAGCCGTGAAGCTGTAGGTGAACGTCCGGTCGTTTATTCCCAGGAATACGCTAGCCATAGCAATTCTCTCCTTAAGGGGTAAAGACCCCGCGCCACAGTTGTAGGTCCGGCGCAGTGGTCAATCTTATGGTTTTAAATCGGTTTGTTCTCTATTGGTTTTCTATAAGAAGGGAACGGGCTCAAAGGTGCCGCCCGTAATCGCCTTGGCGTCCAGCCCCATCCACCGGTCGAGCAAAGTTGTGTAGGCGGAACGGAAGTCCACATTGTGCTGCAGGTTGCCTCCGTCTTCCAATTTGTTCGCATCTAGAGATGGGTATTCTCCGTAGAGACCGCCTTTGACGTGGTCGCCAATGACGAAGGCCACGCCACCTGTGCCGTGGTCGGTGCCGGAGCCGTTGTCCATGGCTCGTCGCCCGAACTCNGAGTAGAAGAACAAGGTTACGTTGTCACTCTTGCCTAGTTGGCGGATGTCGGTCATGAACGAATCGACGTTCACAGCAACGTCCTGCAACAAGTTGGCATGCCCCACTGCTTGATTAGCGTGGGTATCGAAGATGTTATACGGGGCCGTGGTGAACATCACGCGGGTCCCGAACTCTGCGTTGTGCACCTGGGCCATGTCNCGGAGGTATCCGCCCATGGCAGAGCTGGCGTATTCGACCTCAGACCTGTACATCCCAGGGGCCGTAGTCAGGATGTCGGCGCCTTTCAGGGCTTCGATACCGGTACGGCGAATGTAGTCGTCAACCGCGCCCTGGCCGATCGCCGGAGCGTACATGCGCCCGAACAGATCAAGAGCCTCTGCCCGTTGGGCTTCAGCACCCATGTCGGTGAGCAGGCCGTAAGTGCTCAGGTCTCCCACCGAAGCGACCGCAACGCCCTCTTTGGCTAGAGATCGGGGNAGGCCACGTCCGAAATTGACGCCGGTAAGCACATTCTCGCCGGTGGGGTCAACGTCCTGTATGACGCTGCCCAACCATCCGACGACGCCCAATTCTTCGGGTTCGCATGTGGCCCAGATGTCCATAGACCGGAAGTGAGACAGGCTCCCGTTGGGGTACCCGATACCCTGGATGATTGCTAGGCTGCCCTCATCCCANTANTTCTTAAGNGGGGCCATAGCTGGGTGCAGGCCGAGCTGGTCTGTGATGGGAATTATCTGGTCCTCGGGGATGCCCANNGCCTTGCGATAGTCCCGGTAGTTAGGGTCGTTGTACGGGATAACCGTGTTCAGGCCGTCGTTTCCACCGGATAGGGACATCACTGCCAATACCGGGTCTTTTACCGTTGATACCATTCCTGTTCCTCCGTATTTGGCCGGGTTATGAGTGGTTTCTTATCAGGTCTTAGAGAGTTCCTAGCCGAACTGGAACTCCGATGTGGTGGCAATCATTTGAAGAGTTTCNCCGGTACGGCGGGAGAAATCTCCTTTCTCAGAGTCAGTGGAGTGTTTAAGAGAGCCACCGGCATTCAAGTGTTCGGTCAGTTGATTCCGGGTCTCTTGGGCCAGNTCCATGGGACCAACCAGGTCCAGACAACCGTCCAGGAATTGCTCGGAGCTTGGGANGTCGCCCAGGTCCATCAGCCGGTTGATGATGTTCTTGACACCTGGCAACTCAGTATCGCCCAGCATGGACGATGCGAAGTTGATTCTGTCGATGAGGCTGCCGCTGTTGATCCACTCACGGCCCATGTGCCAACCCTCAACCGTGGGCGGGTTCATCAAATCGAAGCCCATGTACTTGGGCTCCATGGCCACAAAGAACAGGCCCGGCTTGGGCTCAAGATGGTCTCCCACCATGCGCATGGTGCCGATGACCACATCTGCCGGACTCTTGACCTTGGCGAACCTAACAGCTTCGTCTTTGAAGAAGTCAGAGTTGAAGAGGACGGTCAACATGGCGGTGATATCGTAACCGGAGTCGAAGTAGGCTTTCTCCAGTTGTTTGATGGCGACCATGTCCCGGGGCTCACTCAGGCGCCATGAGGGCACCGGCGGTTCGTCGGCAACGAAGAAGTCATAGAGCTTGCGGGCAACGAACCGGGCGGTGGCCGGTTGCTTGCAGATGATATCTACGATGTCGCCGCCGTCCCAGTTACCGGTTTCGCCAAGGAAGGTCTTTTCCCCGTAGTCATGGTCAGCTGGGTCGAATCGGAACTCGAAAGGGGTCCGTCCGTAGGGGAATACGGGAATCGTCGGAGCCAGGTTCCAGCCAGTGAAGGCTCGGGCGCAGGCCTTGACGTCGTCCTCTGTGTAGTTGAACTCGTCGTCCATTCCGACGCCAATGGAGAACAGTTCCAATAGTTCTCGGCCATAGTTCTCGTTAACGGCCGTCTTGTGGCTCTCGATGTTGTCCAAGTAGTACAGCATCGCCGGGTCGGTGGAAAGCATCATGAGCATGTCTTTGAAGTTGCCCATCCCATAGTCCCGGAACTTGTCGATCTGGATGGCGGTGGTTCGTGCATTGTCCACTTTGTTATCGCCAGCGCAAAGGATGGTGTGCCAGAAGAGGGACATCTTTTCTTTGAGCTGGTACTTGTTGTTGATCATGCGGTAGACCCATTCGGTCTGACCGGTCTCGATCGCTGCCTTATCGAAGTAAGACGGATAGGCGCGGTACATCAGGTCTTCGTCTATCCCGGGGTCTTCCCCGGGGTTCAGAAGTTCTTCGACAACGTTGTCGTATCCCTGGGCAACTCTGGCCTCAATCTCGTCGCGGCTCGCCCCGTATCCGGCGCGCCGCAGAAGGTGGGCCATCAAAGCAATTTCTTGGTTAGGCATTAATTCCTCCTCTTCCGCGGTAATCAGTTTTATCAAAACTTGGGTTGACTTGCATAAGATGTTCGGTCCCGATCAACCGGCATTTAGACCGGCAATCCCCGAAAACACCAGCCTTGGCCAGATGGTTCGAGTAAAGAACCAACAGCCCGAATGTCATGACCACATTAAATAATTTGGGCTACGCGATGTCAATACTGAATATTACATGTATTGAGACTGGTTAGCGGGTCCAGGCTATTTTCTTATAAGAAAATATTGATTATTGGATAGAAGCTGGAACGGAGAGAGAGTATTAGTTGCGGATGAGCAGTCCCGGTTGGCAGTTGCGGCAGTAGCTGGTGATGCGCTGGTTGGCGTGCAACTGGGTGATGTTACCGCCGCANTTGGGGCAGGGNTCGCCGCCCTTNTTATGCACCTGCAAAAAATCGCGCACTTTTTTGTGGATGTCCATGCCTATGCGAGTTTTTAAGATTTCGGTAGCTTCTACTAGTACCTGGTTACACTGGGTGTGTAGGGTTCGTAGTTCGTTGGGCGTGAGGGCCCGACATTTCTTGAAAGGCGATATGCCTGCGGCGAAAAGTATCTCGTCCGAGTAGGCGTTGCCAATGCCGGAGATGAAAATGCCACGGGTCAACACNCCTTTNATCTCACCATTGAATTTTTTGAGCCGGGATTGGAATTCACCAAAGGTGATACCTGAGAGCACGTCGGGACCGAGACTGGTGTATTGAGGGATTAAATCGTCCTGAGCTTCGCCACAGTTTTCGCCGTTGTCGATATAGTAGATCTTGCCCATCTGCCGGTCGTCTAGGTAGCGGAGGTCCATATCGCCGCCGACGTTTAATATCAGGCACGTCTTCTTCTGGACACGGACGCTACTTTGACAGTGCTGTAATGCCCCGGTGAGCATAGGGTTGATTACTAGGCTTCGGCCGCCTGAGAACCGCAGCGTCAGAAACTTTCCCCGGCGCTGGGCGTCGAGAAGGGTTCGGCCTGGAAGATCGTCGAGGACTTCGGCCGTCGCCAATGAACGAACAACAGTGGGCCGCAGGACCTTGCAGGNCGTTACCGGGGTNTCTTTGAGGTATACGTTCAGATAGTCCTTGATGACTTCCAAGTCGGGCGCTTCTGGCATAGCGCTAATATACCCCAAAATGGAATAATAGGCGTCATGTTGGTTGGTGTGGTATCCGATACCCATGGCTTCTATGACCCGCGCGTGCCGCCTCTGCTGGAAGGGGTGGAACATATTCTCCATGCGGGCGATATCGGCACGGGTGGAATTATCGAACAGCTTACCGAGATAGNACCGGTGACGGCGGTGCGGGGGAACAATGATTTGGAGGGAGCCGAGTCAGAGTACCCGGAAGTGGAGATGTTGGAATTGGCCGGCTGCCGCATCTACTTGACTCACATCGTGAAGGTTCCTAAAGATGGGGANGAAGATGGGCTTGATGTCTATTATGCAGGAGCCGATGCGGTGGTATACGGCCACAGTCATGCTGCATTTAATGAGCAGAGAGGCGGGCTGACTTTCTTCAACCCGGGNGCGGCAGGGAAACGGCGTTTCAAGGTTGTGCCGTCCATCGGGTTATTGGAGTTGGAGCCCGGNCAGGTGAAGGGGCGGATACTGGTTCTCTAAAGGCAGGTTCCTCCGAAGCGTAGGGTATCCAAATTGGCATTCCCTNTTTGAAAGNGGGAAGGATTTCTTTTATGGGTTGGACTACTGGTTCAGTCTTATCGCTTGAGCGCCGAGTTGGGGCCAGGCGGCAGGGGCGGCAGCTTTTTCTAGGCGTTCTTTCAGAGGTAGCTCTTCGTTCCAGTAATACCCTATGAAGCGTTGGCCGTTGATTCCATCGGAGGCATCCGAGGCGAGCCAGACGACTGGGGCCTGCATGACTTCGGGTTGGATCATGTTGGCCCGCTCGTGGTCGGCGTCGTCAGGGATCAGATCAGTGCTGGCCATGCCGCCCGGCACNAGGACGTTGACCGTCACTCCTGTGCCTTCCAACTCCCGGGAAGCCATGGCTACAAGGGCCTCGTGCGCTGCTTTAGATGGACCGTAGGGCGTGCCGCCTTCACGGTACATGGTATTCATACTAGTGGTTACCCCGATAACCCGGCCCCATCCTTGAGCTAGCATGTGGGGCACTGCGGTACGGGTCATATAGAAGGGGCCGCTGCTGTTCACTGCGACCACCCGGTCCCATTCCTGAGGTGAGACTTCCCAGAAATTGTTCTTGGTTCCTCCGCCCATCAGCATGTTCCGGGGCGCGATGCCTGCATTGTTGACTAGTATGTGAAGCCCACCCAGTTCTTTGATGGTGAGCTCAATGGAACGTTCGGCCTCGGTGATGGACGTTACGTCCACGATTTGGGTCATGACGCAGTCGTCGCCGCCGATCTCCCGCATATAGTTGGACGATTCATCAAGCCACTGCTGGTTGATGTCCATCATTGACACACGAGCCCCAGCCCTCACCAAAGCCTCGGTCATAGCTCTTCCCAACCCTCTGGGACTGGCTGCCCCGGTGACGATAGCGATTTTCCCTTCAAGCACCCTCTGTTGCATCAGAATCCTCCCCGTAATTTACCGAATCGATTCGTGCAGAAAGCGATTGTACTGGCCAAAAGAAACTCGGNTGTGTCGCTATTGGGCTATGAAACCGCCGTCTATCACTAGCTCGCTACCGGTCACGAACGATGACTCATCCGATGCCAGATACAACACGCCGTAGGCCACGTCATCTGGTACGCCGTTGCGGCCCAGCGGTATTCTGCCGATAGAATCTGCCACCGCTTGTGGATCGCCTTGTCGAAATGCGGTCATGGGTGTGTCGATTGGTCCTGGGTGAATCGAGTTTGCCCGGATGCCCTCAGAGGCGTACTGGATTGCGGTGGATTTGGTGAAGATTCGCACCGCACCTTTGGAGGCGTTGTAGACGGCTGAGACGTATGACTGGCCGGCGATGCCCGATATCGACGAGATGTTCACGATGGATCCGCCTCCGGACCGCCTCATCTCCGGGATAGCGGCTTTGGTTCCAAGGAACACTCCTTTGGAGTTGATGTCCATCACTCGATCCCACTCGTCAACATTAAGATCTTCCAGTGGAACTCTGGATACAACGCCGGCGTTGTTGACCAGGATGTCCAGCTTGCCGAAGCGATTGACAGTCTCGGCCACGGCCGACCCCCAACTTTCTTCGCTTGTCACATCTAAGTGGACGTAGAGGCACTCGCCGCCAAACTCGTTGATGGCAGCTTCTGTTTGGCGGCCTTCGTCATCAAGCACATCGCCAATGACGACCTTGGCACCCTCTCGGGCGAACAGCCTGGCTTCGGCCGCNCCCATACCNCGGGCGCCCCCACTGACAAAAGCAACTTTGTTTTCCAGTCGCATAGCTACACCTGAAGATCGACTTAATCATCCGTTTGGCTGGTGAGATTCTAACTGTTAGGCAGGGTTAGTCAATGGGTCCGTTCAGTTGCTTTAAGTGAAGGAGCCAGGGGCATTAGCAATGTGGAATGTACGTAGACAGAGCGAGCCTNGTGCCGCCAACGTTACCANGACCCTGCTGTTGATTACACTGATGTCGCTGGTATTGGNCTAGGACTTTTTGAGGATATTGTCGCTCGGGCTAGCGCTTNAACCAGATTGCGTGAATTTGTTTNTCTAGGCCGGGGGAAACTGCCAGTTATAGACGGCCTGCCTCCAATATTTTATATGGAGCCGGGAGCGTGGCCTGAATGGTCATTTGCGCCGAAAAGATTGATAAATTGGCCGGTCATGTCGGCTGGTGCATGGGCGGCTAGAAAGAGGGAAGCACGGGCGATATCCTCAGGCTGTGTCCATTCAGGCCCCGCATCAGAGGGGACATCAGTGCTTGCGGTCATATCCGTTTCCACCCATCCAGGGTTTAGCCCGTTGACTCTTACCCCATGCTGACGGACCGATTTAGCTAGGGAAATCGTGTATCCGATTACTCCCCATTTGGTTGCCCCGTAGGCCCCATAGAGATCCTCTGCGATAGTCCCAGAAGACGACCCGATATTGATAACTACACCCTCCTCCCGTTTTACCATGTGAGGTAAGACGAAGTGGCAGCAGAGGAAGGTACCCCGCAGGTTGACGTTCATCTCTTCGTCCCACTCTAAAATAGGGGTATTCCAGACTGGTGTTTCCGGGTGAATGATCGCGGCGTTGTTGACGAGGATGTCGATTTGTCCCCAATGATCTATGATTTTTCCCACTACGTTTTTCACCGACGATTCTTGAGAAACGTCCATCTGCCACGCGTCAGCTTGGCCTTGAGCCCGTTTGATCTCACCCTTGACCTGTTCGAGGCGTGATATATTCCGGCCGGTCAGCGCAAGTCTTGCCCCCTCGCTCGCCAAGGTGGTGGCAATGGCCCGTCCGATTCCACGCCCGGCACCGGTGACTAACGCAACTTTCCCTCTTAACAGTTCGGACATGAAAATCACCTGTTCGATCCACAAATATAACGTCGTGACTGTGCTTACCCGATAAACAAAGTGTATGAGCCTCGATTTGGCTGATTAACTGTTTGAGCACACAACAAATGATGGTCTTGAGCCAGCGCCCGCTTGGCGACCTCAATGTTTACTGGCGAGATCTGCTCTAGAGCTTGAATCTCCGCCAAGCTAAAATATTCGGCCCTGTCCACTTCTTTCATGTCAGGGTTGGGCTCGCCAGATTGAGGATTCAACCTCATCACGATATATAGGCTGTTGCCTCCTTCTTCATCGTATCTGTTCCTGATACCCAACACCCCTTGGACCGCAGCCGTTACACCGGCTTCTTCTTCCACTTCACGGATTACGGCTAACTCCATCGTTTCGTCCGGCTCGACGAACCCACCAGGTATCTGCCAATTGCCGCGGCCTCGTCGCGACGCCCGGCGGACTAGCAGTAACCGACTGTCGTTCACCACGGCGCCGCCAACGCCGACGTTGTACCCAGTGTTGTATCGTTCCGGTGGTGGCATTTTTTTACATTCCTTAGCCTTCGCAACTCGGTGCTCCGTGCCCACCGCTACAGCCCTGACCACCCTGCCTTTCGCGGTGAAGATTTGGACTCAACCTGCTACGTCAACTTGAACCGGTTTTACTCGCCCTCTTTCGCACTGATGCGATAAGGGACTCCTGACCGAATTGTAGGCGATTTGCATAGAATGGGTGCAGGAGTTTTACCAGGGTTTGATGCCTAGATAGAACTTCGTTAGCACTTAGGCAATTACCGTTTAACGTTGATTACAAATTTGCTATAACTGCCATCGGTGGGTTCGTAGGACGCATGTTGGACTGACGGGATTTGGGCGATTTTCTGGCCGAGGGGGCAAAATAAATGGCCAAATATAGTGTTAGAAGTTTCTGGAGTAGAGGACACAGACGCTCAAACAGGTCATTTCAGGCATGGATGAAATGGTCGGGGTGGGGAGAATCGAACTCCCGACCTCCTGCTCCCAAAGCAGGCGCCCTACCGCTGGGCTACACCCCGTCGTATCCGAGTTTACCATGTCTATTGACGTAGAAAGCCTTCGCCCGGAATGGGCGAGGGCTTATTTGGGCCCATCACCTGGACCGACGTCTGAAGGTTAACTCGAGCACTTTGGCTATGCCGTTGCGCATGTGGATGTGCGTGGTGATAAGGCTTGAGTTCTCGGTCTCCGAGAAATTCACGATGTATCCAGTGCCGATTTGAAAACCACCGCCGCCTAGGCCGTGTTGATTGGCAATCCTTTCATTCGTTGGCTATGGAACTGAGCAACAAACATAGTTTTAAATAGATTTTTCAACAGGTCTCTTCAAGAGGGGCGCCGAAAAGGGAATTCTGAGAGAGGGAAAAGAGGGAAGTGGTACCCCCGGAGAGGGTCGAACTCTCGTCTCCGGCTCCGGAGGCCGGCACTCTATCCACTGAGCTACAGGGGCAACCTAACCAAAGAATAGCATGGTTGCTTTCAGGTCAACAACCTGAAAGCAACCATGCCTCCAGTGGACAAACTCCAGGCACCGCACTAGACTAGGGGCACTATCCCACAGAGGTTGAAACATGCCTGTTTTCACGCCCGAATATCTGCATAAAGTCGCCTATCACATCTACCGCGCTAAGGGCACACCGGAAGATGAGGCGGAGATCGTAGCCAACCATCTGGTCAAGGCCAATCTGGTGGGTCATGATTCCCATGGAATAATCCAAACGCCAACTTACGTCGACCGGATCGACGCTGGACACATCGTTCCCGGCGCTGCGTTCGATATAGTTAAAGAGGCTCCTTGCACGGCTGTCATCGACGGCAACTGGGGCTTTGGGTTTGTGCAAACCGAGAAGGCGACCCGCCTGGCCATAGAAAAGGCCAAGACCAACGGAGTCGCCGCCGTCACCGTCTATCATCAGAGCCACATCGGACGACTGGGCGACTATCCCACCATGATGGCAGCCGATGACATGATTGGATTGATCACTGCCGATTCCGGGGCAGCCCCTAAACATGTTGCCCCATTTGGTGGGATTGCCAGAAAACTGGGTACCAATCCTATGAGTATCGGAATGCCCAGCAATCTGGACGGTCCGGTCTTGATGGACATGGCTTCCAGCACCGTAGCCCTGGGCAAGATCGCCCTGTCCCGCAGCCGTAAAGAGGAGATACCTCTGGGTTGGATAGTGGATAAGGATGGCAACCCCACTACTAATCCCAACGATTACTACTCTGGCGGTGCCATTCTGCCTGTTGGTGTTGACCAGGGTCACAAGGGATACGCCTTATCGTTTATGGTTGAGGTTTTCTCTGGACTGCTTACTGGTTTAGGCTTCGGCATCGATCCCGAAGGACGCCACAACGACGGCGTGTTCATCGCTGCATTCAACCTGGCGCATTTCCGGGACGTGGCAGAGTTTAAGAAAGACATGGGAGAGTTTGTGGAATTCATAAAGGACTCACCACCTGCTACCGGTTTCACCGAGGTACTCTACCCAGGCGAAATCGAATATAACCGAGAGCAACAGCGCCGCAAAGAGGGGATTTTCGTCGAGGATGAGACCTGGGCCCAGTTAAGCAGCCTGATGAAGTCTCTGAACGTGGAAAGTGAAGTGGGTCAACCGTAAATTGTAACAATCGTGAGCAAACCGAGGGATTTTCATGAGCGGTCAAGATATCCGGGAGACCTACCTGGAGGCCGGGGAATACTTCGCAAGCATAGTTGATCAGGTGGACGTCGACGGCTGGGATGAGCCCGCGCTAGGCGAGTGGTGTGTCCGTGACCTGACTGGGCATACCTATCGGTCCTTCACCACCGTGCTCAGCTATTCATTAAAACCTGCAGATAAGGTCGATCTGGAACGGCCGGTGGACTTCTTCCGAGAAGCTATGAAAACCATGGCTAATCCCAAACATGTAGCGGAACGCGGAAGAGCCGCCGGGCTGGAGATTATCGACGACCCGAGGATGATGGTTCGTGGCTTCGCCATGTACGTGAAGAACAAGCTGGAAGAAATGCCTGACGATTTTATCTTAGATTGTCCCGTCGGCGGCATCCGGCTTATCGATTACCTTCCAACGCGAACCTTTGAATTAATCATACACACCATGGACCTAGCCAAGGCCGTAGGTATTGAATCCGATCCTCCCGAATCCGGAATGGAAGCCACACTACAGATAATGGGTCAGCTGGCTCTTTACCGAGGTCACGCCTCTGATCTAGTTCTAGCGGCTACTGGCCGGAGTGAGTTGCCCGCTGGTTTTTCGGTGCTGAGTCAGTAAGGGTTCCTAGGGCGTATCAAGCCGGTAATATTAGTCTTCCCGCGTTGCCCAGCCCAAGCCCCTATGCTATAATTCTCCTAACGTAAAAGAAGAGAAGAGAGAGAAGCAAAAACACACCTGATGCTAGACGGAGAAACGAAAGCACGGATCATTAAGGAATACCAGATCAACGACAAAGACACTGGCTCTGCTGAAGTCCAAGTCGCCGTGCTTACAGAAAATATCAAACAGCTTACGGATCATCTGCGGGAACACAAGAAGGACGTCCATTCACGGCGCGGGCTTCTTGGCATGGTTTCCCGGCGGCGCAGACTCCTCAAGTATCTTGACGCGGAAGACGTCAACCGCTATCAAACGCTGATAACCAGGCTTGGCCTCCGGCGATAATTCCCCTCAGAACAACACCCTATTCAGGGTGTTGCTTCTCGTCTAGCTCTCACCCCATCTATCTGTTGCGCACGTTTTTTATTGCGAGGTTGCCTTAGGCAAATTATGGCTACAGAACTATCTTCCCCGGTGTCGGTCACAAGCCAGATCGACGGTAAAACCCTTACCCTTGAGACAGGTAAACTAGCAAACCAAGCCCACGGTAGTGTTGTTGTTACTTTGGGTGAGACTATGGTCCTGGCTACGGCCGTCATGTCATCACGGCCCCGGGCCGAGGACATCGACTTTCTTCCTTTGACTGTCGACTATGAAGAGCGGATGTATTCTGTTGGCAAGATTCCCGGGAGTTTCTTCCGCCGGGAAGGGCGCCCCGGACAGGACGGCATCCTGGCTTCTAGGCTCACCGACCGGTCCATCAGGCCGTTGTTCCCCAAGGGCCTGCACAACGATATCCAGATCACACTGACCATCCTTTCCTCCGATATGGAGAACCCACCAGAGGTTCTAGGCATGATTGGAGCTTCCGCCGCTATCGGCATCTCCCAGATTCCTTTCAACGGCCCCATTGCCTCTTGCCGTATCGCGTATCTGGACGGGCAGTACATCATCCACCCGACCTACGAACAGAGTACAGAAAGTACTTTAAGCATGGTAGTCAGTAGCTCACGCGATGCTATCTTGATGGTGGAAGCAGGTGCTAATGAGGTCTCCGAAGAAGTCATCCTGGAAGCCATCGGCAAGGCCCAAGAAGCCAACGCGGCAACGATTGGCCTGATTGAAGAACTGGCCAACAAAGTCGGCAAACCCAAGGTTGAGGTCGATTACGACTACGCTGCCTCTGACGCCGTTGTGAACAAAATCAAAGAGGTCGTCGGCACCCGCTGGAGCGACCTTCTCGCCAAGAACCCCGGCATGTACGAGATGGACGACGGTGAGCACCAGATATCCGCGCTGGTCACTGAAGCTCTCAAAGAGGATTACTCCAAGACGGAGATCGGCGAAGGTTTCAAAGCCGTGTTCCGTGAGGCCGTACGCGGACGCATCCTCCAAGAGCATGTCCGTTCTGACGGGCGGGCATTGGACCAGGTCCGCCCTATATCCTGCGACACCGGTCTCTTGCCCCGAGCCCATGGGACAGGCCTGTTCACCAGGGGTGAGACTCAGGTCATGTCCATCGTCACAGTGGGTTCTCTGAGCCTGAAACAGACGATCGACTCTGTCGGCCCCGATAATACGCGGCGATTCATGCACCATTATAATTTCCCGTCTTATTCTACCGGTGAGGCCCGGCGGGCCATGTCCCCTGGACGCCGGGAGATTGGACACGGGGCGCTGGCCGAACGGGCAATCATGCCAGTACTTCCTTCGGAAGATGACTTTCCGTATGCCATCCGAATCGTTTCCGAATGCTTGAGCTCCAACGGAAGCACATCCATGGGTAGCGTCTGCGGCAGCTCGTTGAGCTTGATGGATGCCGGTATTCCAATCAAAGCCCCCGTGGCCGGTATCGCCATGGGTCTAATTACCGGCGAGGACGGTGAGTACGCCATCCTAAGCGATATCCAGGGCATTGAAGACTTCCTGGGTGACATGGACTTCAAAGTGGCGGGCACCGCCGACGGCGTGAACGCCCTCCAGATGGACGTTAAGACAACCCATCTGACCCCCGCAATCTTGAAGGAAGCTCTGGAGCAAGCGCGCCAGGGCCGCCTCCACATTATGAGTAAGATGAACGAATCGATTTCCGAAGTCCGAGATCATATGAGCGAACATGCTCCTAAGATGATTCGTATGAAGATTGATGTCAGCAAGATAGGCGCGCTCATTGGTCCCGGTGGTCGGGTCATCCGAGCTATCATCGAAGAGACCGGCACAACCATCAACGTAGAGGACGACGGTTCTGTCACTATCGGCGGCGTCGATTCGACCATGCTAGGCTTGGCTCAGTCACGGGTAGATGCGCTTACCCGCGACTTGGCAATTGGTGACATCTTCACCGGCAAAGTGGTCCGTTTGACCAATTTTGGGGCTTTTGTGGAATTGGTACCTGGCAAAGATGGACTCATACGCAACGGTGACTTGGGCGATATAGAAGAAGACCTAGCAGAGGGCCAAGAACTCACGGTAATCATCCGCGAGATCGACTCGCAGGGACGCGTCAACCTGTCCCGTAAGGCCCTGTTCGGCGATGATAGCCCTCCCGCTCCCCGACCTGAGCCCAGCGGCGGTTTCAACCGTGACCGTGGCGGCGATAGAGGCGGGCGTGGCGGACGGGGAGGAGACCGTGGCCCTAGTCGCGGGCCGGGCGGACCCGGTGGCGGAGGACGCTTCCAAGGCGGCCGTTAGTCAGAATAACGCCAATTAACAGATCAACAGCCCCGTCACCTTATGTGAGTGGCGGGGCTGTTTTATTTATCGCGTGTTTAGCGTGCATGCTATCATCAAGATCAGATCGGTTTGCCTATCCGAGCATTGTTGGTGCAGAAGTTAGCGAATCAAATCCGGTGCTTAAGTACCAACGAACCATCCAAAGCTCCGAGGCTGTTCTTCCTGATATTGTCGAAGGTTGCGTATAAGGCAAGCCGGTTGTTCAGAAAGGCAACGAGGGTAGGAGTACTCATGGCGGAAACAAAAGTAGTCATCAGCGGTATCACTGGCAAGATGGGTCTTGAGGCTGTTGCGGCAGTTGGCCGTGAAGACGACCTCATCTTGGCCGGCGGCACCTGCGCTCACGACCGTGGCACGATTCTTGCGACCCCCAGCGGCGACGTCTCCCTTTCCACGGATCTGTGCGCCCTGCTTGAGCAGACCAAGCCCGACGTGATGGTGGACTTTACCAACTCTGCCGTGGCCATGGATGCTGCTGCCAAGGCCGCCTCAAGGAATATAAACATCGTGATGGGCGCCAGCGGGTTCTCCGAAGACCAGCTGCAGCAGTTGGAAGTCATGGCTAACAACAATGGTGTGGGCATCATAGTTGCGCCCAACTTCGCACTTGGAGCTATAGTCCTGAAGAAACTCGCCGAACAGGCGGCGCCCTACTTCGATTATGTGGACATCGTCGAGTCCCACCACGAGGCCAAGATTGACTCACCTTCGGGATTCGCGTTGAATTTGATGCACAGCCTTGGCGATAACAAGCAGTTCACTCGCAACCAACCGGAGAAAGAGAACTTGGCCAACACCCGGGGCGGTGATCACAATGGCATATCGGTCCACAGCATTCGTATGCCCGGCAAAAGCGCCCACCATGAGGTGATCTTCGGCGCAGCAGGGCAGACCGTGTCTATCCGCCACGACACCCTTGACAGAAGCTGCTACATGCCTGGGGTGGTGCGCTGCATCCGTGACGTTGTGACCCGTCCGGGCCTTGTGATAGGCTTGGAGAATGTGCTTGGGCTTTAATCCCATTTCAGGCACGAGTCAGAGAGTAGAAAGAGAACCACCCGTGCAGGACCTGACCATCGCCGTTGTAGGTGCCACCGGAGCCGTCGGTGCCGAATTCCTCCGCATCGTTGAAACCCGCTATTCCAACCTGCCCAAGTTGAAGCTACTGGCCTCCAGCCGCTCTGCCGGTAAGACAATCACAGTGGGCGAACAAGACTTGATTGTGGAAGAGGCGACCGAGAAGTCTTTCGATGGTGTTGATGTGGTATTCATATCGGCTAGTTCCGCTGTGAGCCAACAGATGGCTCCAGCTGCTGTTGCTGCAGGTGCGGTTGTGATTGATGACGGTTCCGCATTTCGCATGGACGAGACCGTGCCTTTGGTTGTTCCAGAGATAAACGGTGCCGACGTTGAATGGCACCAAGGAATCATCTCCATACCGAATTGCTCCACCACTCCATTGGTGATGGCTGCCTTTCCGCTTCACCATGTGAACCCCATCAAGCGCATTGTGGCGGACACCTACCAGTCGGTCTCAGGCGCCGGCGGTGGTGAGATGGCCGCGTTACGGGAACAGTCAGAGCGTCTGCTGGATGCTGACTCCAACACCAGCAAGTCCGAAGAAGGACAGATCGCCTATAATGTGGTCCCGCAGATAGACCGGTTCCTGGACACTGGCTACACCTTTGAAGAGCAGAAGATGCGGCAGGAGTCCCAGAAGATTCTGCACGCTCCGGAGATCCAGATATCTGCCACATGCGTGCGGGTACCTGTATACATATCGCATGCGGCGTCAGTGCACATAGAGTTTACCCGCCCCATGGTGGTGGAAGAGGCCAGAGAGTTATTGGCAGCTATGCCTGGCATGACGGTGCTGGATAATCCGGATGGCGGCGAGTACCCCATGCCTTGGGACGCGGCCGGCGAAGATGATGTTTTCGTGGGACGTATCAGGCAGGACATATCCCACCCCAACGGATTGGTTATGTGGCTGGTATCAGACAACCTGCGTAAAGGCGCGGCGCTGAACTCGTTACAAATAGCTGAAGAGCTGGTCTCCAGAGGCCGATTGAAGCCAAAGTATACCAGTGGAGGGACCAGCTAACCCGGTCGTACACTGGCGGTTAGGACACTCCTGAGAACGGCCTTGATAGACCGTTTTCGTTTCCTGATTCCGTCCCTGTGGGCCCAGCCTTAGTCGGCCCAGAACAAGGGGATGCGATATCGGGTATCGACGGGTATAATGCAACGAATCTAGGGCATGGATGCCTCTCAAGAGGCAAGTTCAACAGATGGGCCGTACGCCTTTTAATAGGCGAGTACAGGAGGCGGATATGGCAGAGTTAGGGAGGCTACTCACAGCGATGGTTACTCCCTTTGACGAGAAGGGTGCAGTCGACTTTGAGCAGGCCAAGAAGCTCGCACACGCTCTCTTGGATTCGGGCAGCGATGGCGTAGTTCTGTCCGGGACCACCGGCGAATCACCCACGTTGACTACCGACGAGAAGATGCGCCTCTTCAGTGAGGTCAAACAGTCGGTAGGGGACAAAGGCGCGGTCATAGCCGGAACCGGCACCTATAATACTGCAGAGAGTATTGAACTTAGCCGAGAAGCGGAGAAACAAGGTGTGGACGGCCTGCTCTTGGTGGTTCCTTACTACAACAAACCCCCGCAGGAGGGGATGTACCAGCACTTCAAGGCAATCGCGGACAAGACCAGTCTCCCCTGTATCGTCTACAACATCATGGGCCGCACCGGTGTGAACATGACTGATGAGACGACCCTGCGCTTGAGTAAGATTGACAACATCATCGGTACCAAGGAAGCCAGTGGAGACATGAACCAGATTGCCAGAATCATACAGGGCGCGCCGGACTTCAAGGTCTGGAGCGGCGACGACAACCAGACGTTTTTGATGATGTCTATGGGCGGCTATGGCGTGGTGAGCGTGGTCTCCCATCTGGTAGGAAACCAAATCAAGCACATGATGGGGCTTCTACTGGAGGGTGATGTCGAAGGCGCTGCCTCCGAGCACCGCCGTCTGCTTCCTATATTCCTGGGCATGTTCACAGAGTCCAACCCTATCCCGGTGAAGTATGCGGTGAACCAGGTCGGAATGAAAGTGGGTAATCCGAGGTTGCCTATGATTGCGCCGAGCGATAAGGCAATGGCTCACGTCGACGAGCTGCTGAGTCAGTATGATATTGACTTACCGGTCACTGCTTGAGCGGTAGCAGATTTAGCTTCGGTTTATTTACCGGCTAGGTGAATACTGGCTCGACTTGTATGGTCTCGCCGCGGCTGGGTCCGGTGGATATGATTTGGGCCTTGCATCCTACCAACTCCTCCAACCTTCTCACGTAGTTGAGGGCATTCTTAGGAAGCTGGGACAGCTTGGTAGCGCTGGCTGTGGGTTCGTCCCAACCTGGCAACTCTTCAAAGATTGGTTCGCATCGTGCCAGGAGTCCTGTGTTGGCTGGGAACCGGTCTAGGCGCTCGCCGTTCACCGTGTAGCCTACGCAAACCTTGACCGAGTCGAATTCATCCAGTATGTCCAGGCGGGTCAGCACCAGCCCTGTGAACCCGTTGACCAATTGACTGTATCTGGCGGCTACGCCGTCGAACCATCCGATGCGCCGGGCCCGCCCAGTGGTTACGCCAAATTCCTGAGCCTTCTCGCGAATCTCTGAGGCTTCGTCGTCCCGGATCTCCGAGGGCATAGGTCCGCTGCCGACGCGTGTGGAATAGGCCTTGAACACGCCTAAAACTCCCTTGATGGACTGTGGGTTCAGCCCCAGTCCGGTGACGGCCCCTCCGATGGATGGAGAGGAAGACGTGACGAAAGGGTAGGATCCGTGGTCGATGTCGAGAAGGGTACCCTGAGCACCTTCTAGAAGTACCTTCTTGTTCTGAGCGAGCAGGTCTTGGATGAGCTGTTCGGTAGGTTTGGAATAAGGCGCCATCTGATTGGCCCAAAGTCGGCATTTTGTGAGAACATCGTCCAAGGCTAGAGGCTCGCCGCCGTAGATCTTGGTAATTAAGGCATTCTTATGCCTGAGCGTCTGTTCAACCGTAGGTTCCAGAGCATCCCAGTCCAGTAGGTCCCCGACACGTATGCCCATACGGCCCGTTTTGTCCATGTAGGCGGGTCCAATGCCGCGGCCAGTAGTACCGATGGCCGCCTCGCCCCGAGCTTCCTCTTCCAGGCGGTCTAGGACAACATGGTAGGGCATGATGACGTGTGCGCGTTCGCTGATGAAAAGTTTGCTGGTGTCGATACCACGTGCTGAAATCTCAGTGAGTTCGCCCACCAGCACATCGGGGTCAACAACGACTCCATTACCGATGATTCCGTATACATCAGGCCAACAGATGCCTGAGGGCACCAAGTGTAACTGGAAAGTGCCTTTGTCGTTGACGACAGTATGACCGGCGTTATTACCGCCTGCATAACGGACTACGCTGTCGACTTCCCCGGCAAGGTAGTCGATAACCTTTCCCTTGCCCTCGTCACCCCATTGGCCGCCTATAACGGCGTATGCCGGCATCCCTAATAGTCCGCCTTACAAGAAACATACCTATCCCTAGTCGAGGGAAGGCTACACGAGTATAGCAAAATCATTTTCCTTGCGAAAGTAAACTCGCGCAAGGTGAGCCAACCTCGATTTCTGCCAGCTT
>NZUD01000043.1 GCA_002697005.1 Chloroflexota bacterium | reverse complement strand
CAGTCACCGGACTTCGCACCGGCAACCTTCAGCCATACGTTTTATAAATACCCACTCAGCCAACATAGGCAGCCGTATTTGCCTTGCGCTTGGGGATTGGACTGGCGGTCTCGTTTCAGAGCTAATCCTGTCACTTTGGGGTCGAAGCGGCGTCCCAGCCGTGCTAAACTGCCCCAGGCATGGGTTTGGGAATTTCTCTCAGGTTATGTCAGCATGAATGTGAGGTTGTGACGGGAGTTAGATGGTACTTTTCGATACAGACATTTCCCCCTTCGAACAGGTTAATGTGGCTCTGGACCTGGAGACCACCGGCCTGGACTCCAACCGTCACCAGATACTTGAGGTCGGGGCCGTACGTTTTCGCGGAGACGAAGTCATCGAGACTTACCAGACCCTGGTAAACCCCGGCGTCGCCATACCAGAGTTCATACAACGGCTAACTCACATCTCTCCGCAGCAGGTCAAGCGCGCCCCGTTCTTCTCCTCAGTGGCTTCCGAGATCGAAGACTTCCTCGGAGCCGACCCAATCATCGGCCACAACATCCAGTTCGACATCGGGTTTCTGGCCAACAATGGCGTACAGTTGAACAACCCCTCTTACGACACGTGGGATCTCGCGACTGTCTTCATGCCCCGATCACGGCAATATTCGTTGAAGTACCTAACCTCCCACTTTCAGGTTGAGCACAACGACGCCCACCGTGCGCTGGCCGATGCCATGGCAACCAAGAACGTTTACGTCAAGTTGCTACGGCTGGCTGCCGAACAGGACTCGGGATTGTTGGCATACCTGTCGAACCTCGCCTCTCGCAGCCACTGGTCCATCAGTGGCATTTTGGCAGGCCTAGAGGGAGTAGGTGACGCCCAGACCTCTTCAGTAGGACTGACAGGCCTTGACCTAGAACAGATGTCTATCAGGCTCGGGTCACCTGAAAAGCGGCGTGCCGACCCGGCATTAAGCGACCTAAGTGAAGATAAGGTAGCTGGGTTGCTGACCAAAGACGGCCCATTCGCCAAGGTCTTCTCCGGATTTGAGCACCGACCCGAGCAAGAACAGATGCTTTCTAGCGTTACCAAAGCTATGTATCACAACCAGCACCTAGTGGTTGAGGGTGGTACCGGCGTTGGCAAGTCGATGTCCTACCTGCTTCCCTCTGCGCTCTTCGCTATTTCCAAAGGGCAACGGGTGGTCATCTCCACCAATACTATCAATCTGCAAGAACAGTTGATGAACAAGGACATACCAGCGCTCACAGAGGTTTTGGAGCAATCCGGACTGGTCGCGCAAGGAGTGTTGAAGGCTGCCCTACTTAAGGGTCGGACCAACTATCTGTGCTTGCGACGCTGGAACCATCTGGCACGCAGCGACTCACCAACAATCGACGACGCCCGTCTCCTTTCAAAGACCTCCGTTTGGATGCAGAACACTACGAGCGGTGACCGCGCTGAGATCAATCTATCCGGACGGGACGCTGGGTCGTGGAGCCACGTATCAGCTGGCGAAAAAGGATTCTGCCCAGGGCTCCGCGATGGCACACCGTGCTTCTTAAGGGCCGCCAGAGAGCGCGCAGAACAAGCACACATCGTGGTTGTGAACCATGCGTTGCTTCTTTCGGACCTGGCCCGTGGTGGCGGTCTGATCCCCGAGTATCAACACCTGATAATCGACGAGGCCCACAACCTAGAAGACGAGGCCACCAGACAACTAGGTTTCAGCATATCTCAGGACAAACTGGACGAGGTCTGGGAACCACAGTCCAGACTGACAACTCAGATACGTCAAGCTACCGCAGCCGAAGGTCTGGCGTCATCCATCCGCGAAGAGGCTAATAATTATTTATCAACGGTCGAGGCGGAAGGAGCGAAGTTACGCCAGGTATGGGGTCGCCTCTGGGCTGAAGTCGAGCGGTTCCAAGCAAACCAAAGGTCAGGCACCCGTGACAATGGCCAGCAGATGCTCATTACTTCTCAGTTACACGGCTCCCAGAGTTGGAGCGACCTGCACCTAGCCTGGGAGAACCTGGATGTCGGGCTACAGCAGGCTTCCCAGAACGTCGGACAACTGCACCGGTTCCTCGACTCGACCCTGCTTCCGGCCGCCAACGACCAACCGGCTCTGGTCATGGAGACCGCCAATCTGATGGACGAAGTGGAAACCATGAGAGAGGAGTTCGTCTCCATCTTGGGCAATCCCATAAACAACGATATCCACTGGATCAGCAATGACCAGATACGGGGCAACCCCATCGTCTCCTTGAATTCAGCCCCGCTGGACATAAGTGGTACGCTTGCGGCAGAGTTGTTCCAGCACAAAGACAGCGTCGTCTTGACTAGCGCCACTCTCAGCACTGAGGGAAACTTCGAGTATTTCAAGTCCCGCGTTGGCGTAGGTGGTGACTCAGAGGAACTACTGGTGGGGTCGCCTTTTGACTATCAAAAAGCAGCGCTGCTTTTGATTCCAGAAGACATGCCTCCACCCAACTCAGATCAATACGTCGATGCCATGGTCAGAGTTCTGACCGACCTAGGCACCACTATGAACGGTCACACTATGGCTCTGTTCACTTCTTACGCGTCTCTCAGGGCTGTCGCGCAACGGCTACGCGCTCCGCTTATGGGCCAGGACATCCAGGTCCTGGCTCAAAGTATCGACGGCTCGGCCCAGCAGTTGATGACCCGTTTTGCCGAAGAGCCCAACAGCGTGCTGCTTGGCACCGCCAGCTTCTGGGAGGGAGTCGACCTGCCGCCGGGTTTACTCAAAGCGCTTGTGTTAACCCGGCTACCTTTCGCGGTCCCCACTGACCCTGTGGTGATGGCACGCTCTAACCAATACGAGAACCCTTTCAGTGAGTTCTCCGTGCCCCAGGCCGTGTTACGGTTCCGGCAAGGGTTCGGCCGCCTGATCCGCAACAAAGCGGACCGAGGGACCATTGTCATCATGGACAATCGGATCACTGGAAAGTCTTATGGCAGCTCCTTCTTGAAATCTATCCCTCCCTGTACTCTCAAACCCAGCAGTTTGACCAATACCGGCCAATTGGCATCCCAATGGCTTGCCTAGATCTTCAGGCGTGCAGGAGTGAAGTGTGGAACTGACGATAGACCAGCCCTTTGACCTTGGAGCCAGCCTAGAGAGTGGCCAAGCACACCGATGGAAAAAATCAGACGACTGGTATGCCGGCGTAGTCCGTGGCGAGTTCATCCAGATACGCCAAAAGGCACAAGCCGTGGAGTTCTCATCGGGTCCTTCACCTGAGGAAGCTGCAGCCAAGATGCTGCGAGACTACTTTCGGTTAGACGACGACATCGATGCGATATACTCGGACCTCAACCGGGATGGCCGAGTGGCAGCTATGGTCAACAAATATCCAGGCCTCCGTATCCTCCGCACTGAGCCATGGGAATGCCTGGTGGCCTTCATCTGCTCTGCCAACAATAACATCGCACGGATCCATCAGTTGATGGAGCGCATGTCTGACGAATTCGGATCCCCGCTAACTTTGAACGGGCTTACCCGCCACACTTTCCCTAGCCCCGCTGACCTCGCGGAGGCAGGCGAAGACGAACTGAGGCGATTAGGGTTGGGATTCAGAGCGCCCTACGTGGACCAGGCATCAAGGGCCGTGTTGGAAGGGAAACTAGACCTACCCGCCCTGGTTCGGATGCCCTATCCAGAAGCCAAAGCAGCTCTGATGGAACAAAAGGGCATCGGCTCTAAAATAGCCGACTGCATAGCCGTGTTCTCGCTGGAGAAGCTGGAGGCGTTCCCTATAGACGTATGGATACGTCGGGCCCTGGCTGAATGGTATTTCCCAGGACAGAAAACCCCGCCCGACCGTGCCCTGCTGGAATGGGCCCAAGACCATTTCGGCCGCTACGGCGGCTACGCCCAGCAATACCTGTTCCATGGACAGCGGCTCCGCAAGAAAACTACAGACTGACAGCCGTTAGCTGGCCACTTCTATTGTGTCAGTATCAATTTGCCGAAGAAACTGGTCTCGTCCATGTACTTGTGGGCCTCAGCAGCGTCAGCCAACGGGAACGTTCGGTCGACAACTGGTTTGACTACCCCCTTGTTCATCAGCTCCACAATCTCCCGCATGTCCTCTTTTGTTCCCATGAAAACGCCATATATCTCTTTTCGCTGACTGAACAGCAACCCCAAGTGCAGTTCCGTGCGCAATCCAGTGGTTGCCCCGCAAATACCGTATCGCCCACCGTTGCGCAGTGACGCGAAAGCTGGGCCGAAGAAATCGGCTCCCACGTGATCGACAACGCAATCGACACCGGCCCGACCCGTAATCTCACGAACCCTCTCCCGGATGTCCTCCTCGTTGTAGTTGATGACCACATCCGCACCCAATTCAGTGGCCTTAGCTGCCTTCTCCGAACTGCTGGTAGTGGCGATGACGTTAGCGCCAATAACGTCCTTCGCAACTTGGATGGCTGCAACGCCTACACCTGCAGACGCGGACAACACTAACACCGTCTGCCACGGTTGCAGTTGCAGCTTGCGTTGCAGCATGTTCCACACAGGTAGATAGGTAGTGGGAGTTGCCGCAGCCTGTTCGAACGAAACATTGTTTCCCAGCAGATGGGCGTTAACCGCCGGAACCACGACGTACTCAGCGTAGCTTCCATCAACAGCACTGCCCAAGAAACTCTCGCTGCGGCAGAGGTCGTCCTGTCCCGCCACGCACGCTGGGCACTGCATGCAGCTAATGCGAGGGTTGACCACCACTCGGTCTCCCGGTTTTAACATGGCCACACCGTCGCCGCATTCAGCCACTTCACCGGCACAGTCTCCNCCCAAGATNAGAGGGAGGAGGGAATTCTCGGTCCAATCCNCTGCCACCGGCCCTGGTGTANAGATCCAGNCGGTTCAAAGCCGTGGCCTTGACTCGGACTTTGACTTCTCCCGCCCTAGCCTCAGGCTCAGGCCTGTCTCCGTATGTCAGGACTTCAGGTCCCCCTTGGGCTTCTATATAGACTGCCTTCATGGCCGTGTTCTCCTTGGGATCGGGCCCCTAATAATCGAGGCTGTTGGTTNCCCGGANTCGTAATCTGAGGGTCTAGGGACGGCGCCCGTAATAGCAGTCGTCGCAGAGGAATACTATAGCTAAGGCGTCCTCGTGACTGCCGATGCGGCCGCATTGAGGAACGTCGCTATCCTGGCTCCAAGGTTGGTGGAACTTCCCTCCGCACATCTGGCAAGAGGTCTCTTGGATGCCGTCCAGGGCGTCTCCACAGATGACGCAGGACTCCAGTTCGTTTTCAGGAGTTTCCAGGTTATCAGGCACGCCAGTCTGTTCTGCCATTATTAGGAGGTCAACTCCNGCGCGATATTATCTGATTCACCAGGGCTCTTTCACCCTCTTCGTTGCCAACCAAGCCATCCAGCTTAGCAGAGAGTAGTTCTCGCAATATTTCGCCGATCATTGAACCAGTGGGTACCCCCATCGTTCGCAGGTCGTCACCGGTCAATCTCGGCCTCACCTGTTTCCAGACNTCNAGATACCTGCNCAACCTGGCCGCAANNTGAGGTTCTTGGGAAAGGCGAGCCGAAGCCGCGATTGCATTATCGTCCAANCCTTCCANCGCNGAGCAGACGGCGGAGACCTTAACCGACGGTCCGGAGATCAAAGGCGATATATCCTGCAATACAATGGTATCACGTAGCACCCGTGCCCAATCGGCCGGCAGATTCAGNCGGCGGCTCACNTGTTCGCCGTCGGCAGGCGACAGAGGAATCGCTAAGGCAGCCAAATAATCACTTGCGGCCAAACCGTTCTCACCNGCCAAAATGGCCAAGGGACGGCTATCACACAANGCCGGGTGGACNGCAGCTAGTAGACCCAGTCCAATGGCCCGGATNAGCATCTTAAACGCCTGGGATTCTCCGAATATTTTCTGGAACTCTTGACGCCATCGGTCACCAGAGACGACATCAGCGTACCCACTAACAATGGTCCGACGTAGGTCTGACACTGTGTCGCTGGATATCTGAAAACCTAACCTCTGTTCGTAGCGAATGGCACGGAACATTCTAGTAGGGTCATCTGTGAAGCTATCGGAATACATGGTCCGGATTGTTCTATTAGCGATATCACTGAGTCCGCCATGTGGGTCGATAACCTCCGGAGAATCTCCGACCAAGGGAAGGGCCATAGCGTTGACCGAGAAATCTCGACGGGCCAAGTCGTCCTCAAGACTGCTGGCGGACACTTCTGGAAGAGAACCCGGAGACGGGTAGCTCTCTTTCCTGGCGGTGACCACATCCACACGGTCGTCTTCAATATCGATAGTAGCGGTCCCGAATCTCGGATGCACGATTACCTTGCACGCCAATTCCTCTGCCACCTCTGCCGCTAGGGCTGGCGCGTCACCTATCAGTACGAAATCCAAGTCATTGGCGGGAACGCTTAAGACAGCATCCCGCACCGGTCCACCTACCAGATATACGGGTAGACCCTGCGCGGTAGCCCTTCGGCGCAGCGAATTGAAGACCGCCACCTGGCCGCCGCTGAGGCCGCCGGCGACCCGGTCCAAAGAGATGAACGTTAAGGGCGTATCAGGCGTAGGGATGCCTCCTGTAGAGAGCAAAGCCAGAGTCCAAATTATAGCATTATGGTTAACACCCAGACCAAGAGGAGCAAGTAACCCCAACCGCTGCGTCGAAACACTGGAATTACCTGCGTTTGAAGCTTTGACATCCTGAGGTGCTCTAGCTACAATCCCAACGTGCGCAGTAACTATTAGTTCGCGTAACACAGCGAGCCTACGAAATTTGGGAGGTAACACCATGGCTGATGCCCAGTTCACCACCTTTTACGACTTCCGTTGACCATTCGTCTACAACGCAGCCGTGTGGCTGTCGAACGTAGAGGAATCCACTGGAGAGGCGGTTAAAGTTGATTGGAAACCTTTCTCTCTAGCCCAAGTCAACAGCGACAACAATGACAACAACGTGAAACTCTGGGAGCAGCCCGGAGTCATGGACGGCACCGACAAGACATTCCTTGCTCATATGTCTGGCCTTGCCGCCAAACGCCAGGGTGAAGAAGCCTTCCAGTCCTTCTTCATGGCCCTGCTGCGGGCCCGTCACGAAGATAAGAAAGACCTAGAAGACCCAATAGTAATGGAAGAGGCTGCGGTTGCAGCTGGTCTAGACATGGCCCGATGGCGCGAGGATTCAGCCGACCCCGAACTGCTGAAAGACATCGCCGAGTCCCACACCATCGCCGTTGAAGAACACGGTGCCTTTGGCGTGCCGACTTTCATATCACCGAGTGGAAACGCGACATTCCTCAAGATGTTCATACCGCCGGTTGAACAATCCGCTGATATCTTCACTACCATGACCAANGCGATGGATGAGTTCGACCACGTAGGCGAATTCAAGCGCCCNCAACCCCCGTGGCCACATGGGGTNATCTAAAGACCAAACCGTACNCAATAGGGCCTCGGCAAAGGCCCTTGAAATAGCGCTGGGGTTCTCTTTCAAGAACCCCAGCCTACTACACCAAGCACTGGTGCACCTTTCCTACTGTAACGAAAACAACCTGGACCCATCCGCCTCTTACGAACGGCTAGAATTCCTCGGCGACGCCGTCCTGGAACTAGCAGTTTCTACGGAACTCTACTCCCGTTTCCCTGACGCTGACGAAGGGGAGCTCACCAAGACTCGCTCTTCCCTGGTACGCCGCGAAACCCTGGCCAAAATCGCACGCCGCATCGACCTTGGCAGCTATCTGTTCGTGGGGAAAGGAGTCGAGACAAGCAATGGCCGGGAGCAGGATTCGGTGCTGTCCGCCGCTTTTGAAGCGTTNATTGCCGCGGTCTACATAGACCAGGGAAACGAATTCACCCGNAANCTCATCCTGAGACTCTTCGACGACCAACTAGCCCTGACCGAAAAGACAGGCGCGCCACCCGAGAACCCCAAGTCTCTCCTACAAGAACTGGTGCAAGGCCAAGGGCTCAACCCTCCGACGTATAATCTGGTAAGTAGCGAAGGCCCTGATCANGGCCCAGTGTTCACGGTCGAAGTACTCGTCAACGGCCAGGTANTNGGGGCCGGGTCCGGCGGCAAGAAATCAGAGGCGGAAGGTGCAGCTGCAAAGTCAGCATTGGCGACGCTGACCGGTCAGGTGTAAACCAGTTCTTCATAAACCCTCATAACAACCCAGAGATATGATGCTCAGATTCTTCAAGCGGAACCGGCAGGAAAACATAGAACACATCCAAGATGCGGTGAAACCCAGCCGGGAGCGGTGGTTCGGGAAGATACTGAACGTCCTCCGGTCGTCCAAACTAGACGACGCACTTTGGGAGGAACTGGAAGAGATACTTATCTCATCTGATGTCGGCGTGGACACTTCACTTGGCATAATTGCAGACCTAAAAGAGACTGTCAGATCTGAGAAACTGGAAACTGGTCAGCAAGTATTCGAGTCGCTAAAAGACTCTCTAGTGGCCGGGATGGAGCCTGACGAAGCCGGCTCCATCTGGATGGATGAGACTGAAGTCAGCAGACCATACGTGATATTGATGGTGGGCGTAAACGGCGNGGGCAAGACCACTAGCATTGCCAAGTTGGCCCACCATTTCACACAGGACGGAAAGAAAGTCATATTGGGGGCGGCCGACACCTTCCGGGCCGCAGCCGCTGAGCAACTTGAAATTCTCGGCAATCAGATCGGAGTGGACGTCATTAAACATGACGCCGGCGGAGACCCAGGAGCCGTGGCGTTCGACACTTACCAGGCTGGGAAAGCACGAGGCGCAGACATATTAATCATCGACACCGCCGGCAGGTTGCACACCAAGTCCAACCTGATGGAAGAACTGCGCAAGATCCATCGTGTACTGGCCCGTCAGGACTCGACGGCCCCACACCAAGTCATCTTAACCCTAGACGCCACCACGGGACTTAACGGCCTGGCCCAAGCCAAGTCTTTCAAGGAAGCAGTGGATTGCACCGGCATCTTCCTTGCAAAGCTAGACGGCACCGCCCGCGGCGGCATCGCCCTTGCCATAAAAAAGGAACTCTCAGTGCCGATCTTATTCATAGGCACTGGTGAAAGTGTGACCGATTTTGCCCCATTCGACACACGGGACTTTGTAGACTCGCTGCTGGCGCCGATTGCCTGACCAGTTTTTATCAACCGCATCTATCTGATCGATCAAAGCGATTAATCAATAAGAAATGCTAGACGCCTTAAGCTGGTACCTCTTCATACAGGTCCTGGGTCTGCTAGCATTTCCAATTGTGTTCGTGGTGTTCAGAAGGTTGCCTGACCGCGGGTTCACATTGATTAAACCAGCGGCATTGGTTTTCTTCTCTTACATCCTTTGGGTCCTGGGCCTGACTCACGTCGCTCCCAACACGCAACTGACCATCGGTGTGATTCTCCTGGTAACCGTGGCACCGGGTATATTCCTGATATGGCAGAAGCAAGAGGACATCCGCGAATTTATACGTGAGCATTGGCCAATGCTCCTGGCCTCGGAGGTGTTGTTCGCTGGGTTCTTCTTGATGTGGTTGGGGATAATCTCAGAGGCCCCTTCCATCAACCACACCGAAAAGCCTATGGACTTCGGGTTCATGAACGCGGTGCTGCAGAGTCGATTCTTCCCGCCGGAAGACCCATGGCTTTCGGGCAATAACATCAGCTACTACTATTTCGGCCATTTCATGATGGCTTTCATGACNAAAGCAACCGGAGTTGCCTCAAGTGTGGGTTATAACGTGGGATTGGCTTTGATTCCTGCTTTGGTTGCCATCGGCTCGTTCGGCCTGGTCTACAACCTCGTGCGGCTTTCCAGCGGCAGTATCAAGGCCGGTATTCTCTTTGCCGCCGCAGGGCCGACCCTGATACTCCTGGCGGGGAACCTAGAAGGNGCCATGGAGTTCGTTCATCTCCGAGGCTGGGCCGGCGGTGAGTTCTGGGAATGGCTTGGCATAAAGGGCTTAGACGGCACGGAATTGGGAACAGGTGTCTTCCCNGACAGCCAGTGGTGGTGGTTCAGAGCCAGTCGAGTGATAGACACACTGTCCGGTGGCCAAAGCTTGGATTACACCATCACCGAGTTCCCAATGTTCAGNTTCGTGCTNGGAGACCTGCACCCACATGTCCTCAGTCTACCCTTTGTNTTGTTAGCGCTGGGCCTGACTCTGAATTTCTTCTTGTCCCCCNGCGCCCTGGGCTTAACCTGGCTAAGAGACCATGCGCTGGAATCGGCGTCCTTGGCCTTCTTCATCGGATCCCTGGCTTTCATTAACCTCTGGGACCTCCCAGTTATCGCAGTCATCTTCGGGGCGGCGGCGTTGGTCAAAGCCTACGGAGATTGCAAAGGGAAGTTAGACAGTGCCGCAGCGGGGGCGGCCTTCGTTGTAGTACCGGTATTACTGGTAGGCCTTGCGCTGTTCATACCGTTCTACCTCGATTTCGAGGCAACGACGTCTGGAATTCTGCCCCTACTGGGCGTGAACACCCGACCTTTCTTGCTGTTTTTGGCGATGGGGCCGTTAATATTCCTAACCGTTTCGTTCTTGATTCGCCAGGTCTCCAGACTAAGGATGCCAAGCAACGATGACAATTCGGCGGCCGTATTAGTCTTTGTCGTGGTGGCAGGACCATTCGTCCTATGGGCCGCCCTGGCGTCCTTTGTGACTTGGATAGACGGCGGTATCGTACCAGCCCTGAGCGAGATCGGCAGCCGTTCGATTCTGGTGGTGCCCGGACTATTCTTCGTGGCGTTGGCCGGCTTCAGCGCCATGCAACGAGTCAGGCTCAACATTGCGCCGGCGACAGCGTTCCCCCTTCTGCTGACCGGCCTCGCCCTTTACCTGCTGGTCGGGGCTGAATTGTTCCACGTGGTTGACCAATTCGGTGGAGGCTTCCGGCGGATGAACACTGTGTTCAAGACGTATTATCAGGCTTGGCTGCTGTTGGGAATAGTTAGCGGCTACGGCCTGTACTATATATGGTCGGCCCAAGCCTCGGACAGCATGCCACGGGTCTTCAACAGGCTCATGCGTGGCGTCCGGACCGTTTGGGCTGGAATAGCTCTTCTGCTTGTGGTGTTCTCCTTCTACTACCCTGTGGGGGCGGTCTTGGACCGGACGGGAATCTTCCAAGAACAACACACTATCTCAGATAACACACTCGACGGGCTGGCATTTCTGCAACAGGACTTCCCCAGCGAATATGCAGCAATCCAGTGGCTGCGTGACGAAGCTCCGTGGGGCCGANTGATCGAGGCCGTTGGAGACGACTATTCAGACTTTGGTAGGATATCTTCTAGCACCGGCNTGCCGACTGTCCTCGGTTGGAAGGGACACGAACGGCAATGGCGAGGCTCCACGTCATCGCTCAATGACCGAGAAGACGATGTCAGAACCATCTACACTAGCGATGATTCATCTGAGGTGTTCAGGTTATTGGTTAACTACGACGTCCGTTATATTTACCTGGGGCCAAGGGAGCGAAAGACCTACGGGGACGAAAGCCTAGCAGGCGCCGACAAATTCCTGAGAAGCGCCTTTCAACAGGACNGCGTAATAATTTACGAGATGGTTCGACCCATGGCTCAAAATAGATGANCGACATCTCTGAGACGGTACCNTCCAAGNCNGGNNACNCGTCCATTNTCGAGNTATCCCGCCCTTGGGCCGGGCNTACCTTTAGCCGTNTGGAAGCTGGGTTTTTGACCGTCATAATCGTAGCCTTGGTCATGCGGCTCTGGGAATTGGGCGGCCGTACAGTTCATTATGATGAGGCCATCCACCTGCACTATGCCTGGCGGCTGACCCAGAGCGACGGCACATTTCTCGGCTGGCCGTGGATCTTCGGTACTGACTATATCCATTCACCCTGGATGCATGGCCCGTTCCAGATTGAGTTCACCGCATTGATGTTTAAGATCTTCGGTGACACCGATGTGACCGCTCGTTTAGGTTACGTCCTTTTCGGTACGGCCTTGGTGGCGGTTCCCTACTTCTTCAGAGATTATATAGGCCGCACCGGGGCGCTACTGGCCGCCGTCATGCTGGCGTTGTCNCCGACACTTCTATATTTCAGCCGGTTCGGCCGCAACGATATCATCATGGCGTTTTTCGCNACGACTNTGTTGATCTTGATGTGGCGTTACATCCACGAAGGACACNGNCGTTATCTTTACCTGGCATCGGCCGTTCTGGCCTTGATGTTCGCCACCAAAGAAACTGCTTACCTAGTGGTGGCNGTTCTTGGGNNAATCTCTTTGGCTNTGGCGGCGGTAAACGGGGGACGTCCTCAATTGCGCCAAATCAGCCTATCCCNGGCGGGACGGCCGGCAGGATTCCTGNTGCTATTGACCACCATCACTCTGCCTCAATGGTCTGCCGTTTCNGGAATAGTNCAGGACNTATTCGGGCTGACACTGGCCAACCCTGACGCCCAGACCGGGAACAACGTCGCCAACGTGGACGGCACGGTAGGGCTGGTTGGAGCTCCTGCGTGGGCGGGCAAAACACTGCTACTGCCAGTGCAAGACTTACCCATAGGCGCCCACGTCGCAGCGATAATAGCAGGCCTCGCGGTGCTCGTTTGGCTTGTCAATCGGGCGGCCGTAACCAACCGGAGCCTCGCATGCCTGGTGGGTGCGCCTTTGGCGGTAACTGCAGGCGTGGCCTTACTACTCTATCGTCCTATAGCTGACGTCGTCGAAACTCAAGGCGTACCGGCATTGGACCTAGCCTTGGCCATACTTCTCGTTACAGGCGCATTGTCGGCGTTTGTCTACCATCGTTATCCGTTCCAACGCAGTGTCTTGTTGGCCGCCATACCAACTTTCGTAACGGCTCTATACGCCTTCCTATTCACGCCCGTGGTCGACCTCCAAGCTGTGGTAGATGGGATACTGCCCAGTGAGGTGACGATCGGTGCGGCAGCCAACGGTCTCCCGGCTAACTACGTGGTAGCTCTCGGCATACTGAGCTCCGCCATAGTGGTATCGGTTTCCCTCGGGATTCGTTGGTTAGGCAAGGAGTGGTTGGTCTGCGCGGGAATCTTCTATCTAATCTGGGCAGCCCTTTACACAACCCTGTTCACCAATATGTCAGGGGTGTTCAGCGGCTCGTGGCAGGGCATGGGGTACTGGGTTGCCCAGCAAGAGGGGGCCAGGGGTAACCAACCATGGTATTACTATTTCGTGGGCCTACCGGTCTACGAGCTTCTCCCAGCGGTCTTCGGTATCGCCGGTGCAGTGTACTTCTTAAAGAAGCGCGACATGCTTGGTATAGCATTGACCATTTGGTCCGCTGTCACATTTCTGGCCTACACACTGGCCAGCGAGAAGATGCCCTGGCTGTTGGTCAACATCACTCTGCCGTTGATATTCCTGTCTGCCAAGTTCCTGGGCGACCTAGTTAATTCAATCCGTTGGCGGGATGCGCTGCGGCAAGGGGACGGAGGACTATTCTTCATCGCGCCGATGGCAGTGCTGGGAGCTGCATTCGTTCTTTACGGATTCACGGGCGGCGCCAATGGACAGGAAGGGCTCACCGCTCAGCACTGGGCGGTGTTAGGTGGGACTGTCTTTGCTCTCATAATCGCCGCTGCCCTGATCAGGGCTACTTCCTCTACCAATGGCGGTACACTTGCAGTCATTGGAATTGCCTCTCTTCTTCTGAGCTTCGGCATTTGGAGTGCCATCCGGGCGAGCTATACCTTTGACGATTCCAACCGGGAGATGCTGGTCTACGCCGGAGGAGGGTCCGACCTCCAGGATACATTTACGTCCTTGGAACAAATCTTTGACCAACCCTCCAAAGACGCCGAAGCTACCTTCACACAAAGGCGAGAAGTGGAGGTCGATTACGATATCTGGTACCCCTTCCAATGGTACGTGAGAAGCGCCGAATCCGATGGGTTGCTGAGGTTCACATGTTTCAAAGATGAAGGAGAAGAAGGCTGGAACGCAAGCTGCAATTCCTTGGAAACCGAGCCTGAACAAAACGAGTTCCGTCCATCTTATCTGCTCTTAGCATCGAGCCACACCGATAGTTTGGACGCGGAACTGGCAGACTATGACAAGAGCGAACCCCTCCACAGCCTGCTGTGGTATCCCGAGACCTACCGGCGGCCATCAGAGGCGCGGCAAGACGAGGACTGGAAGCAGGAGTTACAGAAGGACGTGGAGTTCTTCAAAAACATGGCTTCCAGCAAAGAGGCCTGGCGCAGCATATTGGGCTACTGGGTATTTAGAGACCTGAAGCAGGACTGGTTCACGAGCGACTACTATTCCTTCAGCCGGTAGTTGGCCCATGATTTGTGCCCCAGGTATACTAACTCCAGGCTCCAAGGGGCGATCTGTTAGGACTTGGTTGGTTGATTGATCACCACTAAATGGCAATTCTGGCTGGGCGGCGGCGTTAGCGTAGTCCTGTTGCTGCTCTTGCTCTACCAAGTGGACATCGGAGACCTCAAAGACGCCTTGCGCGAAGCTAACTATTATCTGTTAGCACCTTCCATCGTCGTCTATTTTATCGCCGTCTTCTTTCGTGCGATCAGGTGGCGTTATCTGCTGAGCCCCATGGGAAGGTTTCCCGTGAGCCGACTCTACCCGGTGGTGGTTATCGGCTACATGGCCAACAACCTCCTGCCGGTACGCCTAGGCGAGTTTGTACGCTCCTACTACCTTGCCCGGCGCGAGGATGTGAATGCCAGTTCTGCTCTGGCAACCGTCGCAGTGGAACGGATCTATGACGGCATAACCCTACTGGCGTTCGCCGCCCTATCGGCGCCGTGGCTGTTGTTGCTGGGCCAATTTGACGGCGCTGCCGATGTGTCCCGAACCACCGGCCTAATCTTCCTGTTAGTAATCATCGTTGCATTCGCACTAATGCTCACGGTATTCACTCTCTTGGGCAGTTCCCCAGCTTTTACTAATCGGGCCGAAGGGTGGCTAAACATCATCCCCGCCAAACCCAGGCCTAAGGTCAAAACAATTTTTCGGACATTTGTGACAGGACTAGCAGTTCTGAACTCCCCATCCAAACACCTATCTCTCTTCCTATACTCACTCCCCGTATGGTTGTTGGAAGGCTCCATGTATTTCATGTTGGCCTACTCCTTCGGGATAAACGAGTACTTCGATTCCGCGGCGGTGTTGCTGTTGGTGGTGCTGCTTCTAACCGCTACTTCTAACCTGGCAACATCGATACCCAGCGCTATCGGAGGAATAGGGCCTTTTGAGATCGTTGCCCAACAGACGTTGATGTCCTTGGGAGTCGGGGCGTCATTAGCAGGGGCCTACAGTGGGTTTGTACACCTGGTCGCACTTTGGCTGCCGGTCAACATCGCGGGGCTGGTCCTCTTGTGGAAGAACAATCTATCTCTCCGCGAGATAAGCACTGCCAGCCGGTCTAACAGTCTGACCGCAGAGCCAAAACTTGCCGAGGAAGACAACCGATGCGAGTAGGAATAATCGGTGGAGGCATGGCCGGATTGGCCGCCGCACATGAGTTGACCAAACAGGGCCATTTCGCAGAAGTGTTTGAGCAATCGGATTTTCTTGGCGGCCAGGCGTCCACATTTGAAGTGTCCGGTGGAAGGCTGGAGCGAGGTTACCACCACCTGTTCACCAGCGACACCGACATCGCCGATCTGATCGAGGAACTGGGACTGGGCGACAAACTAGCCTGGCTGGAATCTAGCGTCGGTTTCTATCTGGACAAGGGCCACGGCGGCAAGATTTGGAACTTCGCCACTCCTAAGGATCTCCTCAGATTCAAACCTCTATCTCTGCTTAGCCGGCTAAAGGTGGGCTTCTGGACGCTGGTCCTTAAGAACACCCAGAACCACCAAAAATTCGAGAACATCACGGCCAAAGACTGGCTGTCGAAACGTATGGGTCGGCAGGCATATGAAATCATCTGGGAGCCACTTCTCCGTGGCAAGTTCGGGGAGTTCTACGACCGCATAAGCATGACTTGGATCTGGGGCAAAATGCGCCTGCGGGTCGGCTCTCGCAAGAAAGGAAGCACCGGCGAACGTCTAGGTTACCCCATGGGCAGCTTCGGCGAGGTCATCGACTATCTGGTTGCCGACATAGCAAAGAGGGGCGGTGTCGTTCACACATCTGCCAGGGTAACTCAGATCGTGGATTCGGGCAGTTCGGCTGCCAGCCTAGATGTTGAATTGAACGATTCCGATAATGAGCGCCGAGACTATGATGCAATCATCGCCACTACGCCTTCGTACATCTTCACAAGACTGGTACCGCGCATGCCCGACATATACCAATCCAAACTGGACGGTATAGACTACCTCTCNGCAGTCTTGATGATTCTAGTGATGGACCGGCCGTTCACAGACAAATACTGGCTGAACATCGCTGACCAAAATATGCCGTTCGTCGCCTTGATAGAGCACACAAACCTGATCGATCGGAGATTGTACGGCGGAAAACACATCCTTTATATCAGCAACTACCCCAGCCGGGGTAGCGAATTGTATCTGAAGTCTCCTGAAGAATTGATGGACCTGTTCGTGCCTCATCTCCAGAAGATAAATCCAGAGTTCGACCCGTCCCACGTGGTTGAATACCACTATCACAGGGTCGATGGAGCACAGCCAATAGTAGGTGTCAACTACGGTCTCAACATACCGGACCANCGCACACCTTACCGGGGTTTATACCTGGCTAACACCACCCAGATATACCCAGAAGATCGCGGCACCAATTATTCCGTGCGCATGGGCCGTCAAGTCGCCAAGATGGTGCTAGAAGACGCCAACTAGTGGAAGACTCAGACTGCCAAATAATCACAGTGTCTTGCTGTTGCAAATCCTTGCCCGTCTTGTACAATCTATGCGTACCCCAGAGTTGCCTCTATAAACACAAGCCCGTCTACGGGCAAATCGCTAGGAGAATACCTTGGCCAACGANATCGAGGCCCAACAACATTCCGGCCAGACCCGCCGCAGTTTTCTAGTAAAAATGGGACTGGGCGTAGCCGCTCTAGCCATCGTTGGCGGGCCGTTGGGAATTATTGGCCGAATACGTGGTCACCAAGAGAAAGTCGCCTCACAGGAATTCCCTGACGAAACCTCCATCTTCCATCCAGCNTCAGACCCTCGCCGAGACTCCCGCCGGAACGGATAACACTGGATCCTACCCGGTTTCTTTCGTCCCATCGCCTAGCTCCGGTCCTTTGGGTTATCGAGCGCTAAAATGGACTATCACTCACCGGATTTAATCTCCCCGAGCAACATCAGGAAAACTGGATAGCTTTGGCCCGTTGAACCGTCGGAGATCACTGGCTGGCGAGATACCATCTATCTCCACTCCTGGCCGCTCCCCCGAGGTCAGCGAGCCTCTCCTTCTTATCATCTGATGCAGGGCGCTGGCCATGGGTGGTATGCCTCATAAACCTGCTCAAATCACCGAAACCAAACGGGCCTTCTCATTAGATTACGATTCGAGACAGGCAATTAATACTAAGGGCCGCATGGTCAATCAAGCGTCGCCGGGAAATATCCCGGCTGTCACCCGCGACACCACCGGGTTTGNCTGGGTTGTGAGGNCAGAAGGACGATNCTGCTAGCAAGCACTCTAAGTCACTGCCTATCGTCGGCCGAATTCACGCTCCATGTGGTTGGAACTGAAATAGACCATGGTGGGCCTTCCATGGGGGCAGGTATGGGGGTTGGGAGTGGCTTCCAACTGCTCTAATAGCGCCACCATCTCNGGCTCGGTCAAAGATTTTCCTGCCCGGATGGCACCATGACACGCTATCGACGCCGCAGTCACCTCCTCTTTCTGGCGCACCAAACCTTCGAACGCTGTCATGTCCAGCACGTCCAAGATCGACTTTGCCGGGTCGCCCTCGCCAAAGATGGCAGGCACGGCCCGGAGCAGATAACTTCCATCGCCGAAGGGCTCGAACTCGTACCCATAATCCTCCAAGGATTCGCGGTTGGATTTCAGAGCGTCTCTCTGGGATGGGGACAGATCTACCAACACCGGTTCCAATAGCGGCTGCGACTGGGGTTCTCTTTCTGAGGTTTTTTGAGAGAGCCGGTCGAAGAGCACGCGTTCGTGGGCAGCGTGCTGGTCCACCAGAAACATCCCTGCAGGACCTTCAGCCACGATGTAGGTCAACTTGAGTTGCCCCACAACTTTCAGAGGCGGCGCGGGCTGAAGAGGCGCCGCCGCATCAGCAGGTCCACTGCCAATCTGGCTTTGATAAGTGGGTAACCCGCTCCCGTTACGAATCCCACCAAAGGCACTCCTAGGAAAGAAAGATGAGGCGACAGGCTTGGGGTAATCCGACTCTGACGGAGAGGCTAGATTCGGTACAGGAGAGTCAGCCACCAAAACTGCTCGCACAGCTTTTTGCACGATGGAGAAGACACGGTTTTCCTCCTGGAAGCGCACCTCCCGCTTGGAGGGATGGTAGTTAACATCCACATCTCCGTAGGGGATACTGATATTCAGTGCTGCAAGCGGGTAGCGCTTCACTTGCAGCAAACCCATATAAGCTTCTTCAACGGCNAAGGACAGCATTCGGCTCTGCACCCAACGCCGGTTCACGAAGAAGGTCATGTAGGTGCGATTGGCGCGGGTCAGGATAGGCGCGCCGGCGAACCCGTTTACCTGGTATCCGGTCTCTGTGTCTTCCCCACGGACTTCCAACATAGCGGTGGCCGCCTGGGGGCCGTACACCGCCACCAACGCCTCTCTTGGTAGCCCATTCCCCGGGCTGGTGAACGAGATTTTGCCGTCCACCACCAACTGGAACCTGATGCCAGGAAATACTAATGAGTAGCGGCTGACCAGNTCTTGGACGCGTGTCGTCTCTGTTGAGGACGAGCGAAGGAACTTACGCCGGGCCGGTAGATTGCCGAAAAGGTCTGAAACTTCTATGGCGGTGCCCGGAGGACAGCCCTGCGTTCCCGAAAAAGCTCCTTCTCCCCAATGCAGTTCCATGCGGAATCCGCTTGGGTTCAGTGGCTGGCGGGTGGTTATGGTTGTGTTGGATACTGCGGCAATACTGGGCAGGGCTTCTCCTCGGAATCCTAGGGTGGCGATAGCGTCCAGTTGCTCTTGGCTGTCTATCTTGCTGGTGGCGTGACGCTGGAAGGCGACGGCTAGTTCCTCGGAGGGGATACCGTGGCCGTCATCGATGACTTTGATCTGTTCAACTCCACCGGCCTTAATCTCCACCGTGATCTGACTCGAACTAGCGTCGATGGAGTTCTCCACAAGCTCTTTGACAACCGACGCAGGGCGNTCCACCACCTCGCCCGCGGCAATCTTGGCGGCCAATACCGGAGGAAGGACTTTAATGGGCATGATGGAGGCTCTGACAGTAGGATATCAAGGCTAATTTGGTACGGCAGAGGGCAGCTAGAAAAGTGGAACGATGGTGCCCTTCTTGCGGTACTGCTTGTCTTCCGAAGTGCCCGTGGTATTGAAGTCGTTCACGATGCGATAGATNCGCTGCATCTCTTGATCCACNGAGCGCTTGAAGAAATACGGCGGGACCCACACTCCTCCGAAGGCGGCTACGACCTCCGGATAATCGTCGATGACGAAGTCCGGCTCGAAAGGCACTCCCAGCTCCTCGAGGCGTTCGTGAAAGTGGTGAGTCGGTTTTTCGTAGACGCCACTCACAAAGGAATTTAGTTCGAATTTATTGACGACTTCCCAACGTTCACCCATCCCGGACCAGATATAAATCTTGTGATCATCATCTAATAATGCCTGGAATGTTTCCTTGGTGCCGGGCCTCAGACTATTGTCCAATCCGAGGATGGTGTAGTCCACATCAAAAAAGATATTCATCGGCTGCTAGCGGGCCCTCTTTCCTTTGTTTCATCTGAAATATGCCAGTGAAATCCACTGTCACGAGGCAGGATTATAGACCAGTTTTCCCATTGATACATCGTTTCAATCATTCTTACTGTATGGAGTATTTGAACCAGTAGTTACCGGTCTAGCTGGCCTCTGTGATGGCCGCTTCAACGGCGGCGTTGCCGCCTCCCACCATCAGTTTATCCCCGACCTTGAGTAGAGGCCGACGCACCAGTTTCGGCTCTTGTAGCATCAAGTTCACCATCTCGTCATCGGAAAGTTTTTTGTCGGCCAGGCCCATCTTCTTCAGGCTAGGACTACGCCGAGCAAANATATTCTCCGTGCCANCCATAGCCGCCAATTCTCTTATCTCAGTCTCACTTAAGGTCTCTTTGAAGAAATCTCGGTCCGTCACTTCCAGTCCGTTNTGCAAAAGTAACTCTCTTGCTTTGCGGCAGGTCGATCAACGGGGCCACCAGTAAAATTCAACGGTCTGGCTCAAATCAGGCCTCCATAGGGACGACAGGATTCCAAAATCCACGGCGTATATTATACCCACAACGATGTTGTGGAAAGGGGTCAATTTGCAATCATCGACCCGCTTCTTTGCTTTATCAGCGCAACTTCCCCAAAGGGTCTGCCGTGATTATGCCTGGTAATTCTTCGTCGGTTTACGGTTCTCCTCGGAATAACGGATCTACAACGAGGTATTAAGGAAAGACAATNTCAGCCCTCTTCCTGTGCCTCCTTCTGCAGCTCATAGAGTTTGTTTATAGCTTCCAGCGGCGTCAGGTTGGAGATGTCCAGGTCTTTCAACAAACCCCGTAACTTCCCACCGTCGTTGAAAAGGGGCATCTGCTGTGCCGGTTCTCTATTGGCTACACGCATCTTCCGCCCGCCGCCATTAAGGCTTTGGGACTCCAGGTCGGCCAGCACCTCCCAAGCTCGGTTTACCACCCCCTGGGGCAGCCCGGCCAATTGTGCCACGTGGACGCCGTAACTCTTGTCGGCCCCTCCCGGCACGATCTTATGCAGGAAGACCACGCTGTTCCCTTCCTCAGTCACCGCCACACTACAGTTTCGTACTCCCGGAAGACTGGCCGCCAATCGGGTCAGCTCGTGGTAATGAGTGGCGAACAAAGTCTTGCAGCCCAGGCGTGGGTCGTTATGGATGTGCTCTATAATAGAGCGGGCGATGGACAAACCGTCGTACGTACTGGTGCCGCGTCCGATTTCGTCCAGTATCACCAAAGAACGGGGCGTTGCTTGGTTCAAGATGGCAGCCATCTCAACCATCTCCACCATGAACGTCGATTGACCGGTGGCTAGGTCGTCTTGGAGGCCGACCCTGGTGAAGATGCGGTCCACAATACCGATTGTGGCTTCAGAGGCAGGCACAAAGCAACCAACCTGGGCCATCAGGGTGATGATAGCCACCTGCCGGATGTAGGTCGACTTGCCGGCCATGTTAGGGCCGGTTAACACCATCACCCTGGTATCGTCATTGGAGAGCTCCACGTCGTTTGGGACGTATTTCCCAGCGTTTAACACTCGTTCCACAACCGGGTGACGGCCGTTTATGACTCGGATGGCGTTACCGTGATCCAGTTTCGGCCTGACGTACCGGTTCTCAATTGCGGTGTCTGCCAAACCCGTGAAGACATCCAACCTGGCGATGGCTGAGGCGACACGGCCGATGGCAGCGGCGGACTCGGCAAGTTGAGTACAAACCCGATGGTATACAGCCTGCTCCGCTTCTTCCAGGCGATCTCTAGCATTCAACACCAACGACTCATATTCCTTCAGTTCAGGCACGATATAGCGCTCAGCGTTGGCCAGAGTTTGTCTGCGGATGTAGTCATTGGGGACTTTGTCGGCACTGACTTTGCTGACCTCGATGTAATAGCCAAATACCTGGTTGTAGCCCACTTTGAGACCTTTGATGTCAGTGCGGGCCCGCTCTCTCTGTTCCAGACCAGCGATGAATTGCCGAGCGTTGGTCGAAGAACTCTTTAGTTCGTCCATCTCTGGGGAGAAGCCGGGCCTAATAACGTTGCCGTCGCCGACGGCGCCCACCGGGTCCGGGGAGATGGACTCTTCAATAAGTGTGCAGACGTCTGGTAGTGGAAGCAGTTGGCTCCGAAGCCATTCCAGGTTCGGGGTATCCAGCAACTCGCCAAGGCTGGGCACCGCGGCAATCCCATCTTTCAACGCAATCAACTCTCTAGGATTGACCGTGCCCGAAACGATGCGTCCGACCACGCGTTCCAGGTCGGAGACCCTGCCCAGTGCCGATATGCAATTAGCCCGCTTCAAGCCATCCAGATAGAAGTGGTCAACAGCGTCCAGCCGTTGCTCCAGTTCCTGTAGATCAAGCAAGGGTTGGCCCAGCCACTGGCGCAGCAACCGACCGCCCATCGCGGTCTTTGTGCGGTCCAAGGCGGTCAAAAGGGACAGTTCTTTGCTTTCGTTACGTCCTGCGGCGAACAGTTCCAGGTTGCGGCGGGTCTGAGAGTCCAAGGCCATAAAGCTACCAGTTGCATAGACTGCCAAGTTGCGAAGTTGCAGTTTGGCGGCCATCTGAGTTCGGTCCAGGTATTGCACGATAGCCCCAGCAGCTGCCACGGCTAAATCCATGCCCTCGCAACCGAATGCCTCCAAGGTCAGTATTCCGAAATGGGACAGGAGCGTCTGGCGGGCCTCATCCGGATGGAAGGTGATGGATTCAACCGGCGTTATCTCAAATCTGTTATTGTATCCAACCGCTTCTGCCCAATCCGGACCGTCCACTCCGTCGGAGACCAGCACCTCAGCAGCTTCAATACGCTCCAATTCCAATGGCAGTTCATCTAAGAAAAGCTCTGTGGCCGAGAACTCTCCTGTGGTGATGTCTATGTAGGCCAGCCCAGCTCGGCCCTCATTCTCTGAAACGGCCGCAAGGTAGTTGTTAGTTTTCTGATCCAGTAGGGCAGACTCTAACACGGTACCCGGGGTGACAACCCGGACGACACCGCGGTCTACCAAGCCCTTGGATGTAGCTGGGTCGGAGGTCTGTTCACAGATGGCGACTTTATGACCTTTTTTGATTAGGCGTAAAAGGTAGTTGTCCAGTGCGTGGACGGGCACTCCGGCCAGGGGGACTTTCAGGCCTTTACCCATGCTGCGAGAGGTCAAGGTGATTTCGAGTTCCTTAGCGGCGAGGACGGCGTCGTCGTCAAAGGTCTCGTAGAAGTCGCCCATCCTGAACAACAGTATGGAATCAGGGTGGTCAGCCTTGATCTTAAGATATTGGCGGCGAATCGGTGTCACTACCCAACCCTTCCCTAAAGCTTAACCGCGGTTACACCAGGATGATTACATAAAGGATTGTACTATCGATTTCGTCGAATGGGAGCCCTTTGGGCCTGATGGTTCGAAATTGAATCGCAGGAATCAAGACACCTACGGACAGCGTGAGTGCCCATTTCCGATTACGTTAAGAGTACCGTCTACTTCTGAGTTAACCTTCCATCTTGCAAAGAGGGAAGGATTATTGCCGTTATTTGACGCTGACGATTACTCCTTCCAGAAGCGCTCTTCTACGAATCTCCAGCCCTGAGGAGGTAATTTTTCTTTCATCTCTTCAATCATTCCAGGATGCCCACAGGCATACACCATTGTGTCGTCTGTGGGCAGGTCGAACTCGACCAGGTACTCTTCGGCTATGGTATTGACCCGGCCGGTGGCGCCCTTCCATCCGGCATTCCGGTTCTCGGTAGGGCGGCTGATCGTGGGAACAAATTTGACCACGTCAGGATGTTTTTCCGCAAGTTCGATGAGTTCGCCGTCGTACGTCAATTCATCCACATAACTGGCGCCGTACATAATGTAAAAACGATTACCTTCCTCTTTGCCATCGTGCAGGTACTGGCGCACCATACTCATAAAAGGGGCGACGCCGGTGACCGTGGAAAGCATGAAATGGTGGTGCGCCTTCTTATCCTGAACGAATATGCCTTTGGCCCGAGGGCGCACTGACATTTTATCGCCCAGCTTTAAGCCCCACATCTTGGGGGTCAATTCCCCGTCAGGAACCAGTTCAACGAAGATCTCAAGGTTCTCCTCGTAAGGCGCCGACACTATCGAATATGCCCGTTCAATATTGCCCAAGCCCAGAGTGCAATATTGGCCAGCCTTAAAGTCGAATTTCTCGGAAATTTCGACCTTGATTACCATTAAATCTTCAGTCACGTCCCGCCGTCCAACCAACGTGGCCGTGGGGAAATCCGGGTTTGGGGTCAAATCTATTGTGTCGCCTGAATCCGCGGTTGTTACCTTGACCATAGGTACTCCTTCAGATGCCTGTCTTAATTATCTAAGCCCGGCCAAACCTTCCAGGCGTAAATAAATGCCCGCTCTTACTCGCCCTTGCCTACGCGAGCCCGGCATATGTCCAGTCCCGGTACCCGAGATGCGGGCTCTGTCTCTTCGGAGGCCTGAAGGTCCACTGCAAGTTGCCCAAAAAGAGCAGTTGAAGCAACCACCCCGACAGGAATCCTTTCGTTTATATGGGCCAAGCCGACGAGTTTGCCGATACCCATGTCGACCACGACTTTATTGCCATCTTCGATGGACAGCGAAGCTGCGTCTGTGGGGTTCAATTCAACCAACTCGTCTCTCTCTATGGTATTTTGACGCCCTTGTACTATCTTAATCTCTCGTTCCTGCTGCAGCAGCACCCGGCCAGGCACGAACCAGAGCGGGAAATCGGCATCCCTTGCATCTTCATCGGATACAAAACTCGGCGTTATGGGTTCGGCTAGCCTGGCCGCGTAGCCGCTCTCATAAAGGATAGATGTGCCGTTGCCGCCGCTTTGAATGGGCCATTGCAGGCCCCGATCCTCGCGGCTGGCGTATAGCACTTGAGTCGGCTGAGGGCTTTTGAGATCGGTCTTGAACACCAGCCCGCCTTGGTTCGCAAGACTCCGGTAGGAGACATTGGCATATATGGGTGCGACCTTGGCTATTTCATCCATTGTCTCAGAAGGTGATCGTAGTAGAAAGCCGGGCGCTCCCATCTTGTGGGCTACGTCACAGATCACTCGCCACTCAGGACGTGAGTCGCCATTCGGCAGTTCTTTACCTGGTTTTAGACGCTGGATACGCCGCTCCAGGTTAGTGAAAGTACCTTCTTTCTCGTCGAAGGTTGCGCGGGGAAGAACGACGTCAGCCCGCTTGGCAGCTTCATTGAGGAACGAATCACAGACAACCAGAAATTCCAGGTTGTCTAAAGCGGATAGCGCATCTCCCAACTTGCCGTTGCTGAAGTTAGGACTGTCTCCGATGAGAAACATCGACTTGATCTGCCCATTGGCCGCACCTTCTATTATATTGGCAAGACCCAATCCAGGTATCTCTGGTATCGTCGTGTCCCATAGGGCCTCAACAGCATCCCGGTCCGCCGAGACTGAAACTCTGCGGTAACCAGGGAGACGATCCGGCACGCAGCCAACGTCCCAGGCTCCTTGTTCATTGGCCCCGGGCCGCATGGGATATATGCCGGCCCCCTGTTTGCCCAGGTTCCCTGTCACCAAAGCCAGGTTGACCAATGACAAAACACAGTCTCGGGTAAACCTCGACTCAACATTGTCTAGGGCGTAGACCAAAGCACCCGTGTCAGCCTCGCCGTAGAGGCGAGCCGCTTCTGCAATATCCGACAGCGGAACCTGCGTAATATTAGAAATATACCCAAGGTCCAAGGCCCTCAATGCGTACTGCAAAGTGGCCGGGCTTTCGCAGTTCTCGGCAAGCCAATCGTCTTTTTGCAGACCCTGGTCAATCACCGATTTCAGCAGGCCGCCCAGCAAAAGTTGCTCGGTGCCAGGTACGGGACGCAGCCAGACGTGAGCGTAGCGGGTCAACTCGACTTCCCTCGAGTCAATGACGACCAACTTCGTGTTCTTCCGCGCTGCTCGTTTTATGGGCACGCCAACAACGTTGTGTTCCTCTGTGACATTGCTGTTGAAGACCAGTATGCAGCCAGACTGTTCTAGGTCCCATATGGGGTTNGTGGCCCCAGCGTAACCTAGCGACTGCTCAAGCCCCAAGGTCAACTCAGGCTGAGTGTTNGAGGTCTGATCCACGTTGTTGGACTTCATGGCGACCCTGGAGAATTTCTGGGCCAAATAGTGCTCTTCATTGGTACTATTGGGCGAGGTCAGGAAAGCAAATGATTCGCCAGGATACTCGGCCAGACTGGTAGCCACGAATTCCAATGCCTCGTCCCAGGTCGCCTCTTCCAATTGTCCGTCACGCCGGACGAGGGGGGTCTGCAACCTACTAGTGTCATTTACGAATTGTAGACCGAACTTGCCTTTGAAACAGGCCTGNCCGTGGTTCGAAGGGGAATTAATTTCGGGGACAGCCCTGATCAGCGTACCGTCGCCGTCGTACTCCACGTTCATCTGACAGCCCACCGGGCAGAGTGGACATACCGTACGTTCGACTTTTCTGGGCTTGTCCCACTTATGGTCCCGCTCAACCAATGCACCGACAGGGCAAACATCAATGCAGGCGCCGCAAAATTCGCAGCCCGACTCTAAAAGGGATGTGCCGAAAGACGTTCCGACCAAGGATTGACCGCTGCGTTCGGTAAGCCCGATTGCGTCGTCACCTCTAAGTTCTTCACAAGCACGGACACAGCGGGCGCAGACGATGCATAGGTTGTAATCGCGGTCGTAGAAGGGATCGGCCACCTCCAATGGAATCTGCCTGTACTTATAATTCATCGGTGATTCNAGGCTCATGCCCAGATACCGGACTGTGTCTTTCAGCTCACACCGTTCATTCTTTGGGCAGGTGACACAACGGTCGTTGACCGAAACGTGGCGCAAGCACACATCGGTCGGGCCACANATGTCGATGCGGTGGCAAGTGAGACAACCGTTTGGATGCTCGGCGATAAGCATCTCCATAACCGACTTTCGCAGGTCGTTGACCTCACCGGACTCGGTCTGAATCTTCATGCCGTCGGCAACAGGCAAGGTGCACGCAGCGGGAAAGCCACGCTGGCCCTCCACACTCACCACACACATCCGGCAAGCNCCGTAGGATTTCATGCCAGGGTGGTAGCACAGATAAGGGACATAAACTCCGGCGGCNATGGCCGCTTCCAGAACGTTCTTACCCGNCTGGGTCTTAACATCTTGACCATTAAAAGTNATTGTGATTTCGTCGGCCATTCAGTTGCCTCTATCTCTCCAGTCTTTAACCGGCCGGTTTGTTGTTGAGTCTGGTTAACGGCGCGCAAGCGCCGGTGAGTAACGCGGCATCGAGCAGGTGCCGGTAGCGCACTCGTGATCGTTTATATGTGTATCAAATTCAGGTCCGAAATATCGCAGGGCTGAGGACACGGGATTGAAACCCAACTGTCCGTGACCACACAAGGAACCTGCCTGCATATTCTCTCCGATATTCCGCATTAGCATCAGGTCTTCGGGGGTCCCTTCGAGGCTACAGATGCGCTCCAATACCTCAAGCAAGTGGCTCATGCCCATTCGGCACGGGAAACATTTACCGCAGGACTCGTACTGGCAAAAGGCAATGAGCGACCGAGTCATATCAACAATGCAGACACTGTCATCNGCGGCTATCAGCCCTCCGGATCCCACTATGGCGCCGGCGGCACGGAGTATCTCGAAGTCCAGAAGTACGTCGATGCTGTCCACACCCAGCACACCACCTAACGGACCGCCGGTCTGCAGGAATTTCAGGGTTTTCCCATCCCGCATCCCTCCGGCTGCCTCGAAAATCACATCCTTAAGGTTGATGCCTAGTGGAACTTCTACCATCCCGGTGTACTTCAGGTTGCCCGAGAGGCAGAGAATCACCGTGCCAGTACTGGTATCGTGGCCGATGCCGGCGAACCATTCCCCGCCCTTTGAGACGATCTCCGGGACATAGGACAAGGTTTTTACGTTATTAATATTGGTGGGCTTCCCAAAGAGGCCAAACTGAGCCGGAAANGGAGGGCGGAACCGAGGCATGGCCCTTTTACCCTCAATAGCTTCCATGAGCGCTGATTCTTCGCCGGCCACATATGAGTCGCCNGTAAGAGCGATTTCTATCTCATATCCGAAATCCGAGCCCATAATGTTACTACCCAAGAAGCCCAATTCGCGGGCCTGTTCGACAGCGGCCCGGCAACGTTCTATGGGGCCGTCATGGCCATGGCGGATGAAAATGTAGCCCTTGCTAGCGCCAGTGGCGTACCCTGCAATTATCACCCCTTCCACCAGTGTGTTGGGGTCGCTCTCTAAGATGTTCTTGTCGTTGAATGCGCCTGGGTCACCTTCCTCGCAATTACAAAGGACATACTTCTCTGGGGCAGGATTTCCCGCAAGGAAGCTCCATTTAGTTGCCGTAGGGAAAGCAGCCCCGCCGCGTCCTCGCAGTCCCGAAGATTTGACCTCTTCAAGGGTCTGTTCTCGGTCTAAGTCAATAAGTGCTTTATGCAAGGCCTGGTAGCCGCCATTGGCCACGTACTGGTAGATATCTAGCGGATCGATGTTTCCAGAGTTTCTAAGGACGATCCGGTTCTCCCAAACACGCATGGGATGTTGATTCAAGTCTGGGATACCATCAGGGAGTGGGGCGTCGCTGCTCTCTTCGGCGATATAGCCAAGCGCCCGTCCAGCAACCGGCGCTCCGCCCGATACGTGAGAAGATACAATCTCAGCGACATCGTTAGGTGAAACGTTGCCATAAAAAACGCGGTGTCCACCAGGAAGCTGCACGTCCATAAGCGGTTCGGCGAAGCAAAGGCCCAGGCAACCAACCCTACTGACTTGGGCTGAAACAGCCTGGTGGGCTAACTCGAGCTCGACAGCGTCGGCGACTTCAAACGCTCCCGCAGCCTCACCACAAAGAGCGGTGCCGATGCGTATCCAAGGTTTTTCGCCGGCAATCAGCTCCTGCCAACGGTTCCTTGCCTCCAGACCTATCTCCAAGAAACTACTTGCCATTGCCTTCCTGCTGAAGAAGATTGGCGATTCTCTTAGCGGCCAATTCAGGGTTTACCCGTCCAGACAAATGGTGGTCCATCGCAATCACTGGGGCATGGGCGCAGGCACCTAAACAGGTATTCAGTTTGACGGTCAGGCGTCCGTCAGGGGTGTCACCTTCATCTTCCATTCCCGAGGCTTCCAAGACGGCCTTGAAGACTCCCATGGCGCCTACCAGATGGCAGGATGCACCCCAGCAGACCTCCACCTTGTGTTCTGCAGGTGGTTCGAACCGAAAATTAGGGTAGAAAGAGGCTACGGCCCAAACATCATTTATGGTGGAGCTCGTGAATACAGCCACGACTTCCAAGGCTCCTTTAGGGATATAGCCCAGTTCGTCTTCTACGGCAAGGAGAGTAGACAGCACGGTAACAGTCGGCTGTGTCTGACCGTGGACTGCGTCATGAATCCGCTGTTCTAGCCCACTCATGGACGGGGCTCCTGATAAATCGGGCTTGGGAAAGGCTCTTCTGAGGAGATTCCACGCCACGAATCCGGTTCGTGAAATCAGTAACAATCTGGACAGAATCGTAACACAGCCCTAGAGGTGATTCAACCAGAAACAACGCTCCGGANCTGCGAATACCCGGAAGCTCAACACGTTTAGTGATACGCCGTGGAGAAGGTCACAGGAACGTGGTTAATCAAATTAAACGGCTAAGGGTTTCAACGCTACCTTGGGTATAATCACTGAATCAGTTCTAGAGGCCCTAACAGACAACGTCGGGCTCTGAATGCTATTGATGTCGCGGAACGATTGGTCGACGAGTTCAAGGTGGCGAAGAAAACATCAAACTGGTAATTCATCGGGCAATAAAAGAGGGTACCCGCTTACACCGGGCACCCTCTTTTGTTTTGCCTTCTATAATTTTTAGCGCTGGTTAATCAGCTTTAGAGGCGGTACTCCCAACGAGTATGCGTTCCACGTCGGGAAGCAGAGTCTCGGCCCGCTCTCGACACTCCTCGTCGGTCAGGCTCGAGAGTGGATGCTCGGCGACGATGTATTCGAAGTCCGGCACGCCCATCATGCGAGTCATGGCCTTGGCCGTGTTGTTAAATACGTGGGTGATTATGGAAGCCGTAGGCAGACCCAGGCGCTCCATTTCGATTCCGTCGTGCACACTGCACGAGCTGCAGGAGCCTCAATCACCTATCCCTGTGATGAGTATGTCTACTTGGTTGACCATGTCTTGTACCACGTCGGGTTTGGTCGGCAAGGAAGCCGAGTGTTTGTTGAACCAAACGACATCCTTGAGATCGTACTTCTCTTTCAACATCTGGCCCAACTCGTGAAGAACCTTATCCGAGTTGGCTTTCGAGTTCTCCAGTAGACCTAACGTCTTTCCGGAAAGAGAATCAGGTCGCTCGTTCAGCCGGAAATCACCGGAAGATAGCGATGTCCCGGTGGGGTTAACCAGTCTCATGTTCCTGACTTGAATGGTCTCAGCCATGATTCCTCCCAAGCTTATTACTTAATATCAAATGGGACAGATAGACGACGAGTGTCACTCTAATGATACACCGGAGACTATATTTTACAAGCCTCTCGCGGCCGGGTTTCCGCTCGGCCGAATAGGGTCATACGCTCTCTGTTATGCCTTGAAACCCTCTATTTTAGTGGTTCTNATCTTGAACCTAGTAGTGTCAATGATGGCGCTGTTACGGCCGCCAGTGCCGCCGCCCATGAGGACCAGAATGTCCTCGGAGTCCTGGGCGCAACGCCGGATGATTTTGTCGTCACCTTCGCGCTCCGGACCCTGAGCGATTCCCAGGCGAATCAGTTCGCTCTGGGGGCGGACAGCGTTCTCCATCATATAGTCCTGAATGTCTTTGCGAGTCCAGTTGTCGTCGTTGAGCGTGATAGCATGCTCCGGCCCTATGACCAGCACCCACTGAGAGGGATACCGGAAGGCCATAGAAGCCGACTTCAGAGTGTCGGCAATGGCCATTAACACTGACTCTCCNGTATGGCCGTAAGCAGCGTTGACGGTGATCGGGTTATANGCCACTGCGACAGTCACGGTGCTGTCCTCTTTATCGAACCCGCGAGCGACNTGCATAGGCTCCCAAGGCGAGTCTTCTTCGTTCTCGGCGAAGCACAGGGTGTACTTGCTCGGGTTGCCTAGAGTTCCCCGGTCTAGGGTGCCCGGCCGCGCGTCGAAACCGTTCATGAAGCATAGGCGAATCGCCCGNCCCAACACAGCGTTGGCCCGNTTGCCAGGGCCCAGTAGTCCGTCTCTATAGTTTGCGCCAATTTGNTCCCGGATTGGCCCGTTTAGCACCATTAATATGGCGGGCGAACTGGTCGATGCCGAAGCCATATGGACGAAGTTTTTCTCTTCTTCCAAAGTCTTCAGAGTCGTGGTCAGCACCGGGAAATATTCCGGAAGGCAGCCAGCCATCACGGCGTTAGCGGCCACGTTCTCGGAGGTCAGCACTCGGTTTCGCATCTCCAGGGAGATGATCTCTTCCTCGCCAGTCATGCCAGACATCTCCAGCATTTCGCGGACTTTGTAATCTACAGGCGGAACGACGGGAAGTCCGTCGCTCCAGCCCATCCGATAACACTCTTCAATCGCCTCGATAGTGTCACTAGACTCCACTATCTTGGACCGCTCCATGTCGTTGGTCGTCATCTCATGCCTCCAATATCTTAGATGGTACGAGTTCGCTTGTTATGCCTAGTCGTGCAGCCGAAGTTGAATCCCGGATTTCTCTTCTTGAATCTTGGCAACAGCGTCTGAGTCCTCGGGACCCCATCCCCTAAATAACGCCTCTACATGCCGCTGGTCCACTAGATTAGAGAGTTCCATGGGAATACCGTACTCACGTCCCAAGTCAGTGGCAAGACGAACGTCTTTCGCGGCCAGGGCTGTAGCAAACCCAGGTTCAAAGTTGCCCTGGAATAGGAATCGTGGGAATTTGTCCGCCAGGCGTTTAGAACCTCCGGTGCTGTTGTTTATAACGTCGGCCAAGACCTCAAGGTCTACGCCGGCTTTCACTCCAAGGGTGAGGGCTTCAGCCAGCAGGACTCCGGTGCCCATGCTCATAAGGTTGTTACAGATCTTGCAGACTGACCCATTGCCAATGTCTCCGCAGTAGACCACGTGGGTTCCGATACCATCCAGCACCGACTTGTATCTGTCGAATGTGGCTTTATCTCCACCGACCATCACAGCCAGTGTGCCTTCGGCGGCGCCGTAAGTGCCACCGCTTACCGGGGAGTCAAGCAGGGTCACGCCCTTGGCCGAGCACTTCTCGGAGAGGCCCCGGACCATGGTAGGAGAATTAGTGGAGAGGTCAAAGAAAACCTGTCCACTACTTGCCCCTTCCAGGATTCCGTTTTCGCCCAGGACTACTGCTTCCACGTCCCTTGGCACCGGGAGGGACGTGAACACCACCTCGCTGCCCGGGACGGCTTCCTTTGGGCTGTCCGCCCAGTCTGCGCCCATCTCCAGCAGGTTGGTTGCGGCCTCGCGCCGAAGGTCGTGAACGGTTAGCTGATGGCCGGCTTTGATCAGATTGACGGCCATTGGATTCCCCATGTTGCCGGTCCCGATAAAACCCAACTTCATCGCGCTCTCTCCTACTCATATCAGATGGACGCCGCGGCTGACGTTCTGCGGTCAGGGGGGGTTGTTCAACAGCTCTGACACGTGGTGCTGTTTCGTTTTCGGTGGCCAACTCTTCTAGCTCAGGATCCGGAGGAGGCGGGGCTGCTCCATAGGTCGACTCGTCGTCTTTATACCGAACAGTATTATCCGGCTCATGCGACGAGTCTTCGAGAGCCAGACCGTCCGGTGATTCATCGAAGGCCTCTTTGGCCATCCGGAAGGCATTGACCGCTGCCGGCATGCCGCCATAGAAGACCATCTGGGCGATGATCTCTGAGATCTCTTCACGGGTGACACCGATGTGCAGAGCCCCCGAGATGTGCCGTTTGATCATCAGCGGGCTGTGGCCCAGAACCACCAACGCCGCAATCGTGCATAGACTGCGGGTCTTCAGGTCAACGGCAGGCCGGTTATATATCTCACCATAGATGACCGAGTCCACCAAACGCATGACTTCTGGCGCCAATTCCGCCATCGCTGCCGGCGGAACTGGATTGTTATCCGGACCATAATAACGCTGTCGGAAATCCCAGGCAGCTTGGTCCAAGTCTTTGATGCCGTCTTCCGCGTAGTCAACGGTTTCGTCTCGGGGTTGGTCTTCCGAAGTCATAATATCTCCAGGTTTGATAGCTACCAGCTATATAATTATCTGCCAGTACCTTTTGCCATCTTTAAGGACCACTTTGCCAATGTGATCGTCGGGGTGGAAGTGACCCGCAGCAATCACTATGTCTTCAGACTCGGCCCTCTCCAGTATCATCTTCCGGTTGCGCTGGCTGGCTTCTTTATCGGTATCAACCCCGGCTGTCCATTCCGGTCGCTCGATCTGCACTTTGCTGTGGAGCAGGTCGCCAACCACCATAGCCTTTTGGCCCTGAGATGTGATGTCGAAGACCATGTGTCCAGGAGTATGACCTGGGGTGGATAAGGCCTTGATCTCGTCGCTGACGACGTGGCCGTCTTTGATGAGTTGGAGTAGGCCCATTTTCTCCAGTGGCAAGATGTTCTCCGCTACCCAAGGCGCATCTTTGGCGAACTCTGGCTTGGTGAAATGGTCCCAATCGAGTTGGGGCGCCAGGTAACGCGCATTAGGGAAGTAAGGCCTGGGTTCCGAGCTCGTGTAGTCGACATTCCAGCCCACATGGTCGATGTGCATATGAGTAATCAGCACCAGATCCACGTCTTCCGGGTTCACCCCCGCAATTTTTAGCTGGTTCAGCATATCGCCAGTGCGGTCTCCTCGGCTTGGATGAGGACCTGGACCCATACCCGTATCAACCATTATCGTCTGGCCTTGAGTGCGTAGGAAGAAATGCCCGTAGTAAAGCTGCAACTGACAGTCTTCCAGAGCATCGTGGTACGGCTCCCAGTCATGAGCGTCGGTGGTTGGGAACATGGCCGACGGATCTCTGGGCGGTGGGAGCATATCCAAAACGAATCTAATCTCAACGTTTCCTATTGTGATCTGGTTGGCCATGAAGGCTCCTTATTAAAGGGATATAACGCAAGCGTTTATTATAAATTGCAATCGGTCGTTGAAGAATGAGCGGAAATATCTTGGCTTTCCTCTTGAGGGAAAAGACAATTTGATCGTTGGCCTGCTGGGTCAATATCGAATCATTGAGTAGATGCTGTAATCGGATAAGTTCTTGCGGCCATCCAAGAATGACAGTTCTATAATCACGCCGATCTCGGAGACCACCCCGCTGGCCATCTCCACCAGACGCGCGGTGGCGGCCAGGGTGCCACCCGTCGCTAGAAGGTCATCCATAATCAAGACTTTTTGGCCTTTCTCCACACCGTCTACGTGAATCTCCATCGTATTGGTCCCGTATTCCAGTTCATAATCGGTGGTGTAGGTCTCAGCCGGCAACTTACCCGGCTTCCGAACCGGAACGATGGATTTCCCTAGTTCCCGTGCCAGCGGCGCTCCGAATAGAAAACCCCGGGATTCCACCGGCACTATGGCGTCAAAATCTGCGTCCCTATATCTCTCCACTAGCTGCGAGATCGTGTAGTCGAAGGCTTTGGCGTCGCCCAACAGCGGGGTAATGTCTTTAAAAACTATCCCCGGCTCCGGAAAATCGGGGACATCTCTGATGTAATCTCTCAGGTCCATAAGTTCGCACTGACCTTGCCAGAACCGATGCGCTAGGTGGTTCGGTGCTTCTATTTGTAATAATTTTCGCGGCTGTTCCACAAGGCTAGCATGCCACTGGGCCGTGCCTGGAAGTGTAGATTACGGCCCTTGTATCGTCAAGATGAAAGCAGTTTGAAAAATGGTTTACGGAATCAGTCAACCGTGAGCGTGAATTCGATTGACTTTCCTCCTCCCGTCTTTATAT
>NZUD01000042.1 GCA_002697005.1 Chloroflexota bacterium | reverse complement strand
GACTAGGTCGATTTAACGTATCATCAAAAGGCAGCAACATATGGACTAATCGGAGAAAAATAGAAGGTTGGCTAATAAAATCTGTACAGGTGACAAAGGATTAGGTTAGAGCTGTCGGTTACCTAGAATAATTCGGCACAACAGCTATAATCATGGGCAAGGACCAATGAATATCGCTCAGTGCTAGAGCGGGCGGTTAATGACCGCTTAGGTTCGAATCTTCCTCGGGGCCAGCTATTATCCTTCTTAAACGATCTCTCCAGCTAGTATTGATCGATATCTAATATTAAACCGATCAAATCTTAAGAGGTTTTGACGGATTCTATTCGGAAAATTTTGATTCGTCTGCTACACTGCAAACTCAAAAAAGGACCTGTCTCATGAGACAGGTCCTTTTCACTAATTCCCGTTGATTCAGAGAGTAAACCGAGCCCAGCCAACCAGTTAACTTCCTTGCGAGATAGCCGTTCCCGAAGAGACCTTCAAATGCTTAGTCTTTTGAGACTCAGCGACTGGTAGTGTAATAGTCAAGACACCATTCTGGTACCGAGGTTCAACATTCTCGGTGTCCACATAATCAGAGAGCCGCAACGACCGACGAAACGAACCAGTACTGCGTTCGCGAACAACGTAAGCACTATCCTCTCGCCGTTCCTCGACCTTGGTTTCTGCCTTGATCGATAGGACTCCTCCCTCGATCGTAATAACTATGTCCTCCGGCTTAACACCGGGAAGATTCGCGGTTACTGTAACGTTGTCACCTTCCCGGGCGATGTCCAATGGAGCCGGTCTACCATTCCGCTCGGGGTTGTCATATACCCCACGGGTGGCCTTATGGCGTGCTCGCCTGATCTCGAATAGCGGATCCCAACGCGTCAATACCATTTTTCAGTTCCTCCAAAAATTCTAGGGTTAGGACGCTCAGTCTCAATCCTTAGTTGATATACGATACTATCTATAATTGAGTGATAATTATTAAGTTTCAAATAAAGTATCTATAATTTTAATGATGGGAATAATAGCGACTAGATTGACGTTAATATATAATTTAACTATAATCCAAATCGTCCAAAGACTAATAAAGTCATATTATTCGGTTGATTTGATGGCAAATTATTACGACACATTAGGTGTGCCCAAGGGAGCTTCGGAGAAAGATATCCGTAACGCATTCCGCAGATTGGCCCGCAAACATCACCCCGACGTCAATGACAACGACCCAGCATCCGAAGAGAAGTTCAAAGAGATCAACGAGGCCTACACGGTGCTATCAGACTCCGACTCCCGCCGGAAATATGATCGCTACGGAGACGATTGGAAACGCGCAGGTGATTTTGGACACCCGGGTAGTGGCGGAGGATTCAACTTTACGAACATGGGTCGAGGAGGAATGAGGGGTGCTCCCCGAGGTATCAACCTTGAAGACCTATTTGGCGGTATGGGCGGCAGGGGTTTTGAGACGAGCCCTACCCCTCCCGCAGAATACCCGGTCTCGGTCACTCTTGAAGAAGCCTTTAATGGCGCTGCCCGCCGACTCCACATGCAAGACGGCAGGCGGATCGAAGTCAAGATTCCGTCAGGGGTGGACAACGGCTCGAAGGTCCACATCGCAGCAGACTCCGGCCCTGGGAGCGACTTCTATCTAGTGGTATCGGTGAAAGAACACGCCAAGTTCCGCCGGCAGGGCAAGAACCTCTACGTGGATGTAGAGGCGCCTCTGGACGATGCCGTACTAGGCGGCGAGCTCACCGTGCCTACCCTGACCGGACGGCTGGCGATGACCATCCCGAAAGGGACTCAGAATGGGCGGCGCTTCCGACTAGCAGGGCAGGGCATGCCTGCCCTAATTAGCTCAGGGAACAACCCTCGGAGTGACGTCGACCACCGCGGTGACTTGTTCGCCACATTGAAGGTGAAGCTCCCAGAGGAGTTCACCGCTGAAGAGATAGACCTGTTCCAAATGTTACGGGACAACCGAATCGGTTCGTCAAAAACAGGAGGTGCCGGAGGAGATGATGGAGCAGTTGAGGAATAGCTATGAGCACAGATAACCGATTCCAAGACGAACCTTGTTTCGTTATAAGCGTTGCCGCCCGAATCGTCGGTGTTCACGCCCAAACCTTGCGTCACTACGAGCGTGTGGGCTTGATATGGCCGTCGCGGACCGGAGGTCGGCAGCGCCTCTATTCCATGGCAGACATCGAGCGTCTGCGCCAGCTCAAAACTCTAACGGAGGACATGGGTCTTAACCTGGCCGGGGCGGAGGTGGCTCTCAAACTGATGAACCGCATCGAAGAACTTGAGGACCAGGTTAAACAGTTGACCGATGCCGTAAACACTCTTCAGAGACAAAGGCAACGGCAAGGCCAGAGATCCGGTCAAGGACATAGCGCGGCCAGTCTCGCGTAGGAGGAAGCATCATGGTATTAAGACCAGACCAATTCACTGAGCAAGCCCAAGAGGTCTTGCATAACTCCCAGGACCTGGTGCGCAAGTACAGCCACAGCCAATGGGACGTTGAACACATACTCTTGGCGCTTCTACAGCTAGATAACGGTACTCCCGCCGAGATCCTGGGCCAAATCGGCGCCCAGACTGACGCCATCAAGGCGCAGTTGGACCATGCCTTGGAATCGGGGCCGAAGGTGGCCGACAACGCCACCCAGATCTACGCCACTCCTCGGGCCGCCCGGTTGCTCGAGGACGCCAAGAACGAGGCCGACCGTTTGAAGGACGACTTCATCGGCGCTGAGCACTTATTCATCGCCGCGGTCACGGAGTCCCAGGGAGACGCTGCCCAGATTCTGAAGGAACACGGCGTCGACCAAGAAAAGGTGTACCAGGCGTTGGTAGAAGTTCGCGGTAGCCACCGAGTGGACGACCCCAGAGCTGAAAACCATTACCGATCTTTGGACAAATACAGCGTCGACCTGACCCACCTAGCACGCCAAGGTAAATTGGACCCGGTGATCGGCCGAGACGAAGAGATCCGCCAAGTGATGCAGACACTGACCCGACGTAAGAAGAACAACCCTGTAATCATAGGCGAGGCCGGCGTGGGCAAGACCGCCATCGTCGAGGGTCTGGCCACCCGTATCGTGGCGGGAGACGTTGCTGATTCCCTCAAAGGCCGCCGTGTGCTCGCTTTGGACATGGGAGCGTTGGTCGCCGGCTCCAAGTTCAGGGGAGAGTTCGAAGAACGGCTGAAGTCGGTCATGGACGAGGTCAAGCAGGCCCACCGTGAAGTGATCCTATTCCTTGATGAGATACACATGATGGTGGGCGCCGGCGCAGCCGAGGGCGGCATCGACGCCAGCAACATGCTTAAGCCGGCCTTGGCTAGGGGAGAGTTGCAATGCATCGGCGCCACAACTCTGGACGAATACCGAAAATACATCGAGAAAGACTCGGCTTTAGAGCGCCGTTTCCAGTCGGTAATCTTGGATGAACCAACCGTGGAGGAGACGGTCGACATCCTGCGCATCCTGAGGCCCCGCTACGAAGCCCATCACAAGGTAGATATCGACGACTCCGCCCTGATAGCGGCTGCCCGTCTAAGCGAACGCTATGTGACTGGGCGCCAGTTACCCGACAAGGCCGTTGATTTCATAGACGAGGCAGCAAGCAAGCTGCGGATCGACGCCGAGAGCTTGCCTGCAGACGTGAAGAACAAGGAAGAACGTATCGCAGAGCTTCTGGACCAGGAAGAGGCCGCTGCTCGGCGTACAGAATACGAACGCGCCGCCGAGATTAGAGTCGAACGACTGCGATTACAAGAGGAATACGAGTCCGAGCGTAGCAGCTTGCTCAACAACTCGAACATGGACATGGTGGTAACCGAGCTAGACATCGCCGAGCTGGTCTCCAAGTGGACTGGCATTCCCACCGGACGTTTATTAGAGGGTGAGGGCGAGCGGCTGGTGCACATGGAGGATAACCTCCATAAGCGGATTATCGGACAGGGAGAAGCTGTAATCGCAGTGGCCGAGGCAATACGCCGTTCCCGCGCCGGTCTGAGCGACCCGCGACGCCCGATTGGCAGCTTCATATTCCTGGGCCCCACGGGCGTGGGTAAGACTGAGTTGGCCAAGTCATTGTCCCAATTCATGTTCGACGACGAGTCCAACATGGTGCGCATCGACATGTCAGAGTACATGGAGAAACATTCCGTGTCACGGCTCATCGGCGCGCCTCCTGGCTACGTGGGATATGACGAGGGCGGGCAACTCACCGAGGCTGTGCGCCGCCGACCTTACAGAGTGGTGTTATTCGACGAGATAGAGAAGGCACATTCAGATGTGTTAAACATCCTACTCCAGGTCCTCGAGGACGGGCGGTTGACCGACGGCCACGGCAGGACCGTGGATTTCCGGAACACTGTGATCATCATGACCAGCAACCTAGGCACATCTGGTATCGGGAGGCAAGCCACTGGGTTCCGAACAGACGGCACAACCGGTGAGAATGAGGGCAAGAAACTCCAAGATTCCATTAACACCGCTCTGAAAGACACGTTTCGGCCTGAATTCTTGAATCGGATAGATGAGACGATCGTCTTCCACCCGCTGACTCAAGAAGAGATCGGGCGGGTCGTAGGCCTGATGATTAAAGACGTTCAGAGCCGTCTGGAAGAGAGGGGAATCACCTTTGAGTTGACCACGGACGCCAACATCTGGCTTGGCCGAGAGGGCTACGACCCAGTCTATGGAGCAAGGCCGTTGCGCCGAGCGGTGAGCCGCTTCCTAGAAAACCCAATGTCCGAAGGAATCCTCTCCGGTGAATTCACCTCAGGCGACCATGTCCTAGTGGACGCAGAGACAGATGGGCTCGTGTTGTCTAAGGTGGAAACGCCTGCCTCTGAGATGGGGTACCAGAAAGAAGACAAAGCCTTAACTTCGACTTCCCACTTCCCGGCTAAATGATTTAAAACCCTATCCTTCCAAATTTGGCCGGGTTAAAGCGAGGTCGTACTCAAACAAAACTTGAGTTGATCACTAGATCTTAATCGGCTAACTCCAACCTTTGGCACGGCGGTAATCCAACCTCGGCTGAGAGCTGATGCGACAAGCGAGATATAAAACCATCAACGTATGGGAATTAAATGCCCACTATGTTGAAACTGTAATGGAACAATCACAACTGCTCAACCTTATGCTAATTAATTTCCTTAAGGGTAGCTACATACCAACAGCCCAAGACAAATCGTGATTCGGGCATTGGGCCAGGTAGACTGGCGAAAACCGAAGAATCTGATCCGGCTGAGCATCCTGACTCTGGTCATTGGGGCCTTCGTTACGGCCTGGATGGTTCGCCACAACTTCGGAGCCAGCGAAGTGGGCTACGGCGCAGTCGCCTTGAGCGCATTAGTAGCCAGCGCCGGGTTGTTGATCCCAGTCCCTGCTCTAGCCACCGCCTGCGCCACCGCCAACTTCCTGAACCCATTGTTGGTAGGGCTCATAGCAGGTACCGCCGAAGCTACTGGTGAACTTAGCGGTTATTACCTGGGTTACACGGGCCGGGACATATTGGCAAAAAGCCGGATGTACCAGCGGCTGGAAGGGGCTATGCGCCGGTGGGGCTGGTTGGCGCTGTTCCTTGTATCGTTGATTCCCAATCCAATCTTCGACGTGGTGGGCATCACCGCTGGAGCGCTCCGCTACCCAATCTGGAGATTCTTGGCCGTGGTCTGGGCCGGCAAGGTGCTCAAATTCTTGGTTTTCGCGTACGCCTGCATCGCTGGCGCAGAATGGCTGACTGACGCATTCGACATTTAATATCGGGAGCCGAAAAAACCATTTCAGGCATGAAAAGTGGCGGATATCGCAATAGGAGTGTATTCTTACCCAATCTCTTCCTTATTTTTCACCCCACAAATTCCCATTTACGCTGGGAACCCCTTCAAACGGTTCCGACTGCATTTATTGGAGGCACACTTTGATTCGCCCATTAGACGGTAAAAGCCCTCGCGTCCATCCGTCCGCTTTCGTCAGTGAAGCTGCCTATATTGTCGGCGACGTGGTCATCGGGGAAGGCACCAGCATCTGGCCCGGAGCGGTTATACGTGCCGACTACGGAGACATCATTATCGGCAAAAACTGTTCCATCCAGGATAATGCCGTGCTGCACACCGATGACCATCTGGAGTTAGGCGACAACGTGCTCATGACCCACGGAGCGGTTGTCCACGGCGGAAAGGTTGGAAGCAACGTCCTGATCGGCGTAAACGCGGTACTTCTCGAGGACACCGACGTTGGAGACCACGTTTTCATCGGGGCNGGAGCCATCGTCCGAGGCAAAGTCCCAAAGAACTCGCTGGTTATCGGCGTCCCCGGTCAGATTCGCCCACTCTCTGAGAAACAAGCTGAACGGCTTAAAGACCCCACCGCCAAATACGTTCAGAACGGGAAACGATTTTCGGCGCAAGGTCTCGGATTGGATTTCTCAGAGTTCGAGGCGGATGTCTAAGCGATGACCACTGGACAGGATATCCCATCTCTTCCCCTTACCGGTATCCGTGTCATGGACGTCACTCACATCGTGGCTGGGCCGTTCTGCTCCNTGATTCTGGCCGACATGGGAGCCGAGGTCATCAAGATTGAGCGTCCTGGTGTGGGCGAACGAGGTCGAAGCAACGGACCTTTCATCAATAACGAGTCCGGCGAGACCATCAGTGCCCGGTACCTAGGCCTGAACCGCAACAAGAAGAGCGTGGCCCTGGACCTCCGCGACCTTCGTTGCAAGGCGGCATTCGAGCGGATGGTCAAANAGTCTGACATCTTACTNGACAACTGGGGGCCCGGCGCTCTCCGGCGTCTTGGACTGGGTTACGACGTCTTAAAAGAACTTAACCCCGCCCTTATCTATACCAGCCTCACCGGATACGGTGATCCAGAAGGTCCAGCTCCTGGCCCGTATTCCGACTGGCCGGCCAACAACCCATGCGTTCAAGGGATGGGCGGGTGGATGTCGGTCACAGGAGCGCCTGGAGGGGCCCCCCAGATGGTGGGAGACAACATCGGAGATTCGGTCCCAGGAGTTTGGGCCGCCCTAGGAGTCATGATGGCCCTAGAAGCCCGGCATCGCACCGGTGAAGGCTCCTTCGTGGATATGGCCATGTACGACTGCATGGCCGCCCACACAACTAGCACTATGCCTTTCTACCAGGCCACCGGCCAGGCGNCCGGACTCGAACGCGGAAATATGCTGAGCGCCCAATTAGCCATCCGCGCCAAGGACGGCTGGTTGGTGCTGGCCGGTGCGGGCGGTCCTGAAAAATGGAAGGACCTCTGGCGGCTCATGGATCGGGAAGACCTGATCGATGACGAACGCTACCTGGGCGTAGGCGTCAGCGGAGACTTCTACATGAACAGCTTCGTGCCGGCCCTCGAGGGCTGGACCATGAGCCGAACCAAAGCCGAAGTGACCAGTGCTCTCATCGCAATCGGCTATTCCATGGGGATGGTGCAGGACGCAGCGGACCTGGACATTTGTCCTCACCTGGAAGCCAGAGGTATGTTCGTAAATGGCGGCGACAACCTAGGCGGGACNTTCCGGACGGTCAACACGCCTATCAAGTTTGCCGGAGGGGCAGAGACACCTAACAACGCACCGCCGCTCCTGGGCGCCAACAACGAAGAGATACTCTGCTCCATCGGTGGCGTCAGCCNNGAAGACCTGGAACTGATGCAAACGGATGGAGTCGTCTAACTTGCTCGTGCAGGGCCAATCATGAAGATAGCGGTCATGGGCGCCGGTGGTATCGGTGGGTGTTTCGGAGGCCTCTTAGCGAAAGGAGGGCTTGATGTGACGCTCATTGCCAGGGGCGCGCATCTGCAGGCCATCCAGGAGAACGGACTCCAGGTTATTGAGCCAAAGGGTGGCTACTCGGTGAAGGTCAAAGCTACCGACGACCCNTCTCAAGTAGGCCCCGTGGATTTGGTCATTCTAAGTGTGAAAACCTACCAGAACGAACAAGCGATTCCGATGATGAAACCGCTAATTGAACGCGACAGCACTGTGATCACTTTGCAGAACGGGGTGGAGAGCGCCGAAGAAGTGGGGCAAATGTACGGCCCTGAACGAGTACTCCCCGGATCAGCTTATTTACTGTGCAACATCGACTCTCCCGGCGTAGTCAGGCAGCGCGCCCCGGTGGCCCGTTTGTCCTTTGGCGAAGCCAATGGCAATCGCAGCGCGCGGGCCATCGCATTCCAAGACGCTTTTGCGAAGGCTGGGATCGAAGCGGACCTTTCAGAAGACGTCATGAGGGCCCTCTGGTCTAAGCTCTTGTATAACACTCCTGCAAACGGCCTGGCCTGCGCTTCGCGGTTAACACCCAAGGCATTCTTCGAGTTCGCAGAAGGGAGAGCACTCTTCGAAGCCGCGTTCCAGGAAGTTGCAAGCGTCGCCACGGCATCCGGTGTCCCTCTGGGGGATATCGACGTCAAGGGGGCCATGGGATTAGTCGCCCAACGGCCATTAGACGGCAAAGGCTCCATGCAAGCAGACCTAGAAACTGGAAAACCTCTGGAACTTGAAGCCATCGTCGGCTCCATAGGCCGGATCGGCCGCAGAATGAACGTAGCAACTCCTTTGATGGACTTTGTGTACGCACTATTACTACCCCANAAAAACGGCCACCCTGGAGACACTTAGTCTATGAGGATAGCAATCATGGGAGCAGGCGGCGTTGGGGGGTGCCTCGGCGGATTGCTGGCCAAAGCAGGAAACGATGTCTCGCTGATTGCGCGCGGCGAACATTTGGAGGCCCTTCGCGAGCACGGGTTAAAGGTAATCCGGCCTGGCGGCGAGATCATAGTCGAGATTCAAGCTACCGGTGACCCATCGGAAGTTGGCCAAGTGGANCTAGTATTATTCACCGTCAAGACCTTCCAGAACCGTCATGTAATCACCAGTCTGAAGTCATTGATGGGCCCGGAGACTTCGGTCATAACCCTTCAGAACGGAGTTGAGAGCCATGAGCAGTTGAGTGCGGTCTTGGGAGCTAGTAACATCCTCCCAGGAGCCTACTGGGCNTCGTCTCATATNCTATCNCCTGGGGTGATCTCAGAGGATGTTGAGGCCAGGGTCTCGTTTGGAGCGGTCGACGACACTGAGAGCCTTCGCGCCCTGGACATCCGAAAAGTATTTCGGGACGCAGGAATCGAAGCCGAACTCTCCCCTGATCCCCTTCGGGTGCTATGGGAGAANTTCGTTGTGCTGAGCGCTCTGTCCGGGATCACCAGCGCTGCTCAGACCAGACCCAAAGAACTACTCCAGTTTCCGGACGCCCGCAAGATGTTCTGTGATGCGATGGAGGAAGCGCTAGCTGTCGGCTTGGCTAAAGGGGTCGATCTGCCCGCAAACCTAGTTCGAGACTCNTTGAATTATATCGACGGTTTACCGGATTTCCAGAATACCATGCACAGCGATTACGAGGCCGGACGGCCCACTGAGTTGGACGCACTGTCCGGCGCGGTGATTAGANTGGGCAATCAGATTGGTGTTAAGACTCCCGTCCATGGCTACCTATATTCTGTGTTGCTGCCCCACAAAGACGGGGCTGGTGGGTGAGCGCNTTAACGACTCTGTCTTCGATCTGACCTTCCTCGCAAAAACACCGCTCCGCTAAAGTCATATTTTAATTTAAGACCAGATGCAAGCTTTCAGCTGATTCCAAACAGGACGATATCAGCCTATAATGATGCCTTGCACAGTCGATTTCGGAGTTACCCGTGACCTCATTTCAAGCGCCCCGTGGCACCGCAGACCACCTCCCTCAAGAACAAAAATACTGGCGGTATATCGAGTCCAAGGCCACGGACGTAGCCGCCCGATTCGGTTTCGGCCGAATCGACACGCCGACATTCGAGGATTCAAACCTATTCATCCGATCAGTGGGTGAAGGGACCGACATCGTCGAAAAAGAGATGTATACCTTCGACGACCGCGGAGGCGACAGCATCACCCTGCGCCCCGAAGGCACCGCCCCCGTCTGCCGNGCTTACCTGGAACATGGGATGCACAACCTGCCTCAGCCCGTGCGGATGTACTATTTCTGCCCAGTATTTCGCTACGAACGCCCTCAGGCCGGGCGATTCCGTCAGCACCACCAATTTGGCGTTGAAGTGCTTGGCGACGCTGATCCTTCGGTAGACGTCGAGGTCATAGAGGTCGCCTGGGAGCTTATGATTGGACTGGGTCTGAATGAGATTAATCTGCTGATCAACAACGTCGGCGACGCCCAATGCCGGCCGGCCTACGTGGCCAAGTTGAAGGAGTATTACTCCCGCCACCAGGCTAGCCTGTGCCTCGACTGCAAAGCTCGACTGGAGCGNAACCCACTTCGACTACTAGATTGCAAGGTCGAGACCTGCCATGCCATAGGTAATGACGCGCCCAGATCGGCCGAGAACCTGTGCGAGGAATGCAGTGATCACTGGACCAAGCTACTAAGCTATCTGGACATCATGCAGCTGCCCTATCAGATTGACCACCGTCTGGTGCGTGGGCTTGACTATTACACGCGGACAGTCTTCGAAGTGCAACCGGTAGATGGTGGAGGCCAGTCGACCATCTGTGGCGGCGGGCGCTACGACGGTTTAATAACTGAACTGGGCGGACGAGAGACCCCTGGCATCGGTTTTGCCACCGGTCTGGAAAGGCTAACGTTGAACCTGAAACGGAGCGAGGTACAGGTCCCGAACATTCCCTCGCCCAAATATCTGGTGGCCAACGTAGGCGACAGCGCCCGCAACGCAGCCTTGGAATTGTCGGTGAACCTGCGCCGAGCCGGGGTTGGNGCGATCTTAAGCAGCGGGTCGAGGGGGCTTCGTGGTCAGATGCGCCAGGCCAACGCCTTGGAGATACCGTATGCCCTGATCCTAGGCGACGATGAGCTTGAGAAGGGCGAGGTAGTTGTCAGGGACATGGAGTCCTCAGTACAGGAGAGCAAACCTCTGGCCGAGTTCATGGAAGAAGTGAGCAAGAGTATCTAAACCTGGACTCGGCCCTGCTGGCTGAACAGACTCACTTGGGGAAGTTGGGTGATGGGTATGAACAAGTCGGTGGTGGCGTTCCTGGCCCTAACGCTTTTGGTATTGGCCTGCGGCGAAGCCGGTGACGTTCATAACTCCATTGCCGGCTGCAATGGAAACCACTGTTCGGGCCGTAGCCGCCGAGACCCAGACCAATAACGTGACCGTCGCCGAGCCAAATCTCGAAAGGACCATCACCGCCCGAGTACAAGCCACAGTTCATGCACTTCTCGCCGCCACCCCCATACCGTCACCCACGCCGACCGAAGGAACTCCCAGTCCCACTCCAATACCAACCATATTCACAACAATCACGGGAGGCGCATTCAACACGGCGTCTGCTCTTATATCAACAAGAACACCTTTGCCAACACCCATCGCCACAGCCACCCCCCGTACGACCCAATTGGCACAATGCTCCCTTGCTACCGATGGCCCGGTAATCACCGCTTGNGTGAATGGCATCCATGCAGCCTCTGCTGCCGCATCTTCCGGCCGTTACTTCCTGCTGGTTGAGCAGGCTAGCTGCACGTCGTTCACCGGTCAGATGGTCACCTTCAAAGTGGGTGATTCTGAAGCCAAACAAACCGTCCAATGGACACAGGGAGGAGCCACCAAACTTATCTTAAGCGCACTAGGCGATGCCTTAAGCAACTTCAATCCCCCTGGCCTGGCTGGCCACTGGCCCAACCTCTGCCCCCTCATGTAGTCCTAGGAACAGTTTTCGTTGGCCATTGTTGACCTCTCGCCGTTGATCCTCCGTGACATTTACCTGTTGACCATCTTGGTGTAACATTAGAACATATGTACGTAACGCATTCCAGCGGCGTCTCGCAGTAGTTGTATCTCTCGACTGGACGACCGCAGGCAATCGGAGGACGACGCTAACATGAAGATCTTTTACCGAGGCTATATCATAGACGAAGAGATCCGATCCATCAGCTATTCGGTATACGGCCAGCGGCCGGAGCGCTCCGAACTAACCGTAAAGAGCACCTCCCGTGAAGCCATGGAATGGATCGATGGCGAAGTTAGACGGAATACCATCCTCGCGGTAACAATGACGCCGGCATCAGCTATATATCAGGCAGCATAATCATGAATAATACTGGGTTGCCTAGGAATCTCTTTGGCGGGAGAATNTGCGGAAGCGGATAATCTTAGGGAGGCTCGTTGAATGGCGACCCAACCACAAAGAGAAGGACCCGCAACCGGCGGGTCCTTCTCTTTTTCTAGAGTTATAGACCTAAGTTGGCCCATACGGCCTGGCATCCCGCGATGGCCGGGCGACCCCAACGTGGAATTTGAAACCGTATCAGATCTCGAGACAAACGGCTATTTCCTACGCCGGTTCTCCATGGGAGAGCATTCCGGAACCCATCTGAGCGCCCCGGCTGGATTCCATGCTAGCGCGCCCGGTCACGAGGGATTCTCCCCTCAAGACCTCGTTAGACCGGGAATCGTTATGGATATTTCTAACCAGGCAAAGGTCAACTCGGATTACACTCTTACCATAAATGACGTTCTGGACTGGGAATCTNGCTACGGCCCGGTACCTCGGGGTTGTATCGTTATACTCCGTACCGGCTGGCAGGCAAAGTGGAATGACCCCTTCGCCTACCTCGGCGGAGACACCGCTGACCAACTACACTTCCCAGGTTTCGGTCGGGATACCGTGCAGTTATTGATTGAAGGCCGAAACGTAGCCGGCCTCGGCACGGACACTGCGGGTATCGAGCCTGGCACCGACACCGATTTCTCTGTAAGCCGGATGGCCTTAGAAAGCCGCTTGATCGTGCTTGAAAACATGACCGCCCTTGACCAACTGCCCGCCTCCGGCTTTCTGCTAGTGGTCGGACTCCTACGACTTGAGGGCGGAGGCGGTCCCACGGCGATTACGGCCCTAGTCCCGTAAATAGACCTATACGACGGCTGCAATTCCAGCCGCAGCGCAGTCTTCGTCTTCCTGGCTAGTCCCGCCGCCGACTCCGACGGCTCCGTCAACAACTCCATTGCGGCGAACGGGCAATCCACCCTGACTGGGGATGCCGTGGCCACCCTCGGCCGCAAGAATGCCTTTCATAATCGGCGATTCTGACCGCTCTTGAAGCTCGCCGCTGCTGCGGCCGAACGCCGCCGAGGCAACAGCCTTGCCTTGGGACCCATAAGCGCCGCCCCAGATTGCGCCGTCCATACGGTTGAACGCCAGTAAGCGCCCGCCGGCATCGACTACTGCAACGTTAATCTTAATATCTAGCTCCTTGGCTTTGGCTATTGCGCCCGCCACCATCTCATTGGCTTCATCTAGTGTTATGGCCATGGTTCCCTCCATCTTTAAAGAATACGGCCATTCTAGCGCAAGCCGCCAACTGCGCCAACAAGGTAATTTATCCAGCCTAACCTAGGCACGGTGTTATACTGCTAACACGACCCATAAATCCTTGGAGTTCCATCCCACTGTGCTGACAAAACGTATAATCCCGTGCCTCGATGTGGACGGAGGGCGGGTGGTAAAGGGCATCAGTTTCGTCGGGCTCCGCGATGCCGGAGACCCTGCCGAATTGTCTGCTTTTTACGACCAGCAAGGTGGTGACGAACTGGTCTTTCTCGACATCACCGCCAGCTCTGACTCCAGAGACACCATGGTGGACGTTGTTCAGCGGGTCTCTGAACAGGTGTTCATTCCCCTAACCGTCGGCGGCGGCATACGCTCTGTCGAAGACGTGCGCCGGATGTTAAAAGCAGGAGCTGACAAAGTCGGAATGAACACGGCCGCGATCAACGATCCCAAGCTGGTCAAGCGGGGCGCTATCGCCTTTGGCAACCAGTGCATCGTGGTGGCCATAGACGCCAAACGGGTCTCGTCTGCCGATGCCGCGCCAGTTCCTGGCTCGACAGATTTGGCCTTGGATGGCGACTCCAGATGGCAGGTCTACACCCACGGTGGGCGCACCCCCACAAGCATCGACGCAGTAAAATGGGCCGTCAGAGTTGTGGAGTTGGGGGCAGGTGAGATATTGCTCACTAGTATGGATGAAGACGGCCAATTATCGGGATACGACTTAGCACTGACCCGGTCCATCTCTGAGGCCGTGCCCGTTCCGGTGATAGCCAGCGGAGGCGCCGGCGAACTGGAACACCTCTACGAGGCGTTAGACCAAGGTAAAGCCGACGCCGTTCTTGCCGCAAGCATATTCCACTTCGGCACATTCACCATCGACCAGGCTAAACGGTACCTCCAGAGCAAAGGCGTCCCGGTCAGGCCGAAATATTAATCGGATATAGGTAGCGATCGATGCCCCGAATCACCACTGTAATCTTCGACATGTACGAAACTCTGGTCCACAATCCTCACGGAATGGGGAAGAATAGTTTCGCCAAGGTTATCGAACAACAGAGTCTCAACACCACTGTCGACGAGCTGTGGGACAACTGGACGCCCGCTGAAGCAGAATTCCAGAAGACCCGTTTGAATCCCGATCTGCCTTTCCAAAGCTACTTCAGCGCCTGGAAGAGCGGATTCGAGCTTTCTTTCTTAACGCTGGGCCTGGAGGGCAATTCGCAGGCCGCAACAGAGCAGTTCTTCCGGGACGTGTCCCAAAGAGCACCCTACCCAGAGACCAACGACGCGATAGCCGAAGTCCAGAAGCGTTGGAACACTGCCATTTTGTCCAACGCCGATGACGGGTTCTTATTGCCAAACCTGAAGCTTTTGGAAGTGGGGTTCGAAACGGTGCTCACATCGGAGCAGGCCCAGATCTACAAGCCGCGACCTGAATTATTTCAGCTGATTCTGACTCAATTAGGCGTCACTCCAGATGAAGCTGCCTACGTGGGCGACCGGCAGTTGGAGGACGTCTTGGGCCCGACCAACGCCGGCATGCACCCGGTGTGGATCAACCGGAACAACGCGCCCTTAAACCCAAACCTTCCGAGACCGACCCATCAGATATCCAATCTCTTGGAATTACCCAAACTTTTGGCCAACGGACTGGCCGTTTAGCCAATAATCTATAACCGCCATTATAAATAAAGGGCGAAATATGAAAATAAAACTCAACGAACAGGGTCTGTTACCCGCCATCGCCCAGGACGCCGAAACCGGCGAAGTTTTGATGATGGGTTACATGAACCCTGGTTCATTGAAACGCACCGTAGAGGGAGTCCAAGTCTGGTTCTACAGCCGAAGCCGGGAGGACCTATGGCACAAGGGGGAGATGTCTGGGAATTACCTCAACCTGAAAGAAGCCTGGCTGGACTGCGATGCAGACACCATCCTCCTGAAGGTCGACCCTGATGGCCCGGCCTGCCACACCGGAGAGGTTTCCTGCTTCTTCAACAAACTGGAAGGTTTACCTGAGGAATATGAGGAGACCGAGTCTGGACCCAGTATCCTAGGTGAGTTGTTCGCCCTGATAAAAGACCGTCAACAAGAGATGCCCGAGGGCAGCTATACCACGTCACTGTTCGATGAAGGCGTACCCCGAATCGCCCAAAAAGTAGTGGAAGAAGCTGGAGAGACCGCCATCGCCGCGGCCATCAACAACACTGAGGACCTGCCCGGCGAGATTGCCGATATGATCTACCACACCCTAGTACTCCTAGCAGCCTCCGGCGTGCAACCCGAAGCTGTCTACGAGAAATTGCGGGAAAGGCGGAAGTAGCAGTTCGTTCTCTAGCTGCCACAGTAACTGTGGCAGCTAGAGAACGAACTCCAAAGGCAGGCTTAGCTTCAGGGTCAATGTGATTGGTCAAGAACTGCCTCGTCAGCTCATTTGGCCGAGTCGCCCTCACCATGGAATCGATTACCAGAGATCGAAGGATGGATAACCTGTAATAAAGGTTTGACCGCCATCAATGCTCGGAGCTCGCTAATAGTCTCAAGGAGTTGCATCTAAGTTTGGGCGGTCTCGGTTCTGCCGTCGACGCCAATAAACGTCGCCGATTCCCCCAACAATAGGCCGCCTGTTCAGCTCCAACAAGACCAGTCGCGGCATTCTTGAAGGCGTAATCAGATAGCTAAAACCCAGACGGGAGCTTGTCTCCAGCATTGAATATCTGCCAGTCCGAGGCTTGGTAGACCGTCACCCGGCCAAATCCGACGACTCGCCAGTTCCCAGGATTGCCCAGGCAACCGGTGCGGGCGTCAATCCCAAGGTACGTGATACCAGATGGGGCTGTTTCCTGTAATTCTTTTGCAGTTTCCACTTGATCACGGCGTTCATGATGAGGCAGGACCGCCACGTCAGGTACAACAGATAATCCCTCGACCCACCTTCCTGTTTTGGGACGACGCATCATCGCCCCCATGCCCATAGCCCCTGCACTTGACCCGGCTAGCACTGCGCCTCTATCCACTGCAGCCAACAGTGCATGAAAGAACTGGGAGTCCCGAACCGTCTCAAGCAAATGCTCCGGGCTGCCACCAGTGAAGTAGACAACGTCAGCCGTGGTTACCGGAGCAAAGAAATCGGGGTCCTCAGCGTGGTCCCGTTCCAGCAACATCAACCGACTCGATTTGCCACCCAGCGCTGCGAAGTGAGTC
>NZUD01000041.1 GCA_002697005.1 Chloroflexota bacterium | reverse complement strand
GTTTCCAGAGCGGGCAGCTCTGGTGGCGGCGCGGCCGCGTCGTCGTCTTGAGACTGGCAATATATAGTCCTCCGAATTGAACCAAAGAGATTGGGAACGTGCCCGCTAGAGCCGCGTTCCAGTCAACTTGAAATACGCCCTTTGATATTTGTCCGATGTCTGTAATACCACTTCATCTGGTAGCTCCGGCGCTGGTGGCTCGTGGTTCCAACCTTGTTCGTCCAGCCAGTCTCGTACGAATTGCTTGTCGTAGCTCGGTTGAGACTTCCCGGGCGCATACCCTTCGACATCCCAGAACCGGCTGGAGTCTGGAGTCAGTAATTCGTCAATCAACGTCAGCTGGCCGTCTATTATGCCGAATTCCATCTTCGTGTCGGCCAGTATTATGTCGCGCTCCCTGGCGTAATCAAGGGCCCATTTAAAGACGGTAATGCTCGTCTCTTCAAGTTGGCGAGCCATGTCGGTGCCGACCATATCTAGCACTTTTTGCTTGGACATATTTTCGTCGTGGCCTTCTTCCGCTTTAGTGGTGGGAGTGAACAGTGGTTCGGGGAAGGCTTGGCATTCAATCAAGCCTTTTCCCACGTCCAATCCTGACACGGTGCCCTGATGCCGGTATTCCGACCAAGCTGACCCGGTGATATACCCTCTGACGATGCATTCTAGGTCTATACGCTCGGCCCGCTTGACCACCATGGACTGTCGGGCGACGTCTTCCGAAACTGAGCCCGCGATGCTGCTACCATCTAGGTACTTGACCGCCTCCGGAGCATCTCCCAAACAGATGAAGTGGTTGGGCACGATGTTTTTGGTCTTGTCGAACCAAAAGGCGGAGATGCGGTTCAAGACCAGGCCTTTATCGGTTATACCTGTGGGTAGTACCACGTCAAAAGCTGAGATTCGGTCGGTGGCGACCATTAACAGATCCTCGCCACCTAGGCCGTATGTGTCGCGCACCTTGCCCCGGTGGAGTTTATCCGGCATCTGAGTTTCTAATATCACGTCAACCGCTCTTATCCTTAATCGCCTTTGATCTGTTGGTTATTAGCTTATTTTCACGCCCGATTGGCCCAGGCCTAACCGCGCAAAGGTCTCATCTACGTACCGGGTGTAATACCCGTAGTCGAAGAGCTCGTCTAACTCTGTCGGGGAGAAATACTCCTCAGTCTGACGGTCGCTCCGAAGCAAATCTCGGAAGTCTTTTTTCTCTTCCCAGCTACGGCTGGCGTTGGTCTGGACAATCTTATAAGCGTCTTCACGGGCAAGGCCTTTGTCCACTAATGCCAAGAGCACGCGTTGGCTAAACACCAGACCTAAGCTGCTTTCGATGTTTTCGAACATGCGCTCAGGGAACACCCTGAGGCCCTCTATGATGCGGGTGAAGATGCTTAAAATATAGTCCAATGCCAAACACGAGTCGGGCAGTATGATTCGCTCGGCTGACGAATGGCTGATGTCCCGCTCACCCCAGAGGGCCACGTTTTCCATAGCCGTTACTGAGTTGCCGCGGATCAGCCGAGCGAGGCCACAGATACGCTCTGCCAGCTCAGGGTTTCGTTTGTGGGGCATGGATGATGACCCGGTCTGTCCTTCTCCGAAGGGTTCCTCGACCTCATGCAATTCAGTGCGTTGAAGAGCCCTGATCTCCGTGGCGAACTTCTCCAGCGAAGCCGCGATTAAGGCCAGGGTGGTCATGAAATGAGCGTGCCGATCCCGTTGGATGATTTGATTAGATATCTTTGCGACCTTTAGTCCTAACTCTCGACAGACCGCTTCTTCGACGGATGGCGGCACGGTGGCGTGGGTGCCCACAGCCCCGGAAACCATGCCCACTCTCAAGCCCTCGATTGCTTCTGTCAGCCGCTCTTTCTGGCGCATCATCTCGTCCCACCAGAGGGCAAACCTTAGACCCATTGTCATCGGCTCTGCATGCACTCCGTGGGTGCGGCCCATGGCCAGCGTGTCTTTATATTGGACGGCCTTTTCAGCTAAAGCGGCGATGGCTCTATCTAGCTCTGTGTGCAGCAGAGAGCCGGCCTCGATTAGTTGGAGATTTAGGCCGGTGTCCAACATGTCGTTGGAGGTCATTCCCAGGTGGAGCCAACGTCCTTCTGGACCCATGGACTCGGTGATGGAGGAGATGAACGCTGTAACGTCGTGGCGAGTGGTCTCGAACAGTTCCATCATGCGACTGTGGTCATACTTTGCGCCCCGGAGTTTGACCATATCGCCTTTTGGAATCACACCGTCGTTGGTCCACGCCTCGCAGACTGCTAATTCGACTTCCAGCCATTTAAGATATTTATTTTCGTCTGACCAGACCTGTTTCATGGCCGGCCTGGAATATCGCTCAATCACGGGTTCTCCTCCTCACCGAGCCACGCCATCAGACCCATGTCCATCCTTGGAGAATCGTTGTACAGATACCAGCATTCCGCTGAAATCCTCAAAGTGGTTGTAGGCTATACCCTCTTCGTCGCAGAACTTCGCGAGGGTGCTATGGGCGAATACAACATCCGCCACACGTGCTGCTTCCAAGTCCGATCGACCATCACCGGCGAAGAACACATGACAGCCACGTTCCTGGAAGGACCTCACCACGAACCCTTTTGAGTTTCCTTCACTCTCTTTGCCAGGGTAGGCATGATTGTAGTGGTAGAAGATCTCACCGTCTTGAAACTCGGTATCCACGGCGTAGATAGGTACGCGGCCGAGTCCTTCCCTTTCCAATAGGGCTTGGATATAGAAATCCAACCCCTGGCTGACCACCGCCATCGGAATATCGTTGGCCTGGCAGAAGCCCCACATCTCTCGGAAGTAAGGCCGGAGATTGGCGTGTTCTTTCACATAAGACTGCATTGTGGCCCGGTCGGCCTGGATGTTACGGAAGGTTATCTCTTGATATTCCTTCAGGTCTATGTGGCCGTCTCGAAAGCGTTGGCGCACGACCGTCCAGTCCGGGTTGCCAAACCGGTTCAGCAGCAGCTCGGCTACGTTTTGGGCGGCAGCTGTATCGTCAAAGTCGGTGAGGACAGCCGATTGCGGTCTACCGCTCGCGGAGTTCGCGCCGGTAGTCTTCATAAGCTTGCCTTATATTGTCGTACTTCAAACCTAGAATCTGGGCGGCGTAATATGCGGCGTTCCTAGCGCCCCAGCTCCCTACAGCCATGCAGGCCACTGGGATACCTGGCGGCATCTGGGCAATGGACATCAGCGCGTCGATGCCCTTGAGTTCGCTGGATGTCAGCGGGACGCCGATGACCGGCAATGTGGTCTGGGAGGCCAATGCACCGCCCAAAGCCGCGGAGCCTCCGGCTGCTGCTATGATCACCTCTATCCCTCGGTCCCGGGCGGTTGATGCATACTCATGCACCCGCTCCGGAGTGCGGTGGGCTGACATAACACGGGCCTCGTAGTCGATGCCCATCTGTTCCAAAGTATCCAGAGTAGTCTTGACGTCAGTCTCATCCGAAGCGCTTTCCATAATAACACCTACCAGCGGCAAAACAACCTCCTATTCACGCTCAAACCGGTACTCTGCGTCTGGCATAACGTGCCGCGAAATTTGGCGAGATTTATAGCTCCAGTTCGTCCCTAAATGCTTCGATGAGACCTTGTTCCAGAGCGTTCCGCTCTGGCCGGATTTCAATCTCGTTTATCTGAAGATATATACCGTCGTCGGAGAGACCCAGATCAACGGCAATCTCTAATTCCCCACCTTCGTCCCAGGACAGGATGGTAGTGATGACATCGGTATTATCATCTTCCTCTGGTTCGTCGCCGTTCATGCTGATTCCGGGCTCTGATTCAAGATCGTCACCGTCGGCAACCCAGCCGATGATGGTCTCAATCTCGCCTTTCCCATCTAGCAGAGTGGTGTTCATCTCGGCCAGTAGCTCATCGACCCCTAAATTTTGAGCCATCTTGGATAGGTCGTCCCTTTCCTTCTGTAGACCTGCCTTTTCCTCGTCCACTTGGCGTTTGCGCTGGGCGCGGACGTCAGTCAATTCTTCTTTGAGTCCTTCCAAAGTTTCATGCCAGCTCATCTGCGGTTCCTCCGGGCTGTTTGGTAGGCCAATTCGTCGATCTCCCGGAAGTCCAGACGGCCTGACCGTGCCCGGACTTGATTCAGGGCACCCAAGATGTCGAGATATCGGATGCCTATGGGCCCGCGTTTGATTGTGGAGGGAAGCAGACCGGCCTGTTTCAATAATCTCTCGGCATTGGCGTTCCAAACCCCGAAGAGACCAGGGTTGCTCAGGCACAAAAGATATGAAGGGAACTCCCGTCCGGCGCCCGCCATTCGATAGGCTCCCTCAGGTGCGGCGCACTCGTCAAACCGGCCTTCTAGCTTGATACTATCATAGAGAAGGAAATCCAGGCCGTCCCGGATGTCCTCGATGGTGTTGGTCTTGAACTGAGCTATGTTTCGGCCGCCTGAAGCCCGGTAAAGTTCCAAAGCTTGTTCCATGGTCAATGTCAGCAATTCGTCCTGCTGTAGCCACTGGTGGAACTCGGCGGACCTCAGCCACTTCTTCCTCCTGTAATTAAGTAGCAGCTGATCATCTTGAGCCAGGAAGAACGATTCGTTGGCGATGGTCATGCTTTATCCAGTGGCCTGGGCGGTGCTCTGGTTTGCCACCGAGCTGATATCCCGCCTCCACTGTGCGCCCTGGAAGCTGATGCGTTCCAGCCTGGAGTAGGCCCGTTCCTTGGCTGACTCGATGTTGTCGCCACCGCCGACTACCGTCAGTACACGTCCTCCGGCGGTGAGTGACGTTCCACCGGGGCCCAACTTGGTGCCTGCTTGAAAGACCATGGTGTGCTCTGGGCCGTCGTCGTCCAGTCCTGATATTTCAAAACCAGTCTGGAATTCGCCAGGGTAACCACCGGAAACCATGACTACGCCTACATAGCTCTTGTTGTCCCAGAGAACGTCAGTCTTACTGAGGTTACCCTGGGCACAGGCCATCATGAGTTCCAACGGGTCTGACGCCAAGAGCGGAATCACCACCTGTGTCTCAGGGTCTCCCAGCCGGCAGTTGAACTCCAGGACCTTAGGTCCAGATTCGGTTAGCATCAGCCCGGCGTACAAAACCCCTTTATAAGGGGTGCCTCGATTTGCCATCGCTTGGAGCACTGGCTGCATGATGGTCGATTCAACTTGGGCAGCCAATTTAGAGTCCCAGAGATCCGGCTGTGCGAAGCTACCCATACCTCCAGTGTTGGGCCCGATGTTACCGTCTTCGAGCCGTTTGTAATCGCAGGCAGCGACCAGCGGCGAGAGGTTCTCGCCGTCGCAGAAGGCGAATACGCTGATTTCGGGGCCAGTTAGATACTCTTCCAGGACAACGGTGTCTCCTGCCTCTCCAAAGGCCCGGTCGGACATGCACTCTCTGATAGCTAAAGCTCCTTCCTCAGAGTCCTGGCACAGTAGAACGCCCTTTCCTGCTGCTAGACCATCAGCCTTCACCACTACTGGTCCAGGGTGAGACTTCAGATGGTCTAGGGCGTTGGTCTGGTTGGAGAAGATATGAAACTCTGGACAGGGCACGCCAGCGTCCTGCATCAGATTCAAGGCGAAGCCCTTGCTGGCTTCGATCTGCGCTGCTGCCTGACTGGGTCCGAAGACGGGTATCCCCAATAGATCCAGCCGGTCGACCAGACCGAGTGCCAATGGGGCCTCGGGCCCCACTACCACCAGGTCCGCTGAAGTATCTTGGGCAGCGGCCACTAGGGCATCAACGTCGCTAGAGCGGATCTCCATGTTCTCGGCCAAGCGGGTGGTGCCCGCGTTCCCGCCAGCCACCCATAAGCGGGTGAGGTTGGGGCTTTGCGTGATCCGCCAGGCTAGCGCATGCTCCCGGGCCCCTGATCCAACGATTAGGACTTTCACGAGCACAACCCGGTGTTCAATCCCAGAGATGGGGAAATCATTCCCATTCGATGGTGCCGGGTGGCTTGCTGGTGATGTCGTAGACGACCCGGTTCACGCCTGGTACTTCGTTGACTATGCGATTGGAGATGCGGGCCAGCACCTCATAAGGAAGCCGAACCCAGTCTGCAGTCATGGCGTCCTCGCTGGAAACTGCCCTGATGGCGCAGACGTGGCCGTAGGTTCGGTAGTCCCCTTGCACTCCCACCGTCCGGCTATCACTTAGGACCGCGAAGCTTTGCCACAATTGGTCGTACAGGTTTGCGCCCTTGATCTCGTCGATGACGATCCAGTCGCATTTCCGAACCATTTCAAGCTTCTCTCTTGTCACCTCGCCGATGATGCGGATCGCTAAGCCCGGGCCAGGGAATGGCTGCCTATAAATCATTTCTGGGGGCAACCCCAACTCCAAGCCTACATCACGGACTTCGTCCTTGAATAGGTAGCGGAGGGGTTCCACCAACTCCATCTTCATGTTCTCCGGCAGGCCGCCGACGTTGTGATGGGTCTTGATCCTGGCAGATGTACGGTTCTCTGGGGACTCACTCTCGATGACGTCGGGGTACAGTGTTCCTTGGGCCAGGAAGTCGGTCTGTCCCAAGCTCGATGCCGCGTCTTCGAACACCCGGATGAATTCCTCGCCGATGGCTTTGCGCTTGATCTCAGGGTCGGTCACGCCCTCAAGTTTTTCGAGGAATCGGTCGGTGGCATCTACATATGTCAGATTCAGTCCGAGACCTCGCTCGAAAGCAGCCTGGACCCGTTCAGCTTCTTCCAACCGGAGCAACCCGTTATTCACGAAGATGCAGGTGAGTTGTTCACCGATTGCCTGGTGCAACAGACCAGCGGTGACGGCTGAATCCACACCGCCTGATAGGGCGCAAATCACCTTGCCGTCGCCGACCTGTTCGCGGATGTTCCTGATTGAGTCGTGGACCACGTTCCCAGGTGTCCAATCCGCCTTGCAGCCGCAGGCTTTGAATAAGAAGTTATCCAAGATATCTTGGCCCAGTGGTGTGTGGTTCACCTCAGGGTGGAACTGTATGCCGTACATGTTGCCGCCGTTGCCGATGGCAGCCACCGGGGAGTTTTCGGTGTACGCCATACCGGTGAATCCCGGAGGGAGTGTCTCAACACGGTCTCCATGACTCATCCACACCTGGAATTCCGTGGGAAGTTCATCAAATAGCACTGATTCAGGATCAGAGCCGTCTTGGTGTAGGACCGCGTACCCGAACTCCTGTTTGGCGCCTGGAGATACCTTCCCGCCAAGTTGGTGGACCAGTGCCTGCATCCCGTAGCAGATGCCTAAGACCGGCAGATGCTGCTCAAAGACCCAGCTGGGAATCTGGGGCGCCCCTTCTTCATACACGCTGGCCGGTCCGCCGGAAAGAATGACTCCCCTAGGGTTCAGGTGTTTGACCGAGTCCCAGCTACTTTTGGACTGGGCTATCATGGAGTAGACCTTCAACTCACGGATACGGCGGGCGATGAGGTGGCTGTACTGGGAGCCAAAATCGATAACGATGACGCCTTCGTTAACAGATTGTTGGCCGTCTTCGTTTTCAGCTCCTACACCGTCTAGTCCTTTGGCTATCTCCAGGTAGGCAGATACTTCCAGGTCGTCACTGGTCGCGACCCGGCGTCCTTGAGGCAGTTTGGGTTCAGTCGTGGCTCTACCCCCTGAATCTTCTGTAAAATCTACGGAATATCTCGGAAAATACACGGCATGTACGGGACAACATCCGGCGTTACATAACCTGGAATGATTATACTGGCCGGACAGGGGCGAGTATAGCTGTGGGAGACGCTATAAAGTCAACATGCGCAGAGGGGAAAATAATCAGATTTTAACGTCTCAGGATACCCAGGGCTGTGATATACTCGGCCCGCCGCCGAGAGCCCGCGTTGGGCACGGCGCCACGAATAACAGGGATGGCATCGGATACCCAGCTAGACATGGAATCAGCCGACTTGGAAAGGGCCGTTCAGTACCTTAGGGAAGGTGGCATCGTGGCCATCCCCACGGATACCCTTTATGGACTGGCAGTTGATGTTTTCAATTGCTCCGCGATAGACCGGGTTTTTGCCGTTAAAGGCCGCCCTAAAGACTTGGCTCTGCCGGTCTTGGTGGGAGATTGGAATCAGGTCAAAAGGGTAGCGAAAAACCTGTCGCCACAGGCCCGAACCCTTGCGGACTCGTTCTGGCCGGGCGGGCTGACCTTGGTGCTCGAAAAAGCTGACGGCCTACCAGACCAGGTGACGGCGGAAGGACAAACGGTGGCGGTGAGGATGCCTGACCACCCGGTGCCCATCCATTTGACCCAAGGATTGGGTTTACCGATCACCGGTACCAGCGCCAATATCAGTGGAAGAGCCGACCTTTTGAGCCTTACTGAACTGACTGATCAGATCGGCGGCCTAGTAGACCAAGTAATCACGGCAGGCCCCGAACCCAAAGGTATAGCATCTACTGTGATTGACATAACTGGAGGAGAGCCCAAACTACTCAGGCAGGGTGTGATTTCTTTCGAATCGATATTGGAGGCCTGGGAAACAGGTCGTAGATAGGAGATCGAAGATACCTTCTATAGAATTATACGAACCATATCGGCAGGCCCTGGAAGAAGAGCTAAAAACAGTCTTTGAGTCCAGAGATGGCTTCCTATATGACGTTCTTCGTTACCACTTGGGCTGGGTAGACCAGCAAGGGCAACCNGTGAGCGGGTCCCGGCCGCTGAACTTCCAGTCGGCCTTGGCTTTGGTCTCTTGCGCCGCCCTAGGTGGAGACTACCGCANGGCACTTCCGGTAGCCGCCAGTGTGGATTTGATNGTTAATTTCACGCTTGTACACGGCGATGTCCAGGCTGGACGAGCAGAACCCGGTGACCGCCCCAGTATCTGGTGGGTCTGGGGTCCGGCTCAAGCGATAAATGCCGGTGACGGCTTACACGCTCTTGGCCGCACCACCATGATNCGCTTGGCCCAGAATGATGTGTCNGCTGACAGGGTCCTGAGGGCGGNGCGCTCTTTGGACNTTGCCTGCCTAGCTCTCTGTGAAGGCCAATACATGGACCTGCAATTCCAAGACCAGATGCTTGTCTCCACAGCCGATTACCTGGACATGATTGGCCGCAAGTCGGGGGCTCTATCCGCCTGCGCCGCTGAGTCGGGNGCNTTGGCCGCAGGGGCNAGCGACCAGGCTTGTAGTAGCTTTGCCGAGATTGGCCGGAGNATGGGCATGGCTTGGCAGATAGCCCGGGACGTCGACGATCTTTGGGGAGAACACGGCGACGGCATGACTCCGAGCAACGTTTTGAATAAGAAGAAGAGCCTGCCGCTGGTGCATACCCTGGAGAACTCCGATGTCAGNACCAAGCGCGCATTGGGCGCTATATATATGAAGCGCGTGCTGGAAGCGGATGACGTTAAGAAGATGATCGAGATTTTAGATAGTACCGATGCCCGCCAGACTTCCCAGGCGAAAGCCCAGGAGCTGGTGGAACAAGCCTTGGCTGGAGTGAGTGGAGTGTCCCAAGAAGGAAAAAACTCTCTGGCTAGTCTGGGTCAGTGGGCGGCGGAGGGAGGNCGGTAATGTCAAAACGCAGGCTTGACCAGCTCGATGTGGCAGGTAAGAAGGTGCTCGTCCGGGTNGACTTCAACGTCCCAATCGACCAGGGCATCGAGGGTATCGCCCTATACGACCAACGCCTCCGGGCAACCCTGCCGACGATCCAGTATTTGATTGACCAAGGGAGCAAGATAGTTCTCTGTTCCCACTTAGGTCGCCCCAACGGCGAGGTGGTAGAAGAGCTCCGCTTAGAACCCGTGGGCGACCGACTGGCGTTGCTCTTGGGCCAACCGGTAAAGAGCGTGCCTGAGATTACTGGACCGTTAGTTGCCGACACCGTGTCCCAGCTTGCCCCTGGTGAGGTGCTGCTACTTGAGAACCTCAGGTTCCACCCCGGCGAAGAGAAGAACGATGGCGTATTCGCCAGTGAGCTGGCTGATATAGTCGACTGCTTCGTTAACGACGCTTTTGCTGTGTGTCACCGGGCTCACGCTTCCACTGATGGCATCACCAAGTACCTACCCTCTGCCATGGGTCTGTTGGTCCAAAGAGAAGTCGAGTCTATGGGCCAGGCATTGGAGTCTCCAGAGAAGCCTCTGGCGGCGCTCATGGGTGGGGCAAAGGTCAGCGATAAGATACTGCTCCTGGATAACCTATTGGAAGATTTGGACCATTTGTTCATCGGCGGNGGGATGTGCGTAACCTTCCTGAACGCCCTGGGTTACCTTACCGGCGATTCCAGGGTTGAAGAAGACCGATTGGAATTCGCCCGTCAAATCATGGCCCGTGCAGAGGCTGGCAAGACCGAGGTCCATCTACCTGATTACGTGGTCATCGCCAACGAGTTTGCNGCCGAGCCAGGNAAGACCGATGTGATGCACGTCGGTGACGTTCCNGACGGCTGGTACATCATGGACATAGCGCCATCTTCGGCCGAGGATTTCGCCGGGGCGTTGAAGAAGTGCAAGACCATCATCTGGAACGGCCCAATGGGCGTCTTCGAGATGCCTANGTTCAGTCAAGGCACCCGAACGGTGGCCGAGGCCATATCAGACCTGAGCGGAGTCACCACCGTTGTGGGCGGAGGCTCAACAGCCGAGGCGGTGGAAGAACTGGGCCTGATGGATAAGATGACCCACGTCTCCACAGGAGGAGGAGCCTCATTGGAGTTCCTTGAGGGCAAAGAGCTNCCGGGAATAGCGGCTCTCCCGGACGTTTAACTGATTCGAGGGTGATAAGCNGTAGTTTGAGGGNGCNGTAGGCCATGATAGATGTAGAAGAACTGAGAGATTGTTACACCAACACACCGTCCAAGATGGTGTTGTTAGTTGCAGACGGATTGGGCGGCTTGGCCCATCCGGAAACCGGAAAGTCAGAGCTTGAGACCGCCCNCACGCCCAACCTGGACGCGTTAGCCCAGAAAAGCGCCTGCGGGCTGACTACACCGGTACTGCCAGGCGTGNCNCCCGGCAGCGGCCCAGGCCACCTTGCCCTCTTCGGCTACGACCCACTGAAGCATCAGATCGGTAGAGGGGCATTGGAAGCCCTGGGTATAGAGGTAGAACTGGCCCCGGGAGATGTGGCTGCTAGAGGTAACTTCTGCACCATAGATGNGNGAGGAATGCTGACCGACCGCCGTGCTGGGCGTATCCCCACGGATGAAAGCGCCCCGATCTGCGAACGCCTGGACCGCATCGAGATTCCAGGCGTGCAAGTGGACGTATTCTCCGTTCAGGACTACCGATTTGTCCTTCGTCTAAGGGGCGACGGTCTGTCGGAGCTTGTCACTGAGACCGACCCACAGGTCACGGGTGCCAAGGCTTTAGACGTCAAAGCGCTGAAGCCCGAAGCTCAGAAGACCGCAGATATTGTAAACGAGTTCGTGAAGCAGGCATCTCAGTTGATGTCCGAAGAAGAGCGGGCCAACATGCTACTGCTGCGTGGTTTCGCTCAGATGCCCATGCTACCCCCGATGGGGGACGTATACCGCCTTGATCCGGCAGCCATAGCCGCCTATCCTATGTACCGTGGCCTGGCTACCGTGGCTGGTATGAAAGTCATCCCGACAGGCAAGAACTTTGCAGACGAGGTGGACACCCTGCGGGCTAACTGGGACAAACACGATTTCTTCTTCATCCACTACAAACCGGCCGATGCTGCAGGTGAGGATGGCGACTTCGACGCTAAGGTGAAGTGTCTGGAAGAACTTGACCCTTTTATNCCGGAGATACTCGCGCTGGAGCCGGATGTCTTAATGGTCGCCGGTGACCATGCCACCCCTGCCATCATGGCCGCACATAGTTGGCACCCCGTTCCGTTCATGCTCCANTCCAAGCTGACCCAAGGCCAGGGAGTCCTCACCTTCGATGAGAAGGCTTGCGCCCAGGGGGCGATAGGAAGTATCCCGGCCACCAGCGTCATGGTCATGGGCCTTTCCCATGCTGGAAAGATGACCAAATACGGCCCTTAAGCANCTCGGCGGACCACCNCGTTTTGGTGGGANCGTCGTTTGAAGAATAGAGTGGCGACCCAAGCCGATAACTGGAGTTAGACACATGCCAGANCTGGTAGTCGCAGGAAACTGGAAGATGAACACCACAATCTCTGAAGCCACTGCCTTGGCCGGGGGGGTGCGAGATGGTTCTGCGGCAGTTTCTGGCGTAGAACTGATACTTTGCGCTCCGTTCGTCTCTCTGTCCGCTGTAAGTGGCGNNGTTAAGGGGTCGGCTGTGAAAGTNGGCGCCCAGAACATGCACTTCGAGGAATCTGGGGCTTTCACTGGGGAAGTCTCTGCTGGCATGCTGCAGGGAATCTGCGACTACGTGATATTGGGCCACTCCGAACGACGCCAGATGTTCGCTGAGACCGATCGTTGGGTTAACAGTAAGATCAAAGCCGCCCAAACAGCTGGCCTGAAGCCCATCCTGTGTGTGGGTGAGACCTTAGAAGAACGTGAGTCAGGCAAGGCTTCCGACATCATATGTGGCCAAGTCCGTGCAGGGCTGGAGGGGATAAGCGACATCTCTAGCCTAATACTCGCCTATGAGCCCATCTGGGCGATTGGTACAGGGCAGGCAGCCACGCCCGATATCGCCGCAGAGATAATGGGTGGAGCGGTCCTAGACACCTTGAAGAGCCTTTATACCGCCAAGGCCGATGATGTGCCTTTGCTTTACGGCGGCAGCATGAACGCCGGCAATGCTGGCGATTTTGCCGCCCAAGATTGCATCCACGGCGGATTGGTCGGAGGTGCCGCGCTCCAGGCAGATTCGTTCTTAGCGGTCGCCGTCGCGGTCGCCGCCGCGAAAGCCTAAGCCTTTGTTCAGGACCTGATATGTCCATCGCTCCCAGACCATCTATCGCCATAGTCGGACCCACTGCCGTAGGCAAAACAGAACTGGCCATTGAACTCTGTCGCCGGTTCGGCGGCGAAGTCATAAACGCCGACAGCCGGCAGGTCTATCGGTGTATGGACATCGGTACCGCCAAACCCACCGCCGTAGAGCAATTTCAGGCTCCCCATCATTTGATAGACCTGTTGGAGCCATCCGAACATTTCAGCTTGGGATCCTTCTTGCCACTGGCCAAGAGTGCATCGGATGATATCGTCGGCCGTGGGCTTATCCCATTCTTGACCGGGGGCACCGGCCAATATGTGTGGGCCATGCTCGAGGAGAAGTCTGTACCACCAGTCCCGCCTAACCAAGAACTGAGAGAGGATTTGGAGCGGGAAGCTTCAGGGGAAGATGGGGCTCAGGCCCTCCATGACCGCCTCCGCGAGATAGACCCCGCTCGAGCCGATGCCCTAGACGCACGGAACGTCCGCCGTGTTATCAGGGCGCTGGAGATCCATCACGCCACAGGCCGGAAACCATCGGAATTGGGCGCGCCCGCCGCCGATCCAGGAAGGTCGCTGGTCTTGGGACTTACCATGGACCGAAAAGCCCTCTACCGGCGAATCGACGACCGGGTAGACGCCATGATGAAGGCGGGATTCCTGGCTGAGGTGGAGGGTCTGGTGGCGGCAGGTGCTCCCACAGAACAGGGCGCGTTGGACAGCCCTGGGTACCGAGAGTTGGGGTTGTATCTGCTGGGTGAATTGACCTTGGAAGAGGCGGTTTTCAGGACAAAAACCCAGACTCACCGTCTGGCACGCCGCCAGTACACCTGGTTCAAGCCATCTGACCGGCGGATAACCTGGCTGGATGTCACAGCTCCACGCCTGGTCCAGAGGGCAGCGGAGCGTGTCCTTACGTACCTGTCCGAGACCGGCCCTGTGGTACAATGAGGCTTCTTTCCCACGAGGAGCCCAGACATGAAATTCACCAAGATGCACGGCGCTGGCAACGACTATGTTTACGTTGACGCGCGGTTCCAGAATCGAGACTGGAACGAGTTGTCGCGACAGATGAGTGACCGGCATTTCGGTGTGGGCGGAGATGGCCTGATACTGATCAAAGACTCAGATGTTGCTGACCTCAAGATGAGTATGTTTAACGCCGACGGTTCAGAAGCAGAGATGTGTGGCAATGGTATCCGGTGTTTCGTTAAATACGCCGTTGACCACGGGATTGTTGCAGACTCCTCAATCTCGGTCAGCGTCGAGACCTTGGCTGGTATCCGGCAGGTATCGCCCATAGCTGAAGGTGGACAGGTGGTGGCCGCAAGAGTGTCTATGGGNAATCCGATACTGACTCTATCNGAGGTNCCNGTGAGANTAGGACCGGCTGAAGAGTATGGGCCAGGCCCNGTGNTGGAATANCCTTTCCAGATNGACGANCACGACCTTCCGTTGAGTTTTGTATCTATGGGCAACCCACACGCCGTCACGTTCATCGACACCCCGGTGGCGGAGTTCCCTTTGCACACAGTGGGGCCCAGATTGGAACACCATCCCATCTTCCCGAACCGGGTCAACTTCGAGATCGTAAACATCGANAGTCGGNATCACNTGACGGCTCGAGTCTGGGAGCGGGGTTCGGGNGAGACCATGGCCTGTGGCACAGGGGCTTGCGGCATCGCCGTGGCGTCCATACTTGGNGGGTACACCGGCAATACGGTTNACATAACTCTCCCCGGTGGCACCCTCAGGGTGGACTGGGACGGAGAAGGGGAAGTCTTCCTAGAAGGGCCAGCGCAGGAAGTGTTCAGCGGTGAATGGAAGTAGGNAAGCGATTATGAAGCTTTACAAGTTGTCACTCTTCATCCGCTAATCTNGCAGCAAAGAGGCCGAGGTATTTCGAGACGTGACATCGAAGGGCTAGGACCCAGGCTATTCAATCTAAATACCGGAGAACTGTAGTCGAGATGGTGAAATTTTCTGACCGCTTAGGGAAACTGTCCCCTTATCCTTTCGTTGAGATCTCGCGGATCATCGCTGAGAAGCGCGCCGCCGGGGTCGATGTGGTGACATTTGGCATCGGTGACCCTGACATTCCAACCCCGCAGCCAATCATAGACCGGCTGTTGACGGCGTCCCAACACGCCCCAAACCACCGCTATCCCGAGACTGACGGGCTGCCTGAGATGCGCCGGGCATTCGCCGAGTGGTATGACACCCGCTTCAACGTCAAACTGGACCCAGATACCGAGGTCTTGCCGCTGATTGGCGCCAAAGAAGGTATCGGGCACGCCGCGTTCTGTTTCCTAGACCCAGGTGATATCGCTTTGATCCCGGACCCCGCCTACCCNGTCTACGGCGTGGGCACCATGTTTGCCGGGGCCGAGAGCCATATCATGCCACTNTACGAGAGCAATGGCTGGTTGCCGGAGTTGGACGCCATCCCTTCCGATGTGGCGCGGGCAGCTAAGTTGATGTGGCTGAACTACCCCAACAACCCAACTAGCGCCGTTGCGAGCGAAGAAGATTTCTTGTCTGCNATAGCATTCTGCAGAGAGAACGATATCGCNCTNCTACATGACGCCGCCTATAGTGAAGTTGCTTACGAGGGATACTCACCGCTGAGCTATCTACAGGTCGCAGGATCCAAGGACATCGGACTCGAGTTCCACTCCTTGTCCAAGACCTATAACATGACTGGATGGCGCATCGGCATGGCTGTGGGTAACGCCGATATGATAAAAGCCTTATTCCAGATCAAAGCCAACCTGGACTCAGGGGTGCCTCAGGCTGTCCAGGAGATGGCCATGGAAGCACTGACCGGCCCGCAGGACTGTGTGGCTGATAATGTGGACGCTTACACGCGCCGCCGCGACAGGGTGGTGAAAGCCGTGCAGGCCATGGGCATGAGCGCNGCGGTCCCNCGTGCTAGTNTATACATATGGGCGAGGGTNCCTGATGGNTATACNTCCGCCGAGATGGCNCANCTACTCTTGGAAGAACTGGATGTCGTGGTGACCCCTGGTTCCAGCTACGGNAAGTATGGTGAAGGTTACATACGNCTGTCCCTGACTACGCCCGATGAGCANGTNGAGAAGGGCTGTCAAAGGATGGAGACNTGGAANATNCCACCGCCCAAAGNNGANTAGACCTAGTGAGTAGAGCCCATAAGTAAGCGCTCCAAACGTAAACAATCCTCNNTTCCGGTAGAGCCAGAGCCGGAAAAAGCGGTTCTTGTAGCCGTCGAGATGAACCGCAAGGCCAACCCGTGGTCGTTGGATGACACACTCTCCGAACTTGAGTATCTGACTAATACGGCCGGTGCCCAGGTCGTTGGCAACGTCACCCAACGTGCCAACCGGCTGGGGTCTACCTACGTCGGATCAGGTAAGGTGGACGAAATTCGTGAAATGATGGGCGACCTCGAAGCCGACGTGGTCATCTTCGATGACGAGCTCACCCCAGCCCAGCAGCGTAACCTGGAAAACGCCCTCGCATGCAAGGTCATCGACCGCACTGCCTTGATTCTGGATGTGTTCGGGCAGCACGCCTCCACTCACGAAGGCAAACTGCAGGTAGAGTTGGCCCAGCACGAATATCTGCTGCCGCGCTTGGCCGGCCAATGGTCCCACCTAGAACGTCTGGGCGGAGGCATAGGTACTCGAGGGCCTGGCGAGACCCAGATCGAGACAGACAGGCGGCTGGTGCGCACCCGGCTACAGAAGATCAAGTCAGAACTGGATGCTGTGCGGCGCAGGCGGAGTGTCCATATGGAACGCCGCAAGAAATCCACGATTCCCATGGCTACGTTGGTGGGTTATACCAACGCCGGCAAAAGCACCCTTTTCAATGTCTTAAGCAACTCCAAGGTGACTGCTGCAGACCAGCTCTTCTCC
>NZUD01000040.1 GCA_002697005.1 Chloroflexota bacterium | reverse complement strand
CTACCTGATCGAAGTCGGCGTGACAGACCCTAAGAACTCTGTGATAGGCTCGGATAATATTTTAGTGCTGGAGCGCTTTCTGACCCACTGCCCAAACGGTTTGGGATAGCCCCCAGACCCAATATATTGAACACGGCACTGGTAGGCGTGGACAAAGAATCCGGTACTGCGTTTTCGAGAAAAATAATAGATAGGATTGTGAATTAGTTTGATCTCGACCATTGACCTGCACCTTCACACACTGGCTTCGGACGGAAGGCTCACCTCAACAGAGTTGATCCGATTAGTAGCGAAGCAGGGACTTAAAACCATATCAATCACCGACCACGACAGCACGGAAGGGTTGGCAGAAGCTTATGAGGCAGCCAAAGAATTTCCGGATTTGAGGATTATCCCGGGCATAGAGATGAGCGCAGATATACCTGGAGATGAGGTTCATGTCTTGGGCTATTTCCTAGACTACCATGATGAACAATTTCAGGCCACTCTGGAAGAGTTCCGCATGGGACGGGTTGGCCGCGCTCAGATTATGGTGGAGAAATTGAACGCCTTAGGGAAGCCCGTGGAGTGGGAGCGGGTCTTGAATTTTGCTGGAGACGGGTCTGTTGGGCGGCCGCATATCGCGCTGGCCATGGTTGAAGCAGGTTACTTCAAGGAGCCTAAGGAAGCCTTTGACGAGTACCTAGGCAATGATGGACTGGCGTATTACGACCGGCCCAAATTGAATCCTATTGAAAGCGTCGAGATGATTCAGAGAGTTGGCGGCGTTCCGGTTCTGGCGCACCCTACATTCATGAATGACATGGAAGTCGGGATTGCCAACCTGAAAAAGGTCGGATTGAAGGGGATGGAGGTCTATTACGCCCAGTACGATGATGACACTGTGCGGCACTTGGCCCGATTGGCAAAGGAATACGACCTGATCCCCTGTGGCGGCAGCGATTATCATGGACTGGGCAATACGGGTGAACCTCTACCAGGCACTCTGGGTCCGCCAGAAAATACCATCAAATTGCTGGAAGAAGCCGCGGCCAAATCACGGTCGGAAAACGGAAATAAGAGAAATTAAAACAAGCGGATAACGATGGACATCGTCCTATTGTACATAGGCGCATACCTACTGGGTTCTATTCCCACGGCTTACCTGATTGGACGAATCGTACGGGGCGTGGACATCCGCGGTTATGGCAGCGGAAATGTGGGCAGCGCCAACTTGTACGAACATGTCGGGAAGAAATGGGTCTATCCCGTAGCGACCGTTGAAGTCCTTGTTAAAGGTGCGCTGCCGATATTGGTAGCCGTCCATGTTTTAGAGATTAGCCGGTCTTCTGCCCACCTTATTGGCCCTGGACTGTTAGCCATCTCCGGCAATAACTGGTCGATATTCTTGAAACTCCAAGGCGGTCGCGGGATAGCTGTGACAGGTGGAACGTTGCTGGCATTGACCCCAATCCTGGCAGTCGTATGTGCCATTATATCCATCGGTGGCTGGAAGATTGGCAAGAGTTCGGGGCTGTGGGTGCTGATCTCTCTGATTCTTTTGCCGCTTTGGTCCTACCTGCTCCACGAAAACCTGCTTGATCAGAACTTGAACATGGTCTGGTATAGCCTGGGGCTGCTTGGTATCGTAATCCTGAAGCGGTTATCCGCTAATTGGACACCTTTCCCAGGGGGTGTTTCCCGCAAGAAGGTCCTTTTCAACCGATTGGTCCGGGACCGAGACGTATCGGACCGCACTGGATGGGTGCGCCGCGTCCCGGACAGGTCTTTCTGAATCCCATCGGCGAGGAAGGATAACCCTGGATGATTAGAGACTGGAAGAGATGGAACAACCGACTAGTACAGGCCAAGAGAAACACCAAATGGGTTACTGCAATCGGCACCCAAGCGTAGAAACAGGGTTGTCTTGCAGCCAATGCGGAGAGAGCATCTGCACCCAATGTTTGGTACAAGCTTCTGTCGGCATCCGATGCCCTGACTGCGGCAAGGCCGCCAAGATGCCCACCTTCGATGTCCAGCCGACTTTTTACGTCAAGGCCGTAGCGGTCGGCGTTGCCGTGGTCATTGGTGGCGCGATCCTTTGGGCTCTGTTCAACTTCATCTTCATAAACCTTGGCCTTTCTATATTCACCTCTGCAGCCATCCCTGCTCTGGCAATTGGTTATGGGGCTGGTGAATCGATTAGCGCTTCCGTGAATGCAAAAAGGAGCAAAGGACTTGCCTACATCGCCGCTGGAAGCGTAATTGGAGCTTTTATATTCGCCCAGATAATATATTCAGGGCGTATAGAATTCTTCGGTTTGATTGTACTGGCCGTCGCTATCTACACAGCAGTCCAGCGGGTTAAGTAACTCGCGCCATAGCCGCTCCACGGTGTGGCTCAGGACCTCCCCTTGGAATCCCTTCCGTTGCAGGAAACTGCCTAGTTTGCGCTTGAAGACGGCGGAATTGTCCAGCGATAACTTGGTAGCATATTTAGAACCAGCCCGATATGCGTTGGATGAGGTGTCAAAGTCGGACAGCGTTTCCCGGATGATTTCCTGATCCACACCCAATCTTTGGAGCTCTTGCCTTATGACTGCTGGTCCCCGGGGTTTGGACTTCTCTCGTTGTTCCCGCCAGTTTTTAGCAAATGACACATCGTCCAAGAGGCCCTGCTCTCGGAGATTAGACACCGTGCGGTCTATGGAGTCCTTAGTGAAGCGACCCTGAAGCCTGCGCTGCACTTCTTTCTCGGACCTGGATCGGTACGAGAGTAGACGCAGAGCAGCGTTCTTTGCCTTGAAATAAGAAGACTCGAGATCTTCTGTGGAGTTGTTGCGTTCGGGCATCTGTAAATGCTCCGCGTGGCGTACGAGGGCAGGTTGCCGGTGAGGCTAATCCCGTTGATAGTGAGCTTGTCAAACCACAGCTGCACTGGAGCCAATTCTTCAACTATAGGATGGTTAGTATGCATCCTTCGACAAGCTCGCTATCAACGGAACTGGCGTCGTCTCTTCCTCGGTCCAGCCCTGTTCATATCGATTATTGGTAGTTGGGCGGTTCTATTCTTCGTCGTCCAGCTCTTCTAGGGGCGCGGCGCCGGAGAGTATGTCGGCCACCGAGTCTGTGGACTGAGGCACTACGCCGTTGGCCGAGGTCTCAACTGNATCTGCTGACTCGGCCTCATCGCCAGGACTTCGTAGACGCCCCTCCACGGAAGCGGCGATTTCTGGATGTTGAATCAAGAAGTCCTTGGAGTTTTCTCGGCCTTGGCCCAGCTTGGTCTCACCGTAGGAGTAGAAAGCGCCGGACTTCTTGATTATGCCTTGTTCGACACCGATTTCTAGAATGTCGCCCATCTTGCTGATGCCGAGGTTGAACATGATGTCGAATTCGGCCACCCGGAAGGGAGCGGCAACCTTGTTCTTGACGATGCGGGCNCGGACTCGGTTGCCAATGACTTCTGCTCCTTGCTTGATGGATTCCACACGGCGTANGTCGATGCGAACCGAGCTGTAGAACTTGAGGGCTCGTCCGCCNGGGGTGACTTCAGGGCTGCCGTANGTGACACCAATCTTTTCCCGCAACTGGTTGATGAATATAACGGCGGTCTTGGACCGGTGAATGGTGCTAGTCAATTTACGCAAGGCTTGGGACATAAGACGGGCCTGCAGACCGACATGGGTGTCGCCCATATCGCCTTCTATCTCTGCTTGGGGGACCAAGGCGGCCACACTGTCCACCACTACTGCGTCCACTGCTCCGCTGCGGACTAACTGCTCTGTGATGTCCAATGCTTGCTCGGCGCTGTCCGGTTGGGCGATGAGAAGGCTGTCAAGGTCGAGGCCGCAGTTTTTGGCGTAATTGGGGTCAAGAGCGTGCTCAACGTCGATGTAAGCCGCTAGACCGCCGGACTTCTGGGTCTCCGCCATGATATGAATGGCCAGGGTCGACTTGCCCGCGGACTCTGCGCCAAAGACCTCGGTGACCCGTCCTCGAGGTATGCCGCCGATGCCCAGAGCGATATCCAGGGCCAAGGATCCGGTGGGAATGTGTTCCGTGGCCAGAGAATGGCCAATCTCGCCAAGACGCATCACAGCGCCCCTGCCGTGATCCTTTTCGATCTGACCCAGCGCGGTTTCCAAGGCTTCTACCCGGCCCTTATCGGTCTTTTCTTTGCTCGTCATCCTCACCCATCCTTAATCTAACGCCAGGAATCTAACGCCAGGCATCGAGTTTTACTTCAGCTTTCGCCGTTAGCGCATCCTAACATCGAGTTCAACAACCCAACAAGAAGAAAATGTCAGCACAAATGTTCGCATGATTGGAAAGTTAAAAAAAGAGGCCAACTGGCCCCTTCAGAAGTCTCAAGTGCCGCCTTTGAAGCCTATGGTTACTACTCCATCTTCCACGATTACAGGGGTGACACGCTCCCCGTCAGTTAACTGGAGTAGGGCGGGAATTTGGTCGGCCTGTTTGGACAGGTCGACTTCCCTGTACTCCATCTTTCGTTTGCGGTAGTCCATCTTAGCCGCTGATGAATATGCGCAATCGGGGTGGGTATATATCAATGTTTCGGCCACGTTAGTCTCCTGAGACTCCTGAGTTTTTCCTGAAGCGTTAAGGCCGCCGGGAGATACCCGACATAACCTATGTCGAAAGGCATTGTAAGGCTGACCTGCCAATTCTTCAACGAGCCAGACATACTGTAGCAGGGTTCTTTAGCGCAATCTTGTGGGATGATATCCTGTATTGGACACAGAGCGTCCCAATCACTATCTNATAGGATGGTCTCTCACCTTGCCTGACCACGCTCAAGGCTGTTCACTCTCCGGAAACTTAGCAGACCTTGCCTCGCTCTTGGACCGCTTCGCATCCGGATCGGGCCGGATAACACCCCGGGTGAGAGGTTCCCGGCTTGGCGCAGACGTTCGCGCCAAGCTGGAAGAAGCTGTTGAAACGGTAGAGGCGTCATCTGACAGTACCCTTTCTTCCGATGACCTACTGGTTTTCGGAAACGGTTGCTATGCCGTTGGGCGGCATGAAGACGCTTCCAGGGCGTANCTGACCATCCTGAAGGACGAACCGGACAATTCTGACGCCCGCTTCAATTTGGGATTGGCTTATCTGCGTTTGAGGAATCCCGAGGATGCGGTGCGGGAGTTCACCGATTTGTTGGAACAGCATCCCTTGATGGCCGAGGCTTTTTATCAACGCGGCAACGGAAATGACGATTTGGGCGAACTAAACCGAGCATTGGCGGATTATAGCCGTGCCATTGAATTGAACCCGGAATTCGTTCACGCCATGTATAACCGCGGCATTTTGCTGGCGCAAGCTGGAAGGCATGAAGAAGCGGTTGCCCAATTCGACAGAGTGAACGATATTCAGCCGGACATATCCAACACTTACCTAAACCGGGGAGCCTCGCTGGACGAACTGGGACTTCATGACGAGGCCTTAAGTTCTTATACTCGGGCGACTGAGTTGAATCCGGAGAATTCCTTGGCGTTGTTCAACCGAGCAAGGACTAACTATTATCTGGGTAACCTTAATGAGGCGCTGACTGATTACAGCGAAGTGATTCAGCTTACGCCCGACGACGCCGAGGCGTTCAACAACAGGGGTCTGACCTATGACGCTCTGGGCGACTACGAGAACGCCATAGAGGACTTTGACGCCGCCTTGATACTTCGTCCTTCATTCGCCGAGGCCTACAGCAACCGAGGTGCCGTTTTGGAAGTGGTTGGAGACTTGGCAGCAGCGCTTAAAGATTACCAATTTTCGNTGGATGCAGATCCAGAGCTGGCCTCCGCCCACTACAACCTGGCGCGTCTCTATTCTAGGAATGGAGATGTCGCATCATGCCTGAAGCATATAGACCAGGTGCTGCAGATTGAGCCGCAATGGGCCGAAGACGTAGCTCATGACGAGCATCTGAAGTGGGCTCTTGATATGCGGAATCTCCGCGGGGACAAAGGGGAGCACGACAACTCCGAGGGTTAGTCCGGTCCTTTAGTGTTGGCCGGAGGTAGCCTGCCCGAGGTTGGATTCATGGCCAGCCTCAACAACTTGGTCATCTTCCAAGTCATCGTATTCGCCCGCGCCCTGGTAGACCGGGCGGGATGCTAAGAACAGTCTCTTCCGGCGGGTGAACATGGTTCTTAGCAGAACCAACGATGCCAAGATTACCAGTCCTGTAACCAAGTCGCGCTCAATTTGATAGTACTGGCTGAANGCCANCATCATCNTAAAACAGACTGCGATTCCCCAGGTGGACCGCAGCGACGAATGNCGCATNAGNACGATGGTTGCAAGGCCCGTGGCAACGCCGAGTGCGGCTAGAGCCGGTAACAGAGCTAAGGAGACCCCCATCAGTGGGGCCATGCCGTCGCCGCCTCGGAACCTTGTGAACACCGACTTCCAATGCCCAACTACAGATGCTCCGCCGGCCACAAGTATTAATGTTGGCGGCACGTCCAGCGCCCAGGCCGTGAAGACGGCTGTGGCACCTTTGGCCACGTCTCCGATGAACACAAGTGCCCCGGTGCGGTGTCCCACGTTGAAGAAGACATTGGCTGTGCCNGCCAGAGTACTGCCAGTGGAAAANACGTCAACACCNCTGATGCGGGATGCGATCTGAGCGAATGGTAACGCACCTAGGAAATACCCGGCGANGATGGCCAGAATTATGTTTTGGACGATTAGAAGGCCGTTAATCATGAAGTAGCGACAGTCTTTNNCCAGTANNTTAGGTGTTAGGAGACGGAAGAAACATGTAGTTGATGGTGTTCTCAGTACGGAAGAAGGCATTGGTATCTTCTGTTTCAATCATATACCAGCCAACGAGTATGAGGATAGGAGTCTAATAGCGGAAACAAAGCATTAGCCCTGTTTTTCTCCAACGTACCGGCAGTAGCCTGGTCCGTATGTTTCCAACGGCTTCCTAAACTTGAACATCAGGCCTGGCGAACTTTCCATCGGACTCCCTTTAACCAAAACCTCAATCATGGGCTAAAATTCCGAATACGCCGCGAGCTTNCCTAACAACNTTCACTNGTGCGGCGTCTTGTATACTTCGGATGTATCTCACATTCAATAGATTCAAAAGTCTTGTTTGTGTTTCACATAGGGATTGTTAACACCTTAGGAGAACCAATGACGACCCAATCTGCACTGTCCGGCATGGTGGTTCTAGATCTAACCCAAATAATGGCCGGCCCGTTTTGCACTATGGTGCTGGCTGACATGGGAGCCGATGTGATAAAAGTGGAGAAACNCAATGGAGGCGACGATAATCGCCGCATGGGTCCACCCTTTATCAAGNACTGGTCGGCCGGCTTCCTCGCCTTGAACCGCAACAAGCGCAGTCTGGCTGTCGACCTTCGCAGTGAGGCTGGCCGGACCATGTTCAAGCGTTTGGTTGANGGGGCCGACGCCGTGGTGGAAAATTTTCGGCCAGGCGTAATGGCCCGTCTTGGCTTGGGCTATGAGTGCCTGGCTGAAATCAAACCCAGCCTGGTCTATTGTTCGGTGTCTGGATTCGGCAATACCGGCCCCGATGCCGCCAAGGGTGGGTTCGACTTGGTTGCTCAAGGCGTGAGCGGACTGATGAGCATTACCGGACACCCGGAGATGCCACCTGCAAAAGTAGGGGTGCCGATTACGGACATCTCTGCCGGGCTGCTTTCGGCTAACGGCATACTTTGTGCCTACATTCACGTCCTTAAGACCGGTCAAGGCCAGCAGGTGGACACATCGCTGATGGAAGCTGGCTTGGCGTATACCGTGTGGGAGTCCTCGGTCTACTTCNCCGATGGTGAGATACCGGGCCCTCTGGGTTCGGCNCACCGTGTCTCAGCNCCGTATCAAGCCCTGCGCACCNCCGACGGCTACCTGAANATCGGCGCCGCTACTCAGCCCACCTGGGAGCAGTTGTGCCGAGCCATTGGGGCCGAGGANCTGATCGATGATTCGCGTTTCAAACTGGCCGGCGACCGCAAGAANTATCANGACGAACTTGCCCTTCTGTTGGAAGAGACTTTTACAACTGACACCACCGCTAACTGGCTCAAAATGCTGGAAGAGGCGGGGGTCGTAGCCGGACCAATCTACAACATGGAACAGGTCTACAAAGACCCTCAGGTGCTGGCCCGGAACATGCTGGTCGATCTCGAAGACCCTGACCTGGGTACCGTGCATAACATTGGTATTCCTGTGAAGCTGTCGACCACCCCCGGCCAGATACGCACACGAGCCCCCATGCTCGGAGAACACTCTGTCGAAGTGCTGCTGGAACATGGCTTCAGTCAGGCCGAGGTGGATGAATTGGTCGTAGGGGGAGTGGTGCTAGGGAACCAAGGACCAGGTGCACAGCGATAGCATTACTTAGGCCAGACGAACCGACGAATGCATTTGCCGGTTTTTTGAGTCAGGTTCCGTGGAGCATATGGTTGACACCTATAGATGGCCTGTATCGTGAAGACCGTTGCGAACGCCGAACAAAATAATTATGTGGTGGCGGTGGCCAAAAAGGAAATTGTGAACTTCCGCCAAGCCTGGAATCGGAATAGCCGCAGCTAACCAGCTGTTCGCCACGGCTGACCTTCCGTGGCTTTGAGGAATTCTTCCACCAGGATGGGGCTGGAGACGATAACGCTGGGGGTGAAGAGGGTGCCGTCGTTGCCTTGGCGGTCCACTACTTTGGCGCCGGCTTCTTGGGCGAGGACCAAGCCACCGGCCAAGTCCCAGGGCATCAGAGAGTGGTGGAAATACAGGTCGACGCGTCCTGCGGCAGCGTAAGCCAATCCTAGACCAGACGAACCCATGAAGCGAATGCTGTACATCCCAGGCCAGAGCGATCGCACCAAATCCAACGCGAATCCGGCCTTCTCGTCAACATAGCCAAGGTCGCAACATAATAGGCTGCGGCTAAGTTCAGTGGTCTTTGAAGCGGTGATTTTCGTGCCGTTTAGGAACGCTCCTTGGCCTTCGATGGCCGTGAACATCTCTTCGCGCACCGGGTCGTAGGTCAGGCCGGCCATGATGTGGTCGTCTTTGGCTAAGGCGATTATGGTGCAGAAGTGAGGGATGCCGTGGGCGTAGTTTCGGGTGCCGTCCAAAGGGTCCACTACCCATTTGTAAGGGGAGTCGCCGTCCATGGGCTTGGATTCTTCGGCTAGTATGCTGAACTCTGGGAACTCGCCGGTGAGCAGGTTAAGAATGGTCTCCTCGGCGGCCAGGTCGACCTCGGTCACGATGTCCGATCGGCCCTTAAAATGGACCTCGTGCTCGGAGCTAAACCGGTCGCGTATGATCTTCCCGGCGGCCCGGGCAGCCTGCAAAGCAACATCCATGGCTCCGCGTCCATTCTTTGATACAGGCAATTCTTCAGGCATAAAAACCTACTAACTAGAGAAAATAATCCGAAAACGGCCGAAAGCTGCTCGCTGAAAACTATCGGCTGTTACACCAATCCCATCTTGTCGTAGACCTCGGCGATGGTCTCCTGTGCGATAGCTCTAGCCCGCTTGCCGCCCTCGTGTAGTATCTCTTGTACGTAGCCGGGACGGGCCTTGATGTCTTCGCGCCGTTCCCTAAGTTCCCTAAGATAGTCATTGATGTTATCGGCCAGGTGGCGCTTGCAGTCGACACAGCCTCGTGTAGCGGTGGTGCATTCTTGGTGGACCGTGGCTGTTGCCTCCACCCCAGTGAAGATTTTATGCAGCGAGTAGATATTGCAAACCTCCGGGCGTCCGGGGTCGTCCCGGCGCAGCCTCTGCGGGTCTGTATATGCGGTCAGTACCCGTTTGGTAGTCTCCTCTGGAGTGGCAGCCAGGTCGAGGTGGTTGCCCATAGTTTTGGACATTTTGTTCTGGCCGTCTAGACCGATTAGCAACGGCGCTTCAGTGAGTTTGGCCTGGGGTTCAGGAAAGGTCTCTCCGAACATGTTGTTGAAGCGGCGGACGATCTCTCGGGAGAGTTCGATGTGAGGCACTTGATCCTGACCCACAGGCACAGTGTCGGCTTTGTACAGAATGATATCGGCGGTCTGGAGTACCGGATAGCCCACCAATCCGTAATTGACTGTCTCCTCGGTCTCGTCCATCTGACGCACTTTGTCCTTGAAGGTCGGCACGCGGGTCAGCCAACCCAGAGGAGTGACCATGCTAAGGAGGGTGTGGAGAGTCATGACTTCAGGAACGTGGGACTGGACGAACACAGTGCTTTTTTCCGGGTCGATGCCGGCCGCTAGCCAGTCCAAGACCATGTCCTCGATGTTGGGCTTGATTTGGTCGACTTCATCGCCTGACTCGAGGGTCGTCAGCGCATGAATGTCCACGGCGCAGTAGATGCAACTGTAGTCCTGCTGCATGGTGACCCAGTTTTGGAGGGCACCCATGTAGTTGCCCAGATGGAGCAGCCCAGTAGGCCGCATGCCGGAGAATATCACACCTTTATGACTAGTATTGGCTGGTTGAGTCATGACCCTGAATCACGTATAGATTCGGCGAATTTCACGCCTGTTGGAACAAAAAAAGTTTAGCATAAGGTGATATGGGCAGCAAGGTTGAAAGAGCGATGGAATCAGTTTTAACCTGACTTCTTTGCGTGCGACTCCAGCAGACCACCGGAATATCCAGGGTCTTCCAACCCGCGTTGTTCGCCGCGCAAATACCCTATCTGGCCGCCGTGCTGGTTGAACTCCCAAAGCAGTTGCTGGCACATGATTGCTAGGTTGATCGTTCCGCCCCTGGGATTGGTTACCACTAGGTCGTCGAAATCGGTCGGGCTTAGAGAATCGAAGTATTCGACGCTTTCTTGGCGGACTGCCGCGACGTATTCCAACAGCGCGGTGGTGTCCGGGGCTTTGTAGGCTTTCAGGTCCTCTATGGTGAAGCCATAGCCAGTGTCACCACCTGCGGCTGGGGCTCTTCCAAGTCGTTCGGCCCAGTCTCCGCTTTCCCACACTTGGGCGTCGCCCCTGAGTCTGGTGTGAAGCCAGCGGTCCAAGGTACGGCCGTAGTGCCATACTAAGAATGCGATTGAGGAACACTCGGTGTTGGGGCTCCAAGCCATCTCGGCAGGAGTAAGGCTGTCAACGGAACGCATCATCGAGTTGTAGTGCTGCTCGAAACAGCCCTGAACAAAGACCTTTAGTTCCAAGAGTAAATCACCTGCCTGAGCCGAATAGACTGCCAATTGTAGCGAGAAGATACGCAAAACAGCGAAGTAGGTCAAAGGAGTAGGAAGAGGCCTATTTATCAGCGAGGTCTAAAGAAAACGATCTTACGGGGCCGTTATTCTTCAGGCTCGGAGTCTAAGCGACCGCCCAATTCATTGAGAAACTGCTCAATCTCAGGCGAAAGTTGGGTGGCGGAGGTAGGAGTCTCTTTGGAATCGGCGGCTGAAGTTTCTTCCGAATCTAGCTGAGCATCGTAGTAGGCTTCCATCTGCTGGATGAGCGTCTTGAGCTCGGTATTCCGCTCAAGAGTGGAGTTAAGTTCCCGGTATTGGCGCTGTCCCCGTCGTATCGGAGCCAGGTCGGCTGGGATATTGTTGTAGACGGATGACAACACTTCAATCATCCGTGAGGTGCCGGCGTAGTCCTCTTCCAGTTGTACATACTGGGGCAAGTGAACCATGAAGTTGATGGACTCTATGTCTGCTTTCTCGACACCTTCTGAGAGGAGGTTCATGATTGTCGTCGGGCCCTGGTAGGTACTTTGGCGCACCTTGAAATTCGGCACCGGCCGGTTCTGGGGGACGTCGCCGAGACTTCCTGTTACCAAAAGTGGCCGGGTGTGAGGTACTGCGTCATACATGGCGCCTAGGCGACAGTAGCGTTTTACCTTGAAGTGGTTTACCACTTCAAGGATTGAATCAGTGTAGTCCTCTCCATTTGAGTGTGGCTCCATCAGATGAAGAAACAGATAATCAGGTCCATCGTCAGTGATGGCGTAGCGAATGATGCTGTTGGGTATTTTGACCTCGCGCTTGCCGTCTACCAGTCGCATGTTAGGCCGGTAGCGCGTGAAGTCAAAGAAGGTGCCGGGACGCGATAGGCGTCCCAATTCCTTGGAACCCATGAACCGTTCCAGTCGGTTAAGTGTGAGAGTTCCCACGCTGCCCACGTCCACCCAAGGGCGGACCATCGCGAATACGTGGGGGTCTCTCAGTTCGGGGAGTGGTTCGTTCAGTTCAAAAGCGCCGATTTGCATAGGCCCATCTTCCCAGATTAGCTTCGAGTTTTCAAGTCCCGATACGCCTTAGAGCCCGGAATCATCCAGGCGGGAATAGGCACGGCGGTTACTGATTCAGCATGGTGTCGGCCGAACCCAGTCCTTCCAAGGCCAGACCATAGCCCAGCAGGTCGTGAATCTGACGCTTGATTACTAAAGTCATGGCCACCCGGCTATAGCGCAATACGATGTCTGACTGCCGAGACATCTGTTCTGCCAACTTCCAAGCGCGTGGCAGCAGGTCGGCTTGGGGCATGACTTCGTTCACGAGGCCTAGAGTCTTGGCTTCTGCAGCCTCAATCCGCTGTCCGGTGAGAAGGAAGTAGCGTCCTCGGTTCACGCCCAGCAGAAGCGGGTAGACGATGTGCATGCCATCCCCTGGCACCAGGCCGCTCATGAAATGGCCTGAGTCCTGAAAAGCGGCGGTATCAGAGGCCAGAACAATGTCGCAGAGGAGAGGAATCTCGGAGTGACGAAGTGCTGGGCCATTGATGGCACTAATCATCGGAACTTCAACATCCAACAGGCTGGTGAGGATGCGCTTGCCTTCCCAATAGGTTTGGTCCCATTCACGGGGAGACCGTTTAGGGGTACCGGCGGCAGTGCCCTGTGGCCCGGTGAATGAGTCTCCGGTGCCGGTCATTATGATTATCCGGTTTTCTGTGTCGGAGCCTACGTCTACGAAGACCTGGGAAAACTCTTGATGCGGGCTGCCGCCCCATTGCAGAGGGCCGTCGTCGGTATGGAACGTCATCTGCAGGATGCCGTTGTGCCGCTCCATCTTGATGCTGGGATACTTATCGGCGTATTGGTCAAGAGAAGCCATAATGATATCTCCCGTGTATGGTGCCGGGTCCAGAATTGCTGATGAAAGGAGTTGAAGTACGCGTATTGGTCAGAGCAAGAAGTTGTCTGCCCCGTCGGTGCCATTGGTCTCGTTGGCATATTCTTTGGCATCTGGCTGTGACAGGGATGGACCTACGGGCGTGTTGGTGGATGCTGGCCCGACAGATGATTCTGATGCGGGCTGACTGATTATTGGCTGAAGGAGTTCTTCTTTGGGCACGGCATGCCGCATCACGAAATTTGCCACGTCACGGTATAGGGGTTCGTCTAGGTTGCAGCCCCGCATCATAGAGAAATCGGGGTCGAGTTCTTCCAGCATCTGCTGGACCTTGACGTCACCATGACGGGCGGCTAACGCATAGGCGAGCCCACGTGTGTCCCGGTCCAGAGAGCGCTCGTGCTCCTCGCTTTCTTCCAGCTCGATGTCATAGTCGATGCGGTCGGCGATGGCCAAAGCTTCCAGCGCTCGCTGCCGGGAACTGTCGACGTCTTTCAAAAGCGTGTAGAGTTCGATTACCGCATTGGCAGTGTGGCCTAGCACATCCGACATCCGGACCTGCTTGTCAGCCGCAGATTGGGCTGCCTGTGTAGCCTTCAAGATGGATTCCTCTTTGGTCCGTCGGCGTTCCTCTTCTTTCTGGGCTTTAGCTTTTTGCAGACGTAACTGGGGGGCTTCCGCAGCCAAGGGTTGTAGCCTTTGCACCTCACTTTCGGCAGATTCTGCCTGCCTAAGGCGCTCCTGGAAGTTGTCGTTGATGCCGTTGATGTTGACCATATCGATTGCTCCTAATTCTATGGGTGCAGCCCTTTGGAATGCTTGGACGAATCAATCCAATTGTGTGCACGCGATGAGGGCAATGAAACCATTACCCCATTTAGCCATGATAACGAGCGAAGCCCAACTGCCCGTGCTTAGCCTAATGCAGATTTTGGGTATTTCGGGACCGGTTTCCGCCTGCCTTGACCCACGTGGACGCCTTGAATAGACTCCAATGGCATAATTCCCATCTTGTTCAACTTGGTTTATCAGGCGGTCAAGAAAGATGAGTCGCGCTGCATTTATCTACGAAGATGCCCTTTCTCGTCACGAGTTGCGGTCGGATCACCCCATGCGTCCGGTGCGGCTGCGTTACACGTATGAATTGCTCCAGGAATACGCCGCCTTTGATCATCCGGATGCGGTTCTGCTGAACCCTAGGTCTGCCACCGATGAGGAACTAGCTTGGCTGCACACTGCAGAGTACGTGGCCGCCGTGAAAGTCCTAGGCTCTGGATCACCTGTCAGTATTGACGCCGCTCGGTTCGGATTCAGCGGCCAAGGTGATAACCCCGTATACCCGAAGATGTTCGAAGCTGCGGCGCTGAGCGCTGGAGGGTCTTTGCTTGCTGCCGAACTGGTCGCCAGCAAGAAAGTGGCCGCGGCGTTTAACATTTCAGGCGGCCTGCACCACGCCGCCGCGAGCCACGCCTCTGGGTTCTGCGTGTTCAACGACCCGGCCCTGGCGGTCCAATATTTCCTGAGCCAGGGCAAACGGGTCGCTTATGTGGATATCGACGCCCATCACGGAGACGGTGTGCAAGAGGCCTTCTACGACAATGACCGGGTGCTTACGATCTCGGTTCACGAATCGGGCCAGTGGTTGTTCCCAGGTACAGGATCAGTGGCCGAGTTAGGAGAAGGCGAGGGCCGCGGCTTCTCTGTCAATTTACCGCTATACCCCTACACCAGTGATGACGACTATGTTGAGGCATTTGGCCAAGTAGTACCTCCGCTGATCAAGGCCTTCGCTCCGGACGTGCTGGTAACTCAACTGGGAATCGACAGCTACTACAGTGACCCCCTGACTCATTTGCAAGTGACCACGGAAGGTTACATAGAAGCGGTACGGCAGTTGGCAGGCCTAGGGTTACCGTGGCTGGCATTGGGAGGAGGCGGCTACGACGTTAACGCCGTAGCTAGGGCGTGGACCTTGGTCTACGGAGTGATGCTTGATGTTGAATGGCCAGACCAGCTGCCAACGGCGTTCGTTCAAGAGCACGGAGCAGGACGTCTGCGCGATCAGCTGAGTCCGGAGATTCCTTCAGAAATAAAATTAGAGGCTCGAAGGTATCTGGAAGAAACAGTAGGGGCGATTCGCCAGCAGATATTCCCTTTGCATGGGTTGTAACCGGCCGTCAATACACCGCCGGGGGCTCTAAATGTCCCGCTGATGGCTTCGCCGGCTGAAAGCATATATCATCGGTGTTAGATGGCTTTAAAACATTAAGGCGGTAACAAAATCGTACGAAACCCAGCGGTTACGTTGATTTGTCTACTATGCGATCTTATAGGTGAGTACTAGTCAGTCTCAGTTCCCGCAGGAACCCGATAAGGACGAATCTCACCACTTGGGGAAATTCGGCGAATTCTTCGATGAGCGTAACATCAAAGGTTCAGGGCTCTAGCTCATGGAATCGTCCAAATGGTGGGCTGAGAGCATGGTTCTGCCCGCTCATCCAACTCCGCTACCTGTCCTTTTAGAGCTGCACTAATATGGTGGCTTATCCACTCGCGTTAAGCCCGACGGCCTATAGCCGATTTTTCTTCACCTGGCGGCAGACCTGACTGGTTTTGGGTGGGGTTTTCCGAAGTTCTGATTATTTTAGGCGTGATAGTAACCTAATACACCACTTTGCAAGGACGTCAACATCAACCAGATTTAAGGTGAAATACAAAAAGAGAGCGGTGGTTTAAACCACCGCTCTCTTTTTGTATCCGGTTACTGAAAGCTAGTTTACGTGCTGTTCGCGGTTGAGCAATTCTTTAGCCTCGTCGCCTACATTGGCCTCAATGCAGTCGCGCAAAGTGGAGTAGACAGACTTGTTCAAAGCGCCCATCATCCATGCTTCATAGTCAGTGTCCGTCTGATAGGAGTTCTTCAGAGATACCAAGCGTTGCAGGAGGCTCAAGTAATGATACTGGAGTGGCGTCAGATCCTTGTCGATACTTGCCAACCGCCATTCGTTGTCAGCAACGGGTGTGTCTATTTCAGGGTCTATGCTAGGCATTACCTCTTCGGTCTTGTCGTTGCCTAGAACTTCCGGGTCTGCCTGATCTTGTTCGCTCATGCTACCTCCATCGGCCTTTGCCTCCGATTCCTCAGAGGCAGGTCAAATTGGGGTTTCTATTTAGTTCCCAAAGAACCCGTGGCGCCGCAACGATTATAGCAGACCGAGTTCCTTAACGAACATAATATAGATGCCATATAGTGGGGCGCGCTGGATTTCCATGCGGTGTTCATCCAATATTTAAACCTGTTTATTACTATAATTTTTGGCCAAGCTCAGAGCTAGGGTCAACCTGCTTATCAAGCCGGCAGGTCTGGACCGAGGTTAAACTTCCCGGAATTCTCCTTCTACAGTTCCTTCTTCGTCGGAAGGTCCTTCCGCAGCGTCATCGGATCCTGGAGCATCGCTACCAGAGGTAGCCCCGCCGTCTTCTGGCCCGGCACTTTGGCTATATACTACTTCGCCGAGGCGTTGTAAGGCGCTATTTAGTTCGGTAGTGGCCGTTTGCATCTCAGGAGTGCTATTGCTTGCTATGGCCGCTTTCAGTGCGTCGATCTTGCCTTGTACCTCGGCCTTGAGCTCCTCAGGCACTTTGTCGACGTTGTCCTCCAGCAGCTTCTCGCTGCTGTAGACCAGTGAATCAGCCTGGTTGCGCGTCTCAACCTCGGCGCGCCGCACCTGGTCGGCCTCCTCATTCTGGGCCGCTTCGTCCACCATGCGCTCGATGTCTTCTTTCTCCAGACCAGACCCTGACTGGATGACTATCTTTTGTTCTTTGCCGGTCCCTTTATCCTGGGCAGACACGCTCAGGATACCGTTGGCGTCAATGTCAAAGGTAACCTCGATCTGGGGAATGCCCCGGGGAGCAGGTAGCAGACCGTCCAGCATGAATCGTCCGATGGACTTGTTATCTGCGGCCATAGAGCGTTCGCCCTGTAGGACGTGGATGTCCACCGTGGTCTGGTTTTCGGAGGCGGTGGTAAATGTTTCATTCTTCTTGGTTGGTATGGTGGTGTTACGGGCGATGAGCGTGGTCATCACACTCCCCAGAGTTTCCAGACCCAATGTTAGAGGAGTTACGTCTAAAAGTACGATGTCATCAACATCACCGGCCAGAACGCCCGCTTGAATGGCGGCGCCCATGGCGACCGCCTCGTCTGGGTTAACGTTCCGGTTGGGTTCTTTGCCGAAAACCTGCTTGACCTTTTCCTGCACAGCGGGCATGCGGCTCATTCCGCCCACCATGATGACCTCATCTATTTCGCTCGCGTTCAGACCGGAATCGGTCAATGCTTGACGGCACGGGCCATCGGTTCGGTCAACTAGGTCCGATACCAACTGCTCTAGTCTGGCCCTGCTCAAGGTCTTGACCATGTGTTGGGGGCCACTGGCGTCAGCGGTGATGAAGGGTAGGTTGATTTCGGTCTCGAGGACGCTGGACAACTCCACCTTGGCTCGCTCAGCAGAATCGCGTAGCCGCTGGAGGGCCATACGGTCGGAAGCCAGGTCGATGCCCGTCTCTTGTTTGAACTCACCGATCATCCATTCTAGAATCAGCTGGTCAAAGTCGTCGCCGCCTAAGAAAGTGTCTCCGTTGGTCGACTTTACTTCGAAAACGCCATCGCCCATCTGAAGAATTGTGATGTCGAAAGTGCCGCCGCCAAGGTCAAAAACCGCCACGGTGGCCTCGGTATTGGTCTTGTCTAGACCGTAGGCGAGGGAAGACGCTGTGGGTTCGTTGATGATGCGAAGTACTTCCAGTCCGGCGATGGTGCCTGCGTCCTTGGTGGCCTGGCGTTGGGCGTCGTTAAAGTAAGCTGGGACTGTGATGACGGCTTGGGAGATCTTCTCGCCCAACTTGGCTTCAGCGTCTTGCTTAATCTTCTGCAGCACGAATGACGAGATTTGGGGTGGAGCGTGGCTGTTTTCGCCCAATTGCACCATGGCATCGCCGTCGGGCCCAGCCACGATCTTGTAGGGCAGTTTAGTCATGGCGTTCTGAATCTCTGGGTCCTTGAAACTCCGGCCCATGAGCCGTTTCACCGAGAAAAGAGTGTTCTCCGGGTTGGTTACAGCCTGACGCTTGGCGACTTGGCCTACATAGCGTTCCCCAGTCTTGATGTTCAGTGCTACGACGGACGGAGTTATCCGGCCGCCTTCAGCGTTCTCTACGACTACGGGTTCACCAGCTTCTATGATTGCCGCTACCGAGTTTGTGGTCCCGAGGTCGATTCCCAGAACTTTAGCCATTTGGTTTCTCCTAACTACTCACCTGCTGGTGACTATATTGATATCGTTGAATCAGGGTTGGTTGGTGCTATGTAACTTTGGGGGCCATGGCTACCATGACCTGGGCCGGGCGAATAATCCGGTCGTGCAACCGGAAACCTGGTCTCAGTATCTGGGTGACGTAACCCGCTTCAATTTCGGTTGTTTCTTCAGTGCCCACGGCTTCGTGCTCTAGTGGGTTGAACATGAGCCCCACCGCTTCGATGGTCGCAATGCCTTCGGATTCTAGCACGCCGGTAAGTTTACGCTGGATAAGCTTTATCCCTTCCAGGAGCTGCCTGTTGGTGCTGCCTTCAGTTTCTGCACTGGCCTCGGTATGGGTGATGGCCAATTCCAATTCCTCTAATACCGGTAAGATATTACCGATCAACCGGCTATTGGAGTATTTGGCGTTGTTGATCCGATCCTCGTCCGTGCGGCGGCGAAAGTTGGCCATCTCCGCCTGGGCCCTGAGGGAAGCGTCCAGGTTATCGGCGGCTTTCTTTTGGGCCATCTCCAAATCGGACTTCAAATGGGTGACCTGCTCTTCCAAAGGCAGGCTGTCGAGATCTACCTCGACCTGTGCCAGGAGTTCTTCCAACTCCTGTTCCAGCCCGATTGATTCAGTAGAATTTTCAGGGGAACTTTCCGGAAGATTTTCGTGCTCTTCAGGTTGGTCGTCTGTTTCGTTTGGTTCCGTTGCCATCAAGGAGTTCCTCTAGCTGAGATTGGTTTTGATATCGAAAGTCTTAATCTACCGGTCAACCGGCAGATTAAGACTTTCGAATAAGAGGTCCATCTCTTCTTGTACCACTTGTTGAGCCGCCGGGATACCCTCAAGCCTGCTACCGATGCGCTGTTTGATGGCGGACATGTTGTCAAAGGCGGCTAGTGCGAATTGAACACCAGCCAGGTTCAATCCCAATTCATCAGACAGATATCTGATCAGACGGACTTTCTTGATATCCTCGATCGAATAAAGCCGGAGCATGCCGATGGTCCGGCCCGGATTAATCAGGCCAAGCTTCTCGTACTTTCGTAGGGTCTGAGGGTGCATGTCCAGGATGCGCGCCGCGACGCTTATGATGTAAACACCCTCAACTTCAATCATTTGGCCCCCTGTCTGCGCGTTCGAGGGGTGGCTTCCACCTACGGTTGAGAGGTCGGTATCTTCCGGCCGCGACGGCGTAGCCTGGTCTTGCAGCAGGTTCTCTACCCTGAATCGGTGCTGTTGCCTCATCAATGACTCCACGCCTTTGGCATCGTTATTGACCGGCGATTATGCATATGATACAGTCTGATACACTCCGTGTCAACTTTGATGAAACGCCTAGCATTACCGGAAGTTAGATAGTCCGGTTCATGCCAGACCTTTGACTATTACGCGCAGTACCGGATCGGCTGGGCAATGTTAGACCTAAACCTAAAAGGAGGTTAATCATGATGTACTTCAAGGAATGCCCAAGGTGCCGAGGTGACCTATTCTCTGGAGAAGATATCCACGGGGGTTACGTTAGTTGTGCCCAGTGCGGATACATGCGTGATATACCTGATGAAAATACCCACCCTCTGGCAGGAAAGACTTTTGTGATTGACGCTCTCGAAGTTCCCCAAAAGCGCCAGCGGAACTCACGTCAAGCTGCTTAGCCCCGAGTCCGTAGTTAGGCAAAAAGGGGCGGATATTCAGATTCCCCTTTTTGTTACATACATTTTGGGCCAGCGCTTATTTGGTCAGTTCAGGCCAGAACCGCTCTTCTTTCCAGGGATCCCCTTCGTTGTGGTAGCCGCG
>NZUD01000039.1 GCA_002697005.1 Chloroflexota bacterium | reverse complement strand
CGACTCCGGCTTTAACTCCAAGGGTCATCCCCTCTGCTATGGCCTGGCGAACGCCATGTCCAATCATGTTGTGAACCAATTTGGCTACAGAACCCGCGCCAATCTCCCCTGCGTAGAACACCTTGTCTCCAAAAGCGTCTAGCAGCGGCTTAACCTGGTCGAAGATCGCTTTGTCTCCGCCGACCATCACAGCTAGGTTACGGCTTTGGGCNCCGGACTTTCCTCCGCTGACAGGAGCGTCTAGGACGTGGATTCCCTTCTCNCGGAACTTCGGTTCCAACTCACGGATCAACGTTGGCCTGCTGGTTGAAAGGTCTATATAAATCGATCCTGGCTTNGCGCCNTGCAGCACNCCNTCNAGGCCGACTGCGACCGCNTCAACCTCTCTGGGNCCGGGCAGTGACGTGAAAGTTACGTCACATTGNCTGGCCACATCGGCAGGGGAGCTGGCCAAACGAGCACCGNTTTCCAAAAACGGCCGAGTAGCACCTTCGTTGANATCATGTACNATCATGGGGTANCCAGCCTTCTGGATATTTCCGGCCATGCCGCCGCCCATGTTCCCTAGTCCGATAAATCCTACAGTTTCCATCTGAGACTCCTTCACTCCTATTTGAGGGCCGGCCTTAATCGGAGTTGAGGCTGGCCCTGCCTGAGTGCCATTACTGACTTCGGTGGGGCGAATTATATACTCGGCATTGCTCTCAGGCCATCGAGTGCGACACGGCCAGACGTAACAGTAACTTAGGATANACTCTGCAAAATCCAGAANCAGATGAGCCGCGAAGATTTCAAGGCTCATCTGTTTTGTGCNCTTGGGTGATTTGGGCTAAACTCCCTACTGATTCTCCAATCTTGGATTTAGAGGTGTCCNGTGCTTTTCCCTAGCGAAGAAACGGACAGATTGCTGGCCAATTTAAAGAATGGGAAACCATCCCTCTGCGCGTACGTGTTTAGCCACCCCAACATGGTGGAGGTGGCCGGCATAGCGGGCATCGACTGTTTCATGGCAGACATGATGTTCACCGCCCACGACTGGGATAACATCGCCAACCTAGTAAGGGCAGCCCGAGGCACCGGCATATCNCCGATGATTCGTGTCCAGTCATTCCCTTGGGCGGACGGCACAGACCGTCGGACCATATCCGATGCTGCCAGGGCCTTGGCCTTAGGCGCTACAGCGGTGACGGTGTCAGTTGGATCGGCGCAGGAAGTCCGAGACCTAGTGGGTCTCAAAGATGATTGGCATCGGCAAATACANCTCAGGCGCTTNTGGACCGCCGAAGAATTTCCCGAATACGCCGCCAAGACTCGGGCCGGCACGTTGGTCGTCCCAACAGTTGAGAGTGAAGGGGCTCTTAATGAACTGGACGAGATACTAGCCATCGACGAGATAGAACTGGTCTGGCTGGCGGCCGGNGACGTCACAAAGATTCTTGGAGTACCCTTCAAGTACGAAGACCCCAAGGTGATGCGGCTGTTGGAGGGAGCGGTAAAGACCGCCGAGCAAAACGGCGCGTCCATCATGTACAACATGGGCCTGGACTCGCCTGACTTCGATTCCATGGCCGCAGCAGCCAAACGACTATTCAATGTGGGCGTGCGAGTGGTGGGCCTAGGGGCTATGGAATGGCACATGCAGATGGCGCTGGAGCACATCCGTAAGAACAGTATCGGCTAGTTCAGTTGCTGTAGAGCCAGTCTGGCACCGGACGCCGGTCGCCGGTTGCCCCACGGGCTAGAGAGTCTTTGAGCACCCCGTATTTGGAACGGAATGGTCTCACCCGGTTAGGCGTCGCGGTTNGCCCTATGCCAACAAGAAACATCAAGCTCTTCCCGGCAGCATGAGGCGAGAAGAAGGCAGTGACGGCATCGTCGAAGAAAGTCATACCGGTTGCTCCGAGCCCCAGAGAATGTGCGGCTAGGTAGACGTTCCCGCCCATCACCCCAGCCTCCAACTGAGCTGCCCGGTAGCCACGGTTGCCATACCTTTCCAGAGTCTTGTCCAGGTCTGTCATGAAATAGATCACGGCGCTGGCATCAGCTCCTAAAGCCTGCTCGAAACATAGATGCCCAGCCTCATCCCTAAACTCCCCTTCTTTCAGAATCTCTGCCTCCCCCACATTCCTGGAGAAGTGATATGCGCCCGGGATTAAACCCGTCACGGCGTTAACGATCAGGTAAGGCTCGGTGAGGCCGCCTTCGAAGTCGGCAGTCATGTTTGCCGACGACGCCGCCAATAACGCCGTAAGTTGGGCCANGGTGATATTCTCTCTGGAAAACCGCCGAGTTGACCCTCTATCTAGAATCGCATCGCCCAAAGCGCCTGACTCCAAATCCGTGATGAAGCGTGTCTCTTGGCCATGGGCGTGGCCCCGCCAATCTTGGACTTCATCNGCTGAGATCAAACAAGATTCGGAGTGGAGTTGGTCCGACTCNGGGTATGGGATGGGGTCGCTAAAGCATAGGTCGCCTTTTTCTATCTCGGCCAAAGCCTTAACCACATANGGCTGAGCCCCNGAGTTCTGGCCCAGTGCCACCAAGCAGGTGCTGGCCTCTTTCTCCGAGTCNACACCAAGAAGCTTGTCCACATCAGCGTCCACGAAACCTGCCAATACTCGGGCCGGCAGACCCAGGGAATTGACCGACGCCAGGAGATTGGACAACACCGTGCCATTGTCCCAAAAACAATAGCGGTAACCCCGCGTGCGGTACTTCCAAGCGCTTCGCCAGAAGACAGTCGTACTGGCCACAATTGCAGGNGTAGAGGCCAATGATTCATCGGCGGCAGCGCCTGCCAGGTTGCCCCGNAAATCGCCCTTTCTCAATTCCGTCAGTGCGTTGTCGGCGGGGGAGTAATGGTANACGCCAGCGCTTAGTCCGGNCAGTTCGCCGCAGACAAGGTACAGTTCTGTAGGATAGAGCGCTCCAGCGGACGCGGCAGCACGGTAGTGCACCTCACCAGCCATTGCCAATTCGCGCTTTCTGATCAATCCAGCAGAGTAATGGAGCAATATCGCTATACCAGCCAAGTCCAATGGTGCGACGTCCGNCGTTGCTGAGCCCAGAATGGCGTCCAACGCTGGCATTCTCGGTGGCGCGGCCTCTGGCAAGGGNACCCGAGTTAAGCCAGAGTATGACTTGTACAGCGGTGGTTTGGTCAGAAGGTTGATGTAGCTCAGCTTTGTGGCTTCTTGAAACGCCAGAGCTGATTGTGTGTCACTGTTGGCCAATTCCCGACTCCTTAGATCGCACCTTTGTATTCCGGAGGGCGCTTCTCGACGAACGACCGGGCGGCTTCATGGTGGTCGGGATGGCGGGAACTGCGCTCTTCCAAAGCCAGACCCATGTCCAGGGCTAGGTTAAGGTCGTTCCAGACCTTCTTGTTGATAGCATGTTTGGTCCCACGAATAGCCATCGCCGGGCCGTTGGCAAGACGCTTTGCCAGGCCTTTTGCTTCTGCCATTAATCGGTCATGTGGGACGACTTTGTTGACCAGGCCGATNCGCTCAGCCTCGGCGGCGTCGACGATGTCGCCGGTCATCAGCAATTCCTTAGCCTTGGCCACACCGATCAGCAAGGGCCAGATGACCGCTCCGCCATCTCCGGCCACAAGACCGGCCTTCACATGGGTGTCGCCGATGCGGGCCTGNTCCGATGCGTAGATGATGTCACAGAACAAGGCTATGGTTGCACCGAGCCCGGCTGCTACACCGTTTAGGGCGCAGACTATAGGCTGTTCCACCCACATCATGTTATGTAAGATGCGGCGGCCGCTCTGGGACACGACGCCCATAGGCCTTCGCTCTAGCACGTTCGACTGCCCGCGTTCGTCCATGGACCTGACATCTCCGCCNGAACAGAACCCGCGGCCCGAGCCAGTAACCACCACGGCGCTGACGCTAGCGTCGTAAGCCACCTCGCCGAATACCTCTTCCAGTTCTAGATGCATGGTCCGGTCAACGGCGTTCAGCCGTTCGGGGCGGTTCAGGGTGATGGTCAAGACGGATTCGTCCTGTTCCACCAACAGAGTCTCGTATTTGTAGTCTGGCATATTAAACCTCCGTAGTTTGTCGGTGACGCCACACCAGGGTGGNTGTTACGCGTTTAGCCACGCCCCAACCATCTCGCTTTTGAAGGAATGAGATTTTTCATACCTAGTACATCTACTCATGGTTAGCCTGTCAAACCATCGCTTGGATTAGACCTTGCATGAATCATCAGCAGGTGTGACCTTCCCTTGATAAGCTCGGGATAAACGAGTTATAGAACTGATGAGTCTGCTGGTTCCCCNCCTACCTTTACAACCTCGTCGAATTCTTCTTTGGTAACTGGTTGAATGGACAGGCGCATGCCTTTTCTAATGAGAAGCATGTCTTTCAGGTTGGGGTTCTCTTTGATCTCGGCCAGAGTTACTGGGCGCGCCAAAGGGCGTTCGCCCCGGATATCCACCATGGACCAAATAGGGTTCTCCGACGTGGCTTTAGGTTCATAGTGCTGGTCGTTCGGGTCCAAGCCGTGGAAGTCGTCATAGCCTTCCCGGACGACGCTGGCAAGGCCCACCACGGCCATGGGTTTGGCGTTACTATGGTAGAACAGGATCTGGTCTCCCACTTTCATATCATCCCGCATGAAGTTACGGGCTTGGTAGTTGCGTACACCGTCCCATTCGGCCCAGCCATCGGCCTCGTTCATCAGGTCGTCGAAAGAATAGGCGTTCGGCTCGGATTTAAAGAGCCAGTAGCGTGTCATGCTAATTCCTCGCAGGCTGTCAGCGTAATTTGATACCGGCGGCTTCCATGTCGAAGCAGCCTTCTATGAGGTCTTCTCTTTCTTGACGTAGGACATCTTTTCTCACGCGCAAGCTCGGCGTGCGGGGTAGTTCGTCCCTGACCTCCCAGTAACGGGGAACCTTGAAGTAGGCGAGGTTGTCTGCGCACCAGTAGACCAGTTCTTGCGGGTCCGGGATTGCGCCTTCCCTGGGTGTGACGTATGCCTTGACTTCGTCTTCGCCCAGTTCCGATGGTACGGCCAATACCGCGCAATCCAGTACGTTGGGGTGGCGCTTGACCACATTCTCCACTTCCTGAGACGAGATGTTCTCGCCCCGGCGGCGGATGATATCCTTTTTCCGATCGACGAAGTATAGGAACCCATCCGAGTCCACCCAACCCAGGTCACCGGTGTATAGCCATCCGTCCCTGAGGGTCTCAGAGTTCTGCTCGTCGTTGCGCCAGTATCCGGGCATGATGGCCGGATTATGGATGGTGATTTCACCCACGGTGTCCACACCTATCTGTTCTCCGGTCACCTGATCGGCGATGCACACCTTGTTCTCGAAGCCCGGCTCNGGGTGCTGCCGCGGCCCGCCTGACGACCCAGCGCGCCGGGCTTCGCCGATGCGCTCGATGGTCCCGAAGCAGGTCTCGGTCATGCCGAAGCCTACGATGATGTCAGTGGCAAACCGCTCCTGGAAGTCGGCCAAGAACTCCGGCGGAAATGACGGTGATCCATAGAACAACCGCACTGTGTTGTCTTTGTCGTCGGAGGACGGTTCGTTCTTGGCCAAGACAGGCATCATCATGCCGATGAAGTTGACCACCGTGGCCTGGGCCTCTCGCACTTGGCCCCAGAACCGCGACGCGCTGAAGCGGTCNACNACCACCAAAGTACCACCGGAAGCCAACGCTCCCATTGTGGAATAGTACTGGATGTTAGCGTGATAGTAGGGCAAGCAGGTGAAGAACCTGTCTTCTGAAGTAGCCTCTGTCCAGTAGGCGAACCCCTGTCCGGCGGCCACGTACATCAGGTGAGTGCACATGACNCCCTTTGGATTGCCCGTGGTTCCCGAAGTGTAAACCAGCATAGACACGTCGTGNGGGGATATCTCAGGGAGTACGACCAGAGGTTCAGCAGTATCGTGGACTACAGAATAGTCGGTCCAGCCGTCAGGAACCGTACCTTCAACACCCCTCAGTAGCTTCACCACCACGCTGGGAGCCAGTTCCGCTGCCGCTCCTGCAACATCCGCTAGAGATGGGTCGGTCACTAGCGCTTTGGCCTCTGCGTTTGTCAGGATGTAGGCCATCTCGTCACGCTTGTAAGCGGTGTTCACTGGGACACTGATGGCGCCGATGAGGGACAGCCCAAACCAGGAATAGACGTATTCGATGCAGTTGGGCAGGAATAGGCAGACACGGTCTTCTTTCTGGATCCCCAGTCCGGCAAACATGGCCGCCGCCTTCCGGACCCCATCGTAGAATTCCTGATAGGTTTTGCTCAGTCCGCCGATCTCGATAAAGGTCTTNCCGGGGTTACGGGCCACCACCTCTTCCAGGAATNGACCCAGGGACTGCTCCCACGGTTTTTTTGTACGGTTTGACATCGATTGGAAACTCTTTTGGATATTTGAGAATAAACCCGGCTGTGCCGGTCAACCTAACATTTGAGGCATTACTGGTCAATGGGCCTGTATAATGCCGGGTATGCCAGACTCAGAACGACCGGTAATCCCAATCTCCATCGACCCCACCCGGCTAAAGCTGACCAGTGACGATGCCAGCACAGGCACTCTCATCGGGTTCCGTTGCAAAGACTGCGATACCACAGTGTTCGGGACAGCTGTCTTCTGCCAGTCGTGTACCTCGCGGGATCTAGAGGCCGTTGAACTGGGCGTCAAAGGTATATTGTTCAGCTACACCATCGTTAGAATCCCGCCCGCTGGTTGGCCAGGAGACGTTCCTTACGTATTAGGGCAAGTGGAGCTACCCCAGGGGCCTCAGGTGCTGGCCGAGGTCATAGGTTGTAAACATGACGATCTCGAGATTGGAATGGACCTTGAGATGACGCTCCGGGCCGTCCCCGCGGAGGGCGGCGGCCCGGACAAAGCCGTCTATAAATGGCGCCCTGCGTAATTTTGGAGAACAGACCATGAATAATATAAAACCCGGTCGTGAGGTCATGGTTGTGGGGGTTGGCCTTCACCCCTTCGGCCGTTTTCCCGACAAGGACCTCGGAGATCTGGCCATCGAGGCGGTGCTGCAGGCATTGGANGACGCGAAGGTCAAGTGGAAAGACGTCGCCATCGCTTACTTCGGCCATGTCTATTACCAGGGAATGTCCATCGGCGAGACCACGCTGTCTAAACTGGGCCTGACGGGCGTGCCCATCGTGAACGTAGAGAACGCCTGCTCCAGTGGCTCAACGGCCTTCTGGCAGGCCTACTGGGGCATCACCACTGGACTCTACGACATGGCGCTGGCTTTCGGCGCNGAGAAGGTGCCACGTGGCCCAGTGACCGTGACCGCCGAAGATGCCCCTGAACGGTACATCGGCGGAGACCACATGATGGCCGGGTATGCGCTCAGAGGCAAGCGCTACATGGAGGAGACTGGCGCTCCCGCCACAGCCCTGGCCAAAGTCAGCGTGAAGGCACGGCAGAACGCTGCCATGAACCCCTACGCCCATCGCAAAGACACCTACACGGTGGAAGAAGTCTTGAATTCGCGGATGGTGGCAGACCCTCTGACCNTGTTCCAGTGCTGCCCTACCAGTGAGGGCGGCGCTGCAGCGGTCCTCTGCGCCCGTGAAGATCTTGCCAAGTATGGCATCGACGAGAGTCGCGCAGTGTCCATAGCCGCCGCTGTTTTGACATCGGGCGATTACAACGGACGAGGTGCTGATCATTCGGCCTTCAGTCCCTACCGCACAGAACCGGCCGCGCTCCAGGCCTATGAGATGAGCGGCCTGGGTCCCGAGGACGTTGATTTGGTGCAGGTTCACGACGCGGCGACCATCGGCGAGCTACAACAAATCGAGGCCCTACATCTGTTCCCCTTCGGCGAGGCCTGGCAAGGNACGGTGGAAGGACGAACGGCGTTAACCGGTGATATCCCTGTGAACACAGACGGCGGTCTGCTGGCCATGGGNCATCCCTTTGGCGCATCTGGCATCCGCATGATACATGAGACGGTAACCCAACTACGCGGAGAAGCCGGGCCACGGCAGGTGGCTAACGCCCGTGTCGGCGTGGCCCAATGCTCCGGCGCCGGAGACGTAACCACGGTCCATATCCTTCGGAANNGCTGACAAATCTCCATGCCATCCTATCTGGTACTGGCCGCTATGAAAGGTCGTTTTGTCTCGGAACAGGGACACACCTACGACAACTTCCAAATGATGGGCTACTCGGACGGCACAGACCCAAAGGNAGCNGTCGCCAACTTCTTCGACGAGCCCCCTTACCCGATCCAATGGGGCGATGTGGAGTACCTCTGGGCCGAACGCTTAGCCGACGACCCCAACAACGGTCATCTAGGCGACTACGAGCGGGTGTATGTGGAGACATTGCGGGCACGATGGGAAGGTGGCGAAGAGAGGTGAGACCGGATGCAGCGGCTCTGACCTCACAACACAACATGGCACACTAGGTCTTCCAGCCCTACTTCCNGCATGGTGAATTCGACGACTCGTAGCACGTCCATGGACGAATGCTCGATATCAAACCCAGCCACGCCAACCCTCCCTGAGGTCTTCTTTAACAGGGAGCTTAGTATCTTGATCGCCGTGCTCTTACCGGCGGGGCCCCAAGGAGCAGAGAAACTCCCCTCGGCCTACAGTAGAGTCGATTCCGGAAAGCTCCTGCACATCTCCGGGATAGACCTTTACGAGGTCTGACACCTGGTAATATTGTCGCGGCTCACTCTTTGAGGGCCCCATTTTCTGGTAGATTATCCGCTATACGNCATCAGGTAAGGAGTAAGCGCGATGCCCTACGCAGACATACCCGGNGCTAGACTCTGGTACAGGGAAACTGGTCAACGAGGCACACCGGTCATGTTCCTCCACGCTGCATCGGGCACCAGCGACAGTTGGTATCTCCAAGANCCAGCGTTCATCGAGGCGGGATATCGCTGTGTCGCCTACGACCGAAAGAACTGGGGACGCTCCGAGTCCCTGGCCCCAGCGGGGTCAGCCTCCGACGATCTGGAGGCCCTAGCCCAGCACTTAGGGTTAAACGGGTTCCATCTGGTGTGCACCGCGCTCGGCGGAATCATTGGGTTGGACTACACGGTTGAGAACCCGGACCGGGTGATCAGCCTGACCATCTCCAGCAGCTTCACTGGAGTCACCGACCTATCGTATCAGGACGTTCAGAATCGGCTGCGACCACCGGAGATATCAAATCTACCTATAGTGCTGAGAGAGGTCGGGCCGTCCTACCGGGTGGAGAACGCCGAGGGTGTAGCCAGGTGGCTAGAGATCGAAAAAGAGAGCCGCCATGAAATCAGTCCGGAGATGGGGCAGTCGCCCCACTCCCCCATGACCTACGCGCGCCTGGCCTCCATGAAGACGCCGGTGCTCATGCTCACCGGAGGTGCGGACCTTCTATCGCCCCCAGCGATGATGAAACTGGTAGCCGACCATATACCCAACTGTCGATTCAAGGTGGTTCCAGAAGCTGGCCACGCCGCCTTCCACGAACGTCCCGAGGTATGGAACCAACTGGTGTTGGAATTCATAAGGGAGCAGTCGGGATAACCGGTTCTTGACCCGGCATTCCCGAGAATTCCGGTATCCACTCGACCAAAGTTTCAAGCAGATCCACAGGTCTTATTTCCAGCAAGGTTAATTGGTCACATATATATCCTAGCGTTAGCGGCTGCTCACTACCGCTGCACCTAACTCCCTGATGGCGGNTTGGGTCTCAGGAGTAGCAGGCTTGCCCAATTCTACCTTTCGGGATACAGCGAAGGCCCGGTCAACATCTGCCATGACATCTTCATCGGATTGGTCGATATCGATCGGAATGCTGATCTGGGCCCAAGACGTGTGGCCGGTCAGCCAGAATACTTCCACCGGGTTATTCTCTGGGTCGCGGAAGTAGCACCCGATGGCGCTCGCGTGGGTGACGATGCGGTCCAGTTGGTACCCTTTCTCCCCTATGCGCCGCTTGAAATCGCGAAGGTCATCAAGTGAATCCACTCGCATTGAGATCTGCTGGATCGAATGCGGGTCATCGAGCGAAGGGCGNCCAATCATCAAGGCGATTTCATGGTCGCAGGCCTCTGGGTCCGCACTGAAAAAAGCCGCATTCTGACTCACTTTTGTCAGCTGCATACCGATGAAATTGGCATAGAAATCTTTCATAAGTTCCAGGTCCTGAACATAGAAGCCGACGTGCCCGAGTCCGCTAACTTTCGCTGACATTTGTATCTCCTTCCCGACCTATTCCGGACGTTATAGCGCCCNTTGCAGATGGCCGACTTGAAAGCCACACACATCCGTACCCACCGAGGTTACTTGCACGAAATGATAACCAACCCCAAAACGCCTGTCTATCGTGGTCGAAAAACCGGAATCTCTCTTTGAGCACCGTTAACATCGCCGAAGAGTAGCCTAGTTATTTTTGGCAAAATCCCTTAAGGCGCCGAAGTCGGCTTTGAAGCCTTCTTGCAGTGCGCGTCGATCGGTACCGTGGAGGATGAAGCGGGCTCCCTGGGAGATCCAATAGGTGGACAGGTCCGGCGTCTGCTGATGGACCAACGTGGCGATACCCTTGGCCTCAGCTTTGTCGATGACGCTCTTGACCGTATCCTGGTANACCTTCTGATCGTACTGGTCGGGGATGCCAAGGGAGATACTCATATCGTTTGGGCCGACGAATATGCCGTCGATGCCGGGCACCTCGAGTATCTTGTCCAGATTATCCACCGCGGCCTGGCTCTCGATACCGATGATGGCAATGCTGTTCTTGTTGCGGTCTTCCAAGTAAGCCCTAGTGCTATCACTAACATGTTCGCCGGTTGCCACCACTCGGTCCACAGCCTCACCCTTCAAGGGGCGCCATTTGGCTGCAGCCACCACGTCCCTGACCTGCTCCACAGTCTCGCAGTAAGGAGCCAGCACGCCCTGAGCGCCGGCATCCAAAGCCATGGTTACGTAGTGGGAATCTGGGATAGGGATACGGACTATGGGNACCACGCCGCTAGTGTTCATCATAATTAAGAAGTCGCCAAGCTCGCCGCGGCTCCGGTAATTATGCTCNGTGTCNATGACCACGTAGTCTAGACCTACGCCGTCCANGATNGGTATCCACTTGGGGTTGCGGGCGATGGATATCATGGTGCCAAAGACCCGGCCACCCGACNTTAAAGTTGCTTTCAGTTCTGCTCCGTTCATCTATCTCTCCTTTCAAATACGTAAGGGCATCCCGATCATTCCGGGATGCCCCTGACTTTCCGTGATTCCGTCCTATTGATTCGGGTTCATGATGTTCTGGCAGAGTTTCGCAGTAGCCATCAGGTCAGGTACCACCACATACTCATCCACCGTGTGCATCTCGTTTGTGGCCATGCCGACCACGATGCAGTCTATGCCGTTCAGTCGCATTTGGTTGGCGTCGGTACCTCCGCCAGACGGCTTGATGTCGGGCATGAGGTCCATGTCTTTGAGCATNCTAGTCACCATTCGCACCACCGGTTCGTTGGGGTCCAAGGTGTACATCTGAAAGAGCATCTCCATCTCTTCTTTGATAACTGCTTCTTGGTACTTTGCTCTGGCCTTNTTCAAAGCCTCGGTAACCTGAAGCCCCAGCAGGTCCACGGTCTCAGTATTTTTGCTGCGAAACTCTCCGCCGAAGGTTACCTCTACCGGAACAGCGTTGCGTACGGTTCCGCCAGATATAAGTCCCACGTTGAACGTGGTCTCCTCATCTAGCCTACCGTTAGGCAGGTCTCCGATNATCTCGCTGGCGATGCGGATGGCAGATATACCCTTCTCCGGCTCGACGCCGGCATGGGCACCCCGGCCGGTCACAGTTATGTCGAAGGCCATGTAGGTGGGGCTGGAACCAGTGATAGTGTTGACCGGACCATTCCCATCGAATACCACCGCCTCTTTGCAGTGAATCATGGAGTAGTCCAAGTTAGCCGCACCGATCAAACCGATCTCTTCACCTCTGGTGAAGACCACCTGCACGGGACGCCGGGGCGAGTCGTCTTCCGTGGCTGACTCCAACGCCTCCATTATGGCCGCCACTCCGGCTTTGCAATCACCGCCCAGAATGGTCGTACCGTCGGAGCGGATGATGTCTCCGTCCACCTGTGGCTTGATACTACGTCCCGGCTCCACGGTGTCCATGTGGGCCGACAGCATCAACGGGTTGGCCCCTTCTTCGGAGGCTATCAGGTTGCCGTGGGCGTCTCGGGCAACATTGAATCCCATGTTCTCAAGGCGCTCGGTTAGATGTTTGGCCACATCCTCTTCTTCGTCAGACGGGCTGTCTATCTTGACCAGCTCACAGAATGCGTTGACCAAGCGTTCTTGGTTAATCATCGGCTCCCTCTATTTCCACGTCTGATTGGGCCCTGTTCGAGGCACCCGATATTATACATTATGTCTGGAGGCAACAGTCTTCAACCCGGGCCCGTTACGGCGACAATGCGATCATGGCCAGCCCGGAAACTATGAAGCCTGAGCCAAGCAGACGCCCGCCGCCAAATGGTTCCTTCAGCACATATATTCCGAGCAGCACACCCATGACGACTCCGACCTCTCTGGCCGGCGCTACGTAGCTGACTCGAGACAACGAGAAGGCTGTCAACACAAGGCTGTAGGCGGCGAAAACCAGCAGTCCAGAGAGCATGATTGGAATAGCGTTGGCCCGCCATTCGGTTTTAACTGCATCGGTCCCCTTGTGCAACAATATGTAGGGAACAAGAAATACGGTGCTACCTATGGTCAAAAAATACATGTAAAGAACTGGCTGTATATGACTGACTCCCTCTTTATCGACGATAGAATAAGCGGCTATGGTGAATCCGGTGAGCACTGCGTAACGCATTCCGGTTGATCTGAGGAAGAGCAAAGGGCTCCGCAGCACTTGATTGAAGTTGCCCCACCATGAGATTGTGTATATCCCGCCAACGATGGCGAGGATTCCGGCTATGGCGAGAGGTTCAATTGTCTCGTTTATAAAGACCACAGCCAGCAACGGTGTCAGCATCGGCCCCATCCCTCGGGCTACAGGGTAGACCAGGGATAGGTCGCCCCGAGCATAGCCTCGGCCCAACAAAACAAAGTAGAAGGTATGAAGAACAATGGTGGCCAGAGCGAACCACATTCCCGGAAAGCCCACCGGGTTCAACCAGAGTAGGACTACACCNACCGGGGCCAATACGACAGTGGACNCGGCGAGCAGGCACCAGGCGAAGACCTCGGGGTCNCCTGCCCGCTTCAACATCAGGTTCCACGAGGCGTGGGCGAAGGCGGACAACACCACGAGCAACAGAGATACGGCGGTCATGGGCGGGAGTATAGCACCGACCCCTCCAGCTCTCGTAGCAGATCCAATCCACGGAGGAGCGGGTGGAAGATAGTCATAGAACACAGTTGGCGGCTCTCACTGACGAGATCGTCGCCTGCCGGATGTGCACCCGCCTGGTTGGCTGGCGCGAGAAGATCGGCAAGGAGAAACGGGCGTCGTATAAGGACTGGGAATACTGGGCCAAGCCAGTGCCCAGCTACGGAGACCCTGACGCTTCGATGTTGGTGCTGGGTCTGGCTCCAGCAGCCCACGGAGGCAACCGCACCGGACGGGTCTTCACCGGTGATGCCTCGGCAACCTTTTTGACTGAAGCGATGTACAAAGCAGGGCTGGCTAACCAGCCCAACTCAGACCACCGTGGCGACGGCCTAGAATTCAACGGGGCGTACGTCGCCGCGGCGGTGCGGTGTGTTCCTCCCGGAGATAAGCCAACCCCTGAAGAGCAACGCACCTGCCTTCCCTACCTGATCAGAGAATTGCAAACATTACCCAACTTAAAAGTGATCTTGGCCCTGGGGCACATAGCCTTTCGGGCGGGACTACAGACATTGAGCGAGATGGCATCGGAAAAAATTCGGGGGAAATTCCTCCACGGCGAGGTCTACCGGTTCGGGCCCAAGCTGCCCATGATGGTGGCCTGCTATCACCCGAGCCCACGGAACACTAACACCGGCGTGTTGTCTATGGACGCGTTGGTCAAAGTCCTCAAGCAAGCCAAAGACCTGAGTCTGAGCTGAACGGTTCGAGATGCCTATTGCCGTAGTAACCATTTGGTTCGATTACTTCTGCCCCCATTCATACCTAGGGCTTAAGCAACTTGAGCAATCAGCGGCTGAGATTGGATTTGAGATAGATCGCCGTCCGTTCCTTTTGCGGAAGGACTCTATCGACAAGCCCTTAGTACGACACGAGAGCAAGATACTGACGGATGTCTCACTAAGACAACCGCTCTACAAACCCGGCGAGAGTCTGGGAACGGAACCCGCATCCAATCGTTCAGTCAGCACCCTCGCTGTCCACGCGGCAACAGCCTATGCCAAAGATATAGGTCTTGACCGCGAGTTCTTTTGGGCAGCTTCCAAGGAATATTGGGGATTTGGGACCGACTTGGGGAACCTGTACACTCTGCGCAGGCTGGCCATGTACATCGGCCTTGACTGGCAAACGATGTGGCCCAAGCTAGAATCTGGTGAATATCACGGATTCGTCCTAGCTCAGCATGAAACGGCGGTGAAATCAGGAGTCACTCTAACTCCGTCATTTCTGATTGCCGGCAGGTTGCATTCAGGACCTATTAGTCCAGAGGAAATTAAAAACGCAGTTTAGGCGGTTTATCCTTCTCAGCCATTAACTTTGTGAGGAATCCATTGCGTNTGCTACCTNGATCNATCCCGAATGAAATCCNTCGTTTNACTCTGGNCGGNGGAGCGGCNACGNGGNATGTTACTCGANTTGANCCTAAGNAAACGCNCNCNGGCNACCTAGAAGAAGTTGCTTATGTTCTTGGCTAGAAGGACATTTTGGTCGAGGACGATCTTTCTGGACGAGATTCTCAATTGGCCTCCCTCTCTCCGCAGGATGTCTTCCCGGCTACCGACGTAGAAATCCTGGTCAACCTCGCCCCGATTGCGNTACATGACGAAGTTAGAGTAGACCCGCATCTGGTCNNGNGAGNCCTCTGCCTCAACCTCAATGTTGGTGATAATGTGGCGNGTGCGGGAAGGCGGGTCTTCAGCCCAAGCCATGCCGGTATCCAAACGGGCCACACGTCCTTCCAGCGTTTCTTTGGTCTCCTCCATGAACGCTAGCTCGTCTTCACCTGAGACCTCCTCTTCTTCATACTGAGAAGCGTCCAAGATAGAGATGGCCTTGCTGTTCACGGGATANCGATTGGACCGGGTTGGCATCCAATAACGGACGTCCTCGGAAAAGAGATCCANCCATTCGGAAAAGCGGCGGCTNTCCAGCAGCCGGGCTTCCCGGTAGAGGAACTGTTCAACTTCCCNTAGAGTCCCATCATTCATCNGGGCCAGACCTGTTCCCAAGAGTCGGCCTGCATCAAGCTGGCCCACCGCTGGTAGAAATAGCGTGGGTTGCTGTCACTGAGCTTGAAGTCGCTGGCCCATGCTCCTAACTCTTCATCAAATCGGTCATGACCCAAGCCCATCTGGTAGTTCAGGGCGTACCTCCGGGTCACCGCTCCCCGGTTGGTACGAGTGCACTCCTCCCAATTGTCCATATCATCTTGCTCTAGCACTCCGGAGGGCCCAAAGGCCCTGAGACCAGTCACCCGGAGGGCGTCCTTGACCTCTTGGGGAGCCGCCCTATCCACAAACTGNCAGGAGATNACTTCAATNTTATCGGGACCTTTNGGATGCCAGACNCGGAAGCTACGNGANCTGCCCCTAAGGAACGACATATGCGGGAATAGNGTGCCCACGTTGGGGGTTATCTTTTCCANCCTCGGCCCCAGACGAGATAAAGTCTCGGCCCTGATGGACTCCTCGTATTCCTGAATTATCTGCGTGGGTGCGCTGGAGTAATCTTCGGCACCCACGGCCAATATGCAGTGGCCGTTGCCTGGTGAGAGTGTGCCGCCACCAGGCGTTTGNCTGGCAGCCGGAGCCTGGGTAAAACCTGACGTTAAGGCGGAGAGGTGGTTCCAGGCCACATGGTAGGCGTCACCGCCAAAGTTCTCAGCAGGCAGTTTCCAATTACAAGGGATGATCCACCGATGGACGCCGCCTATAACCTCCACGCCGCCTTCTCGACGGTCGAAAAAGCTGTCCAGATACCAGGCCATCTCACCCAGATAATGCATCAAAGACGGGGCATCCTTATCGAACGTGGCGAACACCAAACCCTTATAGGTATCCAGTTGGGCAACGGGAACCAACCCCCATTTGGAGCGGTCCAAGTCGTTGTAGTACGCGTCTTGGAGGTTGGGCACACCCTGGAGGTTGCCGTTATTGCCGAAGGCCCAGCCATGATAAGCGCAGATGAAGGCAGATGCGTTGCCGTTGTCAGCTCGGCAGAGGCGGTTACCACGGTGGGGGCACACGTTGAGGAACGCCCCAATCTTGCCGGAGGAGTCCCTCATAACCAGGACCGAGTCCTCACCCATGTATGTGGTGATGAAGTCTCCAGGTTCGGGTATCTGGGTTTCGTGGCACAAGAACAGCCAGCATCTGGCGAAGATACGTTCCAACTCTGCTTGGTATATATCGTCTTCGATGAAGATTCGACGACTAATCAGTCCGGCGTCGGCGTCAACCAGACTCTTCACATCTAGAACCATGGTATGCCTCCCGATAGAAGCGTTAGAAGCCGTTGGCTGTTTGGGCCGGGGTTAAATATACGGCCCTTGAGGGGTTAAGTATACGTTTCTTATCTTAGTCGNGACGCCTGGACCTTTATTTCGCGAGCGGCGCAACTCAGCCAAGTCATCCGCCCACAAACCTTCGGCCGAACCCGACCGCCAGTTCAGGATTTCCGTCGAAGGTTAAACGGCCATCCGCTANGGCGTCCATGACTTGTAACCTACCGAACATGATCAACACATAGGTTTCNCCGTCGGACTCGAAGGTTACGTCCGGCTCCTCACTGCCAGCTGGCCCAACCTTAGCNCCATCAAGACCGATNANGATNTCCNGTCTTGTNGCGANTGGACGATCAATAACAAAGCGATGGGANATNGGTATAGNCAGCGAAGGGTCAGGGCGGAAGGCCCGGCGGGCGGCCCGGNCCACTCCTTCNATCAGCACCCTGACGGNATCGTCCGAAATGTGATAATNGGTTTCCAAGACCGACCTGATGTCCCAGGTGTGCATCGTAAGCTCGGCGATACGTTGGTTTANCAGTGCGTGCACGGGTTCCGGCCCTGGCGGCCAGTAGCAGAGGTTGTCCCAGTCTTCGGGCGTCACTGATNTGAAGACCTCTACCGTTTCGTCCACNCGNTGGTNGAANTAGGNAACCAAGTCTTCNCCAAATNGNTCCCGCGTAGCCAGGGCTCGGTCAAATATGTTCTTTGAGAACCGATCTTCGTCGTGATCGGCCACTGACGGCGAGCCCTCTGGCGGCGAGTAATCCCCAAGTAACCCGCTACGCACCCGGGACGCATGGTCCTGGCCCGCAAGATGCCCTACCACGTCCGCCACATCCCAATCGGAGCAGGCACTGGGTGTCTGCATCTCCTCATCGGACAATCCGCTGAAGTACGCCTTGACGACCTCAACCTCTGATTCGAGTAACTTAACCCTGGATTCAGGTGTGCCCATTTTCTACTGACTATGCCTCTCCGATTTTCGACGAATGGGCCTGGGTCTGGTGGCAATGATACAGGAAAGAGCGGATCTGCCTCATGCCTCGATAATCAATACTGATCAACTAAGGTGAGGTCAGTTCAACCTGAATGTGCGATTTTGAGGTGATACTTCTGGGGCTGCCGACCCTGTTTTCAGAAAGGAAATCGTCGAAGTTCGATGTATCGAGATTTTCAGGGGATCGCTGGAAACGGCCACGCTTCCTATAGGTATTAACAGCACCGGTTGCAGTCAGTCTTGGCGTCATTCCCTCACAATATTTGCAATTTTGCTGACATCATCTATCCCAACGATCGGAAACCCGTTTTGCTGAGCAGCGGTGCAAAGCTTTTCCCTAGCTTCACCCCTTACGTACAAACCAGAATCTACCAGTACGAATGCCATGCCCAAGTCCACCGCCGCTTCTAGGTCATGGCTGGAATCGCCCACGTAGATGGCGCGGTCAACTTGTCTACCCAATCTTTCAATCGTCTTGGTCAAAATTTCCGGGTCCGGCTTGATCCGGCTCACGTCATCCACGGAAAACGTGGCGTCAAAATAGGCCTGGACTCCGTGGTGTTCCAAAACCCTGTTAACCACCACCCGGCTGCTCATAGTCGCCACGGCCAGCTTGAATCCGCGTTCTTTCAATGAAGATAACAGGTCTTTCACACCTGCAAGCAAGACCACCTCGCCCGTGAGGTCTAACTGAAGGCTGCTTCGTAACTTAACTACCTCTTCCAGCATTTCGTCGGCTGGGCCTTTTCCGAAGTCCCTTTCCAGAAAATGGCCGAGCAATCTCCGAGCTCCGCCGCCAAAGACCTCCCTAAGGTCTTCGGCGGTCACCCAGACGTCGTAACGAGACAACGCTTCGATGGTGGCCCCTAAAGCGGCAGGCTGACTGTCCACCAACGTCCCGTCCAGGTCAAAGATGACGGTGTCGATCTTGTTTGGCATTACTTAATTAATCTACTCTAATGGGTTCTGGCCACAAAAAATCCAGAACAAAAGCCTCCGGATAGATCCAGAGGCTTAATTAAATCCGGTCACAGATAGTAACGGTAAGGCATTAGAGGGTTAGCCCCCTATCGCTACCTTGGAAACCCGTTTCTTCGTTCCTTATTGTACCGTTCTTAGTTGGCAGGCAGGATTCTATCATACTCAGGACATCAACCGAATGGAATTTGGACCAGATCAGTCCAAAGCCTACGAGTATGGTTCATGGGCACACGCTTATTTTCTAACAACGTCGGAAGGAGAGTATTACCGGAATCGTTTTTTCAAAACTGAACAGCTTCAACTGCAGTGATTCTTTTCATCAACCCTTTGGATGGCCTCAGATGGGTTCCTAGGTCCGCAGATTGATGAGCAACTTAGGATTCTCCTCTAAATGTTAGCAATGGCTTTTAGCCTGTGCATTGACGGTAACGGTGGCTGATACTAGGATGGCGCTCATGAAGTCTATGATTCAAGCAATCGTCCTGGGAGGAATAACATGAACCTGGGTTTATTCATGATGCCAGTTCATCATCCTGAAAAAGGGCTCAGCCGGACCATTAAAGAAGACATGGAAACCATTATTAAGGGAGACCGGCTTGGATTCGATGAAGCTTGGGTTGGAGAACACTTCACTATCCCATGGGAAAATCTACCGGCCCCAGATCTATTTATCTCCAAGGCGTTGGGCTTGACGGAAAATATCAAACTCGGTACTGGGGTCGTGCTGCTCCAACTCCACGATCCGAAAGACCTGGCACACCGCATTGCAATGCTTGATTACTTAGCAGAGGGGAGACTCTTGTTCGGAGTTGGCACCGGAGGAGTTCCGACTGAATACGAGTTTTTCGGGGTTGCACAGGACAACCGGCACGCTCGAGCAGCCGAAGTTCTGGACGCTGTATTACAGATCTGGGAGGCTGATGGACCACTCGACTACCAAGGTGAGTTCATAAGTGTAAAATCGCCGACGCCAATTCCCGAAGGGGGCTTAGGGTTATGGATGAAACCTTACACGAAACCTCATCCCCCCATCGCCGTAGCAGGAAGCAGCCCCAACTCTCCCACCATGGAATGGGCAGGCGAGCACGGCTGGATACCGCTTACGACAAGCATACTTTCCACCCCTCAAATCCCATCCCACTGGGAAGCCTACTCCAAAGGAGCCGCCAAGTCTGGGATCACCCCTGATCGGTCGGCCTGGAGAATTTGCCTAGACATATACGTTGCTGAAACTACCGAACAAGCGCGCCAAGATGTAATGCAGTGTGGGTTAGCGCGTACATACGAAGAATATTTCTTCCCGCTATTCAAGACGACGGGGTTTTTTGATCGCCTGAAGCCAGATCCCAGTTTTCCAGATGACGGGATCAATGTTGAATACATGATGGATAACCGTTGGATAATCGGGGATCCAGACTATTGCTTACGCAAGATAATGGACGTTTACGACACGGTAGGTGGATTCGGCACGCTGTTACAGTTGACTCATGACTGGGACCCACCGGAGAAAGGATGGAAATCGCAAGAATTATTCGCAAAACATATCGCGCCTGAGTTGAGGAAGTTGCCCCCAACGATTGCGTGATTTATTTGTTCTGTGTACTCAGACCAGGAAGCTTGGGTAGCCACACACGCAGAATGGGATGTAAAAGCAATATCCGGACACTTACCGATACGAGCTAACCTGCGCCACTGACATCATTAGTGTTCCTGTCTTGTGCAATTTCTAGTCCAGCCTCCGGTAGTATAGCGCTTGTATATGTATTATGTTATGTCAATACAGCCACAACAGGCGCAAAAATTCAATACAATACGCATATACGCAGATGTGAATTAAAGGGACCTAAACCATTGATTAGTCCGATAATCCGGCAGATGATAGCGGAGCTTTGGTCCGAAGATATAACCCGCGGAGGGAAAGTTATACACCAGCTCCTGAAACAGGAGCCTATAAACCCTCCGAGCCTGAGGTTCGTCCAAAACGAGGTAGGTAAGTTAAACAAAGGCGTAAATAAACTGGAGCCGAGAGTAGAGCTGGACCTTTGGCAGCACGAGTGGTACGACGATCCAGAAAAAGTCCCTGTCTTACTGACTCTCCACTACATGCGAATCGAAGTCGAAGGCCCGGACTCCGCGATAATATGCGTGGAAGAAGCTAGTTGGGCCCTCAAGATAGCCAAATTTTTTGACCTCTCCTCTCCCATGCATGCCTACCTATTATTCAGGTTTGCAGTTACTTACGCCAAATGGGAATTCATGGCGAGGCTCTTGGACAAAACATTTGATACCCGAGAATTAGATACGACTTTACTTGAATTCTCGGGATTTCTCAGAGGGAAACGCCCTGCGACGAATCTTCGGTTAATCCGGCATTTCCTTTCGGACCTCAAACGCCTAAGACCCGAATATCTAGGAGATTCCAGAACAGAAGAACTTGGATCCCTCGGTTCCTTGGAAGAACTACTGGCACACGAAGGGACCAGGGACGCATCCCTAGAGATTGACCAATGGAAACAATTGGAGTGGGAATTAGCCAGAATCGAAAGGGAGCGTTTCATTGCAGAAGGCCGGTTCCAAGGTTCCGAGAATACAGATTGGGAACGATCGGCAGATAAAACATATTTCGAGAACCAGGAGAGTGATATTCGCCTCAAAGCAGCAGATTTATACGGAACTCCAGAAGGGAAAACAGCGTACGAGCTATTCACTAAGGATATAAATGTACAAACTTACTTGCATTTTCCGTGACATTTGTAAAGGTATGGGGCATGACAGCAGGAAATAACAAACCAAGACGAAGCAAAAGCGGTTAGCTAGCCCGTGAAGCCTTTCGAAGTGCAGCTCCACTACCTGAGCACACCCGGACTTCATTGATGCTTCGACAGAGAACTTACGTCAAGACAATCAGTACCCGATTGGGGCATTCAAGTGTCTCTTTCACCATGGACACCGATCCCGATATCCTAACAGGTATGCAAAAGGCCACTATGGGGGAGGTTGAAGAGGTGGGCGGTGTATCCAGCTAAAAACTTCCGAAGAGGGTCGATATTTCGGCGGACAAGCGGAAACCAGAGAATCAGGAGTCACAAACACAATGTCGGAACAAGAAAAAGCGCTGATAAGAATGGGTACACACCGATTCGTCAGAAATATGTTGCGCAGTATGACCGTTTTGCTCACAATCCCTTTTATTATATTATTCTCAGTTTGGGGATACCTAGATGGCAAGAATACTACGGATTGGGTAATGAGCCCTTTAACTATTGTCGTCGGGATCGCTTTTAGCGTGATAACCCTAATCATCGCCAGGATTTACTATAAAAGGGACGTGACCGCTATATTTGAAAGCTTTGCTAAACCAGCTCCTACAGACTCTCGAACTCCTCCTACCAGTCCGATCTATTGATGAGCGGAGACGTCCGCCAGTTTCAGATTGGAGTTCCTGTGCCGGCAAGGTCGAATAATTAGGTAGCAACTTGGAGAAGACAAAACCCCCCTGAACAATTCAGGGGGGTTTTTTGTGCCTGTAGTTTGGTAGGGCGTAGGGGATTTGAACCCCTGATCTCCGCCTTGAGAGGGCGGTGTCCTGGGCCGCTAGACGAACGCCCCACGCATCAACTGCCGGACCGCTCGGCCCACGAACGAATCCAGCCCGATAATGCTACCAAACACGACCGTCGGTTGTAAATCACAGCCCTATAAACCTGTTCCCAGTGCCTAGTTGACGATGAAATCACCGAACATTGTGAAGTTGTGGCCAGGGAAAGTGCAGACGAATTGGTAATTTCCGGCGTCGGGAGCCGTGAATTCGGCATCCGTGCTTTCGCCAGGTCCGATCAAGGTGGTGGCGCCGAATACCCGAGCGTCGCCAACGGGGAGCCAGTGATTGTCCTGCCCTGCGGCCAGGCCGTCGGTTGCAACCGCATCCTTGGTGCCAGCCTCAACCAAGGCCCAGTTATGGGAGTTGACGCTGGAAGAATTGTTGAATGTCACCACGACCTCTGAGCCTGCAGCCGCCGTCATTGAGGTTGAGCTGAACTGAAGAGCGTCGCCGCTGACGTCAATGGTTAGCTTGACCGTGCCGCTCGTTCCACCTGCGGGAGCTGGGGCAGCCGTTGCGGGGACCGCGGTCGGAGCCGCGGTTGGTTCAGGAGCTCTATCACCTTCTGGAATGGTAGCAGGCGGGGCCGGGGTCGCCGTCGCGTTGGGGTCGGCTTCGTCGGCGCTGCAGGCGACGGCCAAGAGCATGACCGCACTCAATACCGCAGACAGAATCACTAGTGATATTCTCACTGGTTGGCCTCCAAATCATCAACTCTATGAACTTGATTAACCAAGTAATTATAGGCGGAGAATTACTTTGTTATTTTTATCACAAACTATGTGTGCTGTCAACGGAATTACTCATCGATCGGCCTTGCTCAGTCTGCCATATTCGCGCAGACATGACGATGGTCGCTTTCGACTCTGGATACGTTGTAACCATCTGAATTATCATGTCGGTCAGAACGACAATCCAAGCTAGTCCTCGCCAACAGGTGAAACCGTGGACATCGGCAAGTTTCCTCCGTCATTACTAGAGCAACTGCTCCAAATGAACGAAATCACTGACCCTCGGGTCATCTTAGGGCCCGGCACTGGTGAGGACGCTGCTGTATTGGACCTTGGTGAGACGCTGCTGGTGGCCAAAAGCGACCCCATAACCTTCGCCACCAACCTAATCGGCCGGTACGCGGTGCAGGTGAACGCCAACGACGTCGCCTGTACCGGCGGAACCCCACGCTGGTTCCTAGCCACTCTACTCGTCCCAGAGCGCTTCACAGAAGCCCAGGCTAAAGAATTGTTCACGCAGGTGCTAGATGCCTGCAATGAGATAGGTGTCACCCTTATCGGCGGCCACAGCGAGATTACGTACGGTATCGACCGGCCACTGGTCGCTGGAACGATGCTAGGAGAAGTCTCACGAGAGCGTTTAGTGCGCACCGCAGGTGCGCAGGAAGGTGACAGCATCGTAGTGACGAAAGGCATCGCAATCGAAGGCACAGCACTTTTAGCTCTCGAACGAGCTGACGACCTCCGAAAAGCCGGTGTGAGAGCCGATACTATTAAACTGAGTGCGGAGTTATTAGATTTCCCGGGTATAAGTGTGATAAATGATGCGCGTATCGCCTGCGACAATGCCCAAATACATTCTATGCACGATGTGACCGAAGGAGGGCTGGTCACCGGACTTCGAGAAGTCGCAGCTGCTGCAGGTTTGGGTTTGGCTATCGAAGAAGGCAGTATTCCGCTATTGGAACTAACTCAAGAAGTCTGCCAAGCACTGGGCCTTAACCCATTGGGACTGCTGGCCTCCGGCGCATTGATCATTACACTTTCTCCGGTCGAAGTCCCTTCTTTACTTGCCGCTCTGGAGAAAAATGGAATCGACGGTTGGGAAATCGGCGTGATGATGGCGCCGGAAGAGGGGTTCGTCTACATAGGACGCGAAGGCGAAGTCGAGCTACCTAAGTTCAGCAGAGACGAATTGGCCCGTTACTTCAGCCGCTAAACGCCCTAGCCTGACGCAGGGCATCTCACATCAAGATGCCCAATTCTTTAATCGCTTCTGCCGCACGTTGTTGCCCCGGTACTGTCAGCGACCACCCATTCCCCTGCGCGATGAACATATCCCGCTGTTTCTTCATATGGGAGGCGAAATTTGGGGCGTCATACGCGCTGTATTCGCGGCATACTTCAATCAGACGATCCTTGGAGAACACCGGTGAATCTTCAGTCAACAACTCGCCAACCCCAAGCAACAAAGCCAGTTTTACCTGCTTCTTGGAAATGGTCCTTTCGTTCAGGTCTTTAACGATAATACGATATGAGTCGCCATTCAAATGATAGACCCGTGAAATGGATAGACTAGGTATTTGATACTGGTCCAGGAATATGGGTCCGCGGTGACCTTGCTGCTGCGACACGGTCGAATCAGTAGGTTCATGGAAACCGTTCCTGGTGAATAGGGGAGTTTCAGAAGGCCTATCAAGTGGAAGCCCGGATGCAGATCCGCTCTGCCTCTGAAAGGAATCAGGCTCGGCCAATACCCGAATCAATGCTTCAAAACACGGGACCTTGTATTTCTCGGGGCACCGTTCCGCCAGCCTCACGGCTTCATCTAGATGCTCGGATACGTTTTCGAACATGCAGCCCCTCCAATCCCCACCACTGGGTCGGCGTCATCGGGCCGCTGGACGCTGAGTTCAACGCTATCCTCAGACCCTTCGCTCAGTATATCGCCGTAGATATCCTGCTTCAATTATTAATGGCCTTTCAAATGGGCATAATTAAACGGCCCATCCTTCAAGGGTTTGATGGGCCATCAGCTCTATGTGTACTTGTTGTGTTTTACATTTAATACAGATGTTTCAGCTCTGGTACACCTCCAAAGATTGCCTGAGCTGCTCAGTTGTGATATTGCCACCACTGATGGTTATTGCTACCTTTTTTCCCTTTACCTTTTCTGGGTGCTTGATCGCACCAGCTAGAGCTGTGGCCCCTGCTCCTTCAGCCAGGGTGTGGGCTTTATCGACGAGGGTCCCGATGGCCCGCTGAATATCGGAGTCACTCACCAAAAGAAAATCGTCCAATAACTCCTTCATAATCTGTTGCGGCAATGCATACCCGGACCTTGTGGCCACTCCCTCGGCAATGGTCTTCATCTCCGCTTCAACTAACTCACCTTGCTTCCACGAAATGTAGCCGGCAGGCGCCTGTTCAGATTGGACAGCCAGTACTTCTATAGATGGGTCGATTCCTTTTGCGACTATACAAGCCCCTGCGACCCCAGAACCGCCCCCCAAAGGGAGCATCAGGACCTCGACGTCTGGAAGGTCCTCCACGGTTTCAAGGGCTTGAGTACCCACGCCGGCTATTATCACGGAATCGTTTACCGGATGGACGAACCGGTAACCCTCTTCTTTGGCCAAGGCCTCGCAATGAACCCGGGCGGCATCGAAATCGGCTCCGTGAAAAATTATCTCCGCGCCCAAGGCTCTCATCGCCGCTACTTTGTTCGGGTTGGCACCTTCAGGGAGCCCGATGATGGCCTTCACGCCGAATAACTTACAGGCGCTAGCGATCGATTGGCCGTGGTTGCCCGAGGATGCAGTGATGACGCCATGGTTTTTCTCTTCATCAGTCAGGCTGGAAAGCAGGTTGATTCCGCCGCGGCCTTTGAAGGCGCCTAGAGGTAGGTACTCATCGTGCTTCAGGTACACTTCTGCTCCTAGCACCTCGCTGAGGCCTGCAGAATAGTGTAAAGGTGTACGAGCCATGTGCGGTGCGATAGTCTTCTTGGCTCGGTAAACGTCTCTAAGAGTGGGTGCCTCCATATTTTCCTGCCTTTTTAACGGAATCGTTTTACGAGTTTCAACCAGCTTATTGGCCTCATATAGCAGTGTCAACGACCCAGGTCAGTCTCGATGTTCACTCCTAATAACTTTGATTCGGTGATAGATAAACCAAGCCACTGCCACGATGATGATGCCGGCGATTGGGAAGTCGAAGGGCCGCATCACCTGCCTCATGTCCTCCCAGTTCTCCCCCAGCTTGAAGCCACCATAGGCCAAACCAAGGCTCCAAGGATAGGAACCAACAAAGGTGTAGAAGCTGAACTTCCAGAAGTTCATGCGTGCTATACCCGCCGGCACACTTATAAACCCCCGTAACACCGGTAACATCCGGGATGCGAATACAGTAAGTTCACCGTACTTCTTGAACCAATCCTCGGCTAGGTCCACTTCGTGCTGGGTGACCAAAACGTATTTCCCATATTTCTTCAATAAGGGGCGTCCACCTTTATAACTGATCCAATACACAACCCAAGAGCCAAGTAGAGTCCCTAGCGCCCCATAGAAGCCTGCCATCAACAACATCCAAGCGGAATCACCCTTGGCTTCGATTAAATGCCAACCAGCAAGCGGCATAATCAACTCACTGGGAAAAGGAATCGCAGCACTTTCTATCCCCATAAGGAAGACGACACCGGGCCAACCTATCGCATCATAAACATTGGTAATGATGTCTAACAACCATGTTTCTATCCCTGCAATCAATCTCTAAATCCCTTATTTAACGTTTTAACGAGTTGAACCACAAATCAATGGTCATATCCAATTTCTAATTAGTTACTCATTCCTTAAATTAATTTAAGATAATCCTTAAAAAACCCTTGACTGTCGTAAAATGCGCTGTTAATATATTAGCAGCACGATGGTCCGGGTAGCAGTATAAAGCAGTATTAATAGTAGAAGATACGGAGGAAACCATGGCTAGGAAGACGAAACTGATGCAACGGGTAGAGAAAGAATTTTCACGGCCTTTAGAGCGCCTCTTGCCAGAGAAGGTCAATGAGGTTGGTCTCTCGGGCACTGCCGAAGAATTAGGCGTCAGCAAAGCTACTCTTGGCTACTGGCTCCTGAAGCTGGGTATAAATGTACGCCGTGTAGCACTCGCTCCTGGTGAGACCCTCGAAGTTAAGCGTATTAGCTAAATCCTTGGAACCCTAGTTCTCTAAAAGCGAAGCGAAGCGCTTCTAGCAAAAACCCCGTCCTTACGTGATCAGGACGGGGTTTTCCTTTCTGTCTGGACTTCCAAGGTCTGGACTACCGGGAATTCCATCTTCTGCGTCACACAAGAAAATATTGGCGTCCTCTCAAGCGATTTAAGGCCCTTTTTCGAGGACATCCACACCGCTAGTCATTTTAACCCCAAATCGACGGCCATCCGCGTCAGAATCTAACTTTGGAAGATATCTTCCGGTAAAAACGCCGACACCGTGACATTCGGCAGATCGACGACGTTACTTATCTTAAGGTCCACCGCGACACTACAGATGACGTAGGCTTGTTCTTTGGTCCAACCCCGTTCTTGCAGCAAGTCGATCATGTTAATCAAGGCATTACGCGCTGCCAAGGTCAGGTCCTCTCCTTCTTGGGTGCCGTCCTCCCGGATGGGCATCCCCATTGTTGCGATGAAGTTTCGGGGCGCTGCCCATTCCGGGGCGATGAAATAACCCGGGTGGGCGAACCGTGGGAAGATTATGTTATTCCGAGCGGCCTCTCCCTTCTGTAGATGGAACTTTACCACCGCGGTAGCGCCCATCTCGATGGCCGTGATGCAACATTCGGAGTCGCCCTGGGCGAAATGGCCGTCGCCGGCAGAATATAGCGCACCTGGAACGTTCACAGGTATCAGCAATCGAGATCCTTTGGTAAGCTGCTTGGCGTCGACGTTTCCGCAGTTTTCCCGGGGCGGGATTGTGCGGAGTCCTTCAGCGGCGATAGCTCCTCCCGGCACCGCATCTTCAGCGTCGGGAGGAAATGCGATCCCGCCTCGGCGGACAAGGTCGGCCTCTCGCGCGGTCCACGCCTCCAACTGGGCTCTGGAAGGAGCGATTCCAGCGGTACCCATGAACGACCCGTTGGGTATCCTTACGCCCGGCAGATCTTGGGATGTCGCCCATCCTTCCTTCATATCCCAATGGGCCACAAAAGGGTCCGGAAACAGGTCGCGCAAGAACCCGGCGCCGGGCCGGTTGCGGGTCCAGCCGTAGGACTGAGGGATGATGTCGACGTACTCGATCTCCAGGAGGTCGCCCGGCTCAGCTCCTTTTATGTAAACCGGTCCAGTAAGCGGGTGTCCCACCTTTCCGGCGAACCCGTCAAAGTCGGAAACCGTGACGGCGGGGTTCATCTGCCCATCAGAAGCGTCCCTTGTCTCCAACGACACTTCTTCACCGGGGTCCACCTCTAATATGGGGGTTACATCCGGATGCCAACGGTTGTGGCCTTTCCCCGGATCGTCCTTTAATCGTTTGCTGCGGTCTATCTCGATACTCTTCATGGAATCTCCACGCTATCAGCGGTCATCTCAGGCCGGATGTCGGACTTCCCTAGATCGTCCAGTCGTCGGGCAGGCCTGGCGTGGCCATGGGTTTAATCATGACTTCCACTAAGGCTGCTTGACCGCTTTCAGTGGCGGCGATGGCCCGCTTGAGAGCCGGGCCGACCTCTTCCGGGTCTTCAACCCGTTCGGAGTAAGCGCCCAGGCCCTCAGCCACCTTGCTCCAGTTTCCTGTCAGCTTGGCCATGTCCGGTGGCGGGCCGGTTGGGCTTTCCATCCCCATCAGACCTCCGCCAGTGCCTTCATTGTTCACTACTATGGTGAGCGTAGGCAGGCCCATGCGGACTGCCGTTTCCAGCTCCATACCAACCATTCCGAACGAAGCGTCGCCCAGGAGGTGGACCACCAGGTCGTCAGGGCGACCGAGCTTGGCGCCGATGGCCCCGCCCAGCGACCAGCCCATGGCGGCCATGCCGCCCATTCCCAGATAGCTGCGGGGCTTAGTGGCGTTCCAGAAGGGCGACATATAGCCGCGGCTGCCTCCGGCGTCGTGGAGCGCGACGGTCTTATCTGGATCGATGATCTTGGCTAGTTCCTGGACGACACGATAGCCGTTGGTGGGAGTAGAAGTGTCGTTAAAAACAGGCTCCCAGGCGCCCAGGTCCTTGTCTTTCGCCTGCTTGATCTCAGCCACTACTTCTTCTTTAAGACCACCTTTGCCAGGTCCGATGCGTTCTTTCACAGCGTCTAGAATGGCCCGCAAAGCGAGCTTGGCGTCAGCCAAGATAGGCACGTCGGCCTGATATTGCTTGTTCAGGTCGTGTTCATCGGCATTCACATGGATCAGGCTCACACTCTCGGGGATGGGCCTTCCATCAGTGCCATTGGGCAATCGGTAAGAATTGCCGACCGCAAGCACCACGTCCGCCTTGCGGTTCATGTGCAGGGAGGCCCCGCTAGCGTACCGGCTCCGAGGATAACAACCCATACCCATCGAAAGGGGATGGTCTTCGGGGAAGACCCCCTTTGCCACAAGTGTGGTAGCAACCGGCATAGACAGCAATTCGGCCAACTCTTTGGCTTCGTCCCACGCCTCGGCAGACAAAACGCCACCGCCCAGGTTCAAGACGGGATTCTTGGCATTGACCAGCAGGTCGGCTGCTTTGGCCACCTCATCGGCAGCCGGAGCGGCCTTCCGTCCGGGTCCGACAGGCTCGTATAATAGCGAACCGTCGGGTACCTCAGTCATCAAGACGTCCTGGGGCATCTCCAGCACCACTGGGCCAGGTGAGCCCGAACGCAAGGCGGTAAAGGCCCGGCGCATGATGGACGGAATATCTTCGACCTTGGCCATGGTGCCCCGCCATTTGACCAGCGTATCGAAGATACTGGCCGAAACTTCCTGCTGCACTTCTTTACCCAGTTGTGCCAGCGGCACTTGTCCCATTAACAGAAGGACCGGGATATTATCGGCGAAGGCCCCAGCTATGCCGGTCAACGTGTTGGTGGCGCCTGGGCCAGTACCGGTCATGGCCACGCCCACTTTGCCGGTGGCACGCGCGTAGCCGTCGGCAATTTCCACGCCCAATCTTTCGTTTCTAGCGGCGAAGACCTTAATGGTCTCGGAATTCCTTAGGCCGGTCCAAAGGGGGTTCAAACCACCGCCTTGAAAACCGGCGATGTACTCAACTCCTTCCTGTTCCAGCGCGCGAACTATAGCATCGGCACCACGCATGATTCCCCTCTCTGTCTAGACAAATCTTCCAGGGATACCCAAGCCCAAAGTCGTGCCTGGGCTGCCTCAGGTTGGAAGGATGATACGCCCGCGCCCAATGGGGGTCAACCAGCCCAGCCTAGATCTGGGATACCTTAACTCAGGCACGAATGAGGCGTAGAACGATTTCTTGACCCGTTTATGGGCGAAGGGTATCATCCCCACAACCTTCGAGGGGCGTGACCGTCCAGAGAAACATCAACCAAGGGTGAAAAAATGCCATTAGCCAGCGAGATGATTGTCCAGACTCTGGAAGAGGCCGGCGTCGAATACGTGTTCGGTATCCCCGGAGGCGGCACTGGCCAGATATTCCAGATTCTTGAGACCAAACAGGACCGCATTAAGACTCTATTGGTTCGTCACGAACAGGTTGCAGCCATCATGGCCGACGCTTACGGTCGTGCGTCTGGGAAGCCAGCCGCAATAATGGGCCAGGGATTGTTCATGGGCTCTAACGCCACTTTCGGCATCATGGAAGCCATGCTGAGCAGCTCACCCATGCTGATATTGACCGACACCTCTGACGGTGGGGCGGCCCAGCGGCCAGCCAACCAGTCGGGTGCAGGCGAGTATGGCAGCATCGACCTCCAGTCGATCTTCAAGTCCATGACCAAGTACACCACCCTTGCTACCAGCCCTAAAGAGGCCGTGCTCGGCACTCAGATGGCTATCAAACACGCCGTCAGCGGCCGCCCAGGACCCACAACCGTGCTGATGCGCTCGGCGGCCATAAGCGGACAAGTAGACGTAGAATCTCCTCCCTTCATCCACAACGCCTCCGGGTTCCTAAACACGGCCAAACCGGCCAGCGCGCCGGTGGATATTCAGCGGGCCGTGAAGATACTCAACGAATCTCGCAGGCCGGTCATCATAGCCGGGAATGGCGTTCATGTGGCCCGAGCTCACTCCGAACTCCAACAGCTAGCAGAGCAGTGGGGCATTCCTGTGGCGACCAGCTATAAAGGAAAGAGCGCTATCTCTGAAGACCATCCACTGGCCCTGGGCATGGTCGGTACCTACGGCCAAGAGACAGCCAACAAAGCTGTGGGCGATGCTGACACTGTCCTCGTAGTCGGCGCTTTGCTCCGCTCCCAAGAGACGGTGGGCGAGCGCCCCGACATCTTCGACCCCAACAAACAGCGCATCATCCAGATCGACATCGACGAGCGCAACGCCGGCTGGTCCTTTCCCGTAGAACTAGGCCTCATTGGAGACGCCAAGGTAATCCTGGAACAGATGGTGGAAGCATCAGATATGGCTGCCCCAGATAATTCCGGACGGCAGGTGTGGACCGACAGCATGCCTGTACGCCGCGAAACTGGCGGCTACCACGACCAGCCAGAGATGCACGAAGACAGTTCGCCAATTAAGCCTCAGCGGCTGATTGCCCAACTTCAAGCGACCATGGACCCATCCACTATCTACACCCTTGACGCCGGAAACAATCGCACCTGGATGGCTCATCTATACCGCGCCCAGCAAGCCAACACGTTCTACAGTCCCGGCGGCACGGCGGGCATGGGTTGGGCCTTACCAGCCGCGGTCGGACTGAAGCTGGTCTACCCGAACCAGCCGGTGGTTGCGGTGACAGGAGANGGCGGCTATATGATGGTGGTCAACGCTATCTCCACAGCGGTCCAATACGATCTGCCAATAATCTGCGTGGTGTTTAACAACAATACGCTGGGCATGGTCAATGACCACCAGCCCGAAGGCCACAAGATNGCGTCGGAGTTCCACCCCACAAACAACGCCACCGTAGCCGAAGGNATGGGCGCGTGGGGNGTGCAAGTCAACGATTCTAAAGACCTGCCTGACGCTCTTCGGGCGGCCCAAGCATCAGGCAAGCCAGCGGTCGTAGACGTTCTGATCGATCCAGGCCCCAGCCCCGATGATTGGCGCGCNGGGGCCTGGCGGGCAGGCCAAACTTAAGACGCTTCTTATCATTTACGCATAGCCGAACCCTGTAACAGGTCCGATTTCATAGAGACTCTCTACCCGGAGTCAGCGCTCAAGATGACCGGGGGTGGGGTCCCATAGACGAAAGCCGTAATCTGGTGAATCACTCCCAGCGGTAGTCAGTCGAATTGCTCTCGACCGCCGCCCTACCCTAACNTNCGCCATACGTGTGAGAGCGAACTTACCGCCGTTCCCGGTTTCTTCGAGACCTACTCGGCCAACCAAGTCCACGCCCACAACTATTTTGTTGGACTGGTAATGTGGCCGATGATAGTATGGTTCCGAGATTCGTTCTCAGTCTGAATCAAGAAGATTTCCCGGCGGGATTAACTCGCGCCGGTCTACACCTGGATACACCCGGAGGCCCCCGTGGCAGATTCACTGCAAATAGTCGACTTGGCCGAGTCGGGCCAGGTACAACTCTCATATATCGACACTAACGGTCGGGCCGAAACTGCCCCGGCCGTAGACTTCTCTCTTCCGCTTACCGAATCCGAATCTGATGAGATCCGCTGGTACCTCACCGAATACCCGAAAAACACCTTTGGCGAAGCCGTGGAAAGAGCTCAAAANGTGGAAGTAGGTCTGAAAGACCTCGGACAGTTGCTGTTCCAGTCTGTNTTTGGGTCNGGCAACGAAGCCCGCTCCCTCGCGGAGAAGGCCTCGGAAACAGAGCCGCCTCTGCTCTCCGTCATCTCCACCCGACCTGAGTTTCTAGGCTTGCCTTGGGAGNTGNTGAACAATGGAGGTGATGCCTACCTGGCCTCCAGATTGACTGGAATCTCAAGGCGTACATCGCCCGAACCGTTAGAAAGTTNCTCCGGCAAACTGCCCACCGACCAGTTGAACGTCCTGCTGCTCTTGCCCCCTTCAACAGAAGGTACGGGGAGCATCGCCTCTGAGGCGCTAACAGCTCTGGAATCACTGCCTGTCTCAGCCGAGTTGGACTGCCTAAGACCCTCCACGGAGGCCAATTTCATAGAGCATNTGTCAAATCAGCGAGCCCATTACCANCTGGTCCATCTAGATGGTTTTACCATCGACAGCCAGGGNATCCACATGGAAGACGGTTCCGGAGGAGTCCAAACCGTCGCCGCTGCAGCATTNGCANAAACCCTAAACGGTGCACAGACTCCAGTAGTGTTGGTCAACGCCTCAGCTTCCAGCCCTCTCAACGACGTAATGTCATTCACTGCTGGCCTAGCCCAAAACGGCGTCCCTCAGGTGGTAGTNGCGCCACTCCCGATCGNAGGTGCCGGAAAAGTCCTGCTCTCTGAATTTTTCTTCAAAGAGCTGAGCAGTGGCAGTCCGGTAACCANAGCAATCGCCACGGTCCGGCAGGCTATGATGGAGCATCCCCAGCGCCCGTCTGCCGCCGGCCCGCTGGTTTCCTGGGACTGGACACTTCCCATGGCCTTCGAGTCCAAGACCTATTCACCGGAAGCCATTGTGGCTGAGGAACAAGATGAGCCTGTCCCTGGCATGGCCCCGCCCGAACAAGACACGCATGGCACCGAACTACCCCGCGGCGGCCCCTATGGGTTGATCGGGCGGCACGAAGAACTGCTGGAGCTTGAACGCCGGTTCCTCCAGACTCCCGTAGTCATGCTTTCGGGAGACGTAGGCTCCGGCAAGTCAGAGCTTGCCTTAGGTCTAGCATCGTGGCTGCGCAAGACCGGCGGGCGCACTGGGGGAGTCTTTTATACAGCATTTGAGGTCGGCGCCGGGCTGGAACGAGTGCTCCACGAGATCGGCACCTCCTTGGCAGGACTAGACTTCGGAGACCTTCGGCACGAAGACCGCCGAAGGTGGGTGACAGAATACCTCAGAGANAATCCTGCATTGCTGGTTCTGGACAGCTTGCAGAANCTGGCCGGGTTCCCAGCCGGCTCGCCTGGCTTGCTAGAAGACAGTGAGCTTGCCGACCTGGACTCGTTCCTAAAAGAAGTGGCCGAAGGTGGCCAGACGTGGNTATTGCTAGTCAGCCGTCGGGANAGCGAATCATGGCTGTCTGTGCCCCACAGCAGCACCCGGCTGAGCGGGCTGANCGGNCACGACCGGATNGTATTGGGAACTAGATTNTTGGAAGAAGCCGGCGCTGACCCTATGCGCCTTGGTCCCGAGTACCTTCAGATCTTGGATATGGTCGAGAGCCATCCGTTGGCCATGGAAATCGCTCTTCCTTTATTGAAAGATGTACCTGCCTCGGTCNTAGTAGGAGAATTGAGATCCGAGCTCGAACAGCACGAGCGTGGAGCCGACGANGAAGGCCGCCCNTCCTACCTGACAGTAGTAATGGACCATGCCTTCACCCGCATGACCCACCGCAGCAGGGTCCACCTGCCTGTCCTTTCACTGTTCCGGAACCGGGTCATGATGGACATCCTGACGCACATCACCCAGGAGGGCCAGGCATACAAGTCGGTTACCGGCGAACAGCTTGGCTATGGCGCGTGCCGGACACTGCTCCGAAGCGCCCTCGGCAGTGGGTTCTTAGAACCCATCACGCCCAGTGTCTACCAGATCCATCCTTCATTGCCTTGGTACCTGGGACGCAGTCTGTACCGTCAATTCCCCCAGAGCAGCGTACAACAGCTGGAACAAGAAGTGGTACGGGTCTACGCAGACACCGCTGATTATTTCATGGAGACCCTCTATGAGAACCAGGACGCCGGCACCACCGCTATCCTGGCTGAAGAAGGCAACATCACCCAGGCGCTGGCACTTTCCTTGGAAGCGGGGCAGTGGGACAACGCTCAACTGCTTGTGCAACCCTTGGCCCAAGTCTTCCGCATGCAGAAACGCTACCCGGAACTGAGGCGCCTACGCCGTCAGTTGCTCGAGGTAACTGGAGCCACCGCAGAGGAAGCGGAACAGACCGGCGGCATCCAACTCTGGCTGTACCTCCTCGGCACCGAGGCCAGCGAGTGCATCGAGACCAGGGAGTTCGAGCGAGCAGACGGACTGAACCAGCAATTGCTGGAATACCTATCCAGCCAAGATGACGGCGACTCCGACCCGCGCACAGCCGCTGTATTCCACCAGATGGGTCAGGTGGCGCAGAACCGGTGGCAACTAGAAGAGGCCCAGGAGCTATACACACGATCCCTGGCCATTATTGAGGGCGGCGAAGATGAAGAGACGGTGGCCGACGATTATTACGGACTGGGCATGGTCTGCCAGTACCGCCGACGCTACACCGAAGCCAAGGAATGGTTCAGCAAGGCGCTGGATATACACCAGCGCATTAACGACGGCGAGGAGATGGTCAAGGACTACCGCTCCCTCGGCTTATGCTCCCAGTACAAGTTCGAATACGACGAAGCCGCCAGTTGGTACCAGCGTGCCAGGGAGATACTCGAAGAGGCACGGGACGAGGAGAATGCAGTCATGGTCTACCACTCGCTGGGCACGGTCTGCCACGCCCAGTACCAATTCGACGAGGCCGAGAACTGGTACCAGCAAGCGTTGCAGGTCAGCGATCGCATGGGCAACCACGCTCAGATGGGTGTAGAGTTCCATCACCTGGGCCTGGTCGAACAAGCCCGAGACATGTTCGTTGACGACGCCGAGCACTGGTTCATGATGGCTTTGGATAAATGGCAGGCTGTAGGCGACCGGAGGTCCGAGGGCGACGAATGCCGCCAGCTGGGCGTGCTTTTCCACCAGCAGAAGAACCTGGAGAAAGCTGAGGAATGGTACGGCCAGGCCCGTGACATCTTCGAAGAACTGCAAGATCTGAACCGTATCTGCCGCACATACGGACAACTAGGCATGATTGCTGAAGAACGTGATGACGTCCCCGGTGCCTTATTGTGGGCCGGCCGCACCTACCAGTTGGCAAGCACCAATAACCTCCAGGTTCTGGATCAGGCCAAAGCCCACCTGGCACGGTTGAAGGAGAAACACGGCAGTGACAACTTCACCGCGTGGTGGCACGAGTTCGCTAGTGAGGACCCGCCCACCGATCTGGACGTTGACCCAGATACAGTCCTTTAGTTAACACGGAGACAACCATTGGCAGTTACTTACTTGGACATCAAAGAACGTCGGCCATACGCCGAAGGTATTCTCTTTGGTGATGTCGGCGCATTCGAACAGCTAGACGGCATCGCCCACTTCGCTGTTGACCCGTCTGACCCTAGCAATAGCCCAATCACTGACCTAGAACTCGCCCCCAAGAATGAGGATGGGTTGGTCGAGTTTTCCACCGAATTCAGGATCATTAAGCCCGTCGACCAACAGAAGGGTAGCCACAAGTTATTCTTCGACGTAGTGAACCGGGGCAAGCCGTTGTCTCTTATGCGCATAAACAGCACCCCCGAGACGGACCCGATGGGCCATGGCAACGGTTATCAGATGCGGCAGGGTTACACTCAGGTCTGGTGCGGCTGGCAGCACGATGTCCCCGAGACTCCTGGGTTACTCCGTGTACATGTTCCCAATGCATCAGACGCCAATGGCCCGGTAACCGGCCGCATCGCCGTCACGTTCCAGCCAAACCGGACATCCCTATTCCAGATGCTCTCAGACCGGGGGCACATGCCCTATCCGGCCAGTAGCCTAGAACAGCTAGACGCCGAGCTATTGGTCCACGATTATGATGGCGGACCGGCAACAATTATTCCCCGTTCCGATTGGTCTATCGGCCGGTTGGAGCAAGGCGAACTGGAACCCGACCCCTATCACATATCCTTGGAAAAAGGTTTCAAGGCCGGTAAGGTCTATCAGTGCATCTACACAACCGCTACAGCGCCACTAGTGGGATTAGGCTTCGCAGGAGTCCGAGACCTCATCTCCTACCTTAGGTACTCAAATAACCTTGATAATCCATGCGCCGGGGATATCCATCACACCATGGCCTTTGGTTCGTCTCAAAGTGGGCGTTTCCTGCGTCACATGCTTTACCTGGCGATGAACCAGGACGAAGAAGACCGCATGGTCTTTGATGGCATCATCTCCCACATCGCAGGCGGGCGCCGAGGCGAGTTCAACCAACGGTTCGGCCAACCGTCCAACACCGTGGAAGCCAGCACCGGCAGCCTCTTCCCTTTCGCCGACATCGACCAGACTGATCCGGAGACGGGCCAGACCGACGGCCTGCTCAAACGGTTGAAGGGCAGGGCAAAAGTGCCGAAGATTTTCTTTACCAACACCTCCAGTGAATATTGGGGCGGCCACAGCGCTTTAACCCATATGGACTCCACTGGTGTCAGGGACATAACCCCTTACGACCAAGTGCGGATCTACCACTTTTCCAGCACACAACACAGCGCCGGAGCGCTGCCTCTAACCCACACCCAGCCCACGGGTGCTGTCGGCAAGCACCCATTTAACTGGGTCGACTGGCGTCCCCTTTTGCGGTCAGCCGTGGCCAACCTTGACGCCTGGGTCACCAACAATACTGCTCCGCCGCCCAGCAAACACGCGCGGCTAGACGAAGGGACAGCGGTTCCCGGTGAGTCTTTACGATCCGTCTACCAAGCTATCCCAGGGTTCGGATTTCCGGGACACCTGAGGCACCTGTCTCGGTACGATTTCGGACCCCGCCAAGGGATCATTGAAAATCTCCCCCCCGTCTACGGAGCGCCATACCCTGCCCTTGTCTCCGCCGTTGACTCCGACGGCAACGAGGTGGCCGGTATACGTCTACCAGACGTAGAGGTTCCCTTGGCTACCGTTACCGGCTGGAACCTCCGTCGCTCCGACACCGGAGGGCCAGACCAGACGCATAAAATTATGGGCTCAACCGTACCATTCACTTTCACCCGGCAGGAGCGCCAGGACATCTCAGACCCACGGCCATCCGTGGAAGAACGCTATGCCTCCAAGGACGACTACCTAGACAGGGTGGAAGGCGTGGCTAGAGACCTTGTCTCTGAAGGTTATCTGCTGAACGAAGACGTGCCCAGAGTCGGCTTGATGGCTGGCGAAAGATACGACCTCATCGAGTCTCAGGCGAAACAGGTGCAACCCGCTGGAGATTAACAGACCCAAACTCAAAATCGACACTGGAGTAAGAATATGAGCGTTGGAACATCGGTGCCCCTACCGGCATATACCATCGACCCGGCATTCATGGCCAAAACTGCCGAAGACTTGGGATTCGAGTCCATCTGGTACGCCGAACACGCGGCAGTCCCGGTCCACAGTGACAGCCCATTCCCTGCCACGGGCGGCGATATTCCGTGGACGTACTCCCACTTCACCGATCCTTACATCGCCCTGGCACGAGCCTCCGCCGTAACCAGCAAGATCAAGCTGGGCACTGGAATCACGCTGGTACCCGAGCGGAACCCCTTGCTGTTGGCCAAGGAGATTGCCACTCTGGACCGCTACAGCGGCGGACGATTCCAGTTCGGCATCGGCACCGGCTGGCTCAAGGAAGAGACCGAACTTATGGGCGGTGACTTTGAACACCGGTGGACCCAGACTAGAGAAGCCATCGAAGTGATGAAAGAGCTTTGGACCAAGGAAGAAGCAGAATACCACGGTCGCTACTTCGACTTTCCCCTGGTTAAGTCCTATCCCAAGCCGGCGCAGACGCCCCACCCACCCATTATCTTGGGGGGCATGGCCAAGAACGTGCTTCGCCGGGTCGTGGCCTGTGCTGACGGTTGGTTGCCCAACCGGGTGACGCCCGCAGAGGTTGAGGAGAGCCGCAAGAAACTGGACGCCATGGCTGCTGAAGCCGGACGTGACCCCAAGTCCATCACTATCTCCGTCTATGGCCAACTGCCGGAGAAAGAGATAGTCCAATCCCTGCTCAACGCCGGAGCAGACCGCGTAGTCGTCCGGCCCGAGCACGTGGAAACCGAGAAAGAGATGGGAGAGCAACTAGAGCGCATGGCTGAAGCTGTCCTGCGTTAGCAATACACCCGCATCGTCATTCCAGCGGGCAAAGGCCACTTATTTTGAGTCTGTCGAAACGTCGCTTGGGAAACACCTTCTCATAGACTGGCCGGCGGCGTCCTTCAACAAGTTCAGGATGAGCAGACCGACTTCAAGAATGATGATAACGAGAGGAACACAAATGGACCGGACCACCGAAATGCTGGCGGCCTACGCCTGCAGGCTCTCCTTTGAAGACCTAGGGTTCAAGACCGTGCACCAGGTCAAACGGACCCTGGTGGACACCATGGGCTGTGCCATGGGCGGTTTCGTTTCCGAGCCCGCCAAGATCGCCCGGGGTATGGCGTCGTCAATCACCAGCACAACACCTTCGCGAGTGCTGGGCACTAACGAATACACGTCTCCCGATATGGCAGGGTTCGCCAACGGTGTGATGGTCCGGTACCTGGACTGTAACGACTCTTATTTCTCCCCTGGCGGCGGGCACCCCAGCGACATGATTCCAGCTGTGCTGGCCCTGGCTGATCCGATGATCGCCGACGGCCGCACCGTGGTAACAGCCATCGCCCTGGCCTATGAGGTCTTCTGTCGGTTGTCCGACCAGGTAGTTGCTGGAGACTTGGGCTGGGACCAGGGAATCTTCAGCGTCATCGGTGCAGCTTGTGGCGCTGGCCGAATCCTAGGCTTGGACCAAGAGCAGATGGGCCACGCCATATCCCTGGCTGTGACGCCCTCTCTGCCCCTAGCCGTGACTCGCAGTGGTGAGCTATCCATGTGGAAGGGCTGCGCCACCGCCGCCGCCACCCGTTCCGCTGTCTTTGCGGCCATGCTGGCCGCGGAGGGAATGAGCGGCCCAGGAGAGCCGTTTGAGGGCAAACGAGGCCTATGGGAACAGGCAGTTGGTAAACCAGTCGAGATCGCCGAATTCCCCTTAGGTGCCAACCGAAAAGGCGACGACCCCTTCCGCATCACCCAGACCATCGTGAAGAGCTATCCGTCCCAGATCCACACCCAAGCGCCTATTGGCCTGGCCCTAGAACTGGGCAAAAAGGTGTTGCTGGCAGACATCAAATCCATCCACATCGATACCTATCACACCGCTGCCAGTAGCGCCTCAAGCGAGCCGGAGAAGTGGGACCCAAAGACTAGGGAGACCGCCGACCACAGTATCCCTTTCCTGGTGGCAGCCGCCTTCCAAGAAGGAGCGGTTACCCCAGGCAGCTTCACCCCCCAGCTCATAGCCGACCCCGCAAAGCGGGCGACCATGGCCAAGATGACCCTGTCCGAAGACGCGGAGTTCACCGCCAAATTCCCGTCTGAGTACAACTGCCGAATCACGGTGACCGACCAGGCCGGCAACGAGCACACCGCCCACACCTCCTACTCTAAGGGCCACAAAAACAACCCCTTGGACGACAATGAGCTGGAAGCCAAGTTCCGCAGTTTCTCCGCCGGAGTCCTATCTGACATGCAATGCGACCAGGTCCTGGAGAGTATCTGGACGGTCGAAGAGGCCACCGATATGGACGACCTCTTCGATGGACTAGTGGTTTAGAGGTCTAGCTAGCCAGATGACGACCAACTCCAGCTTCCGGGCGCTCTTCATCGACCAGGTGCAGAAACCCGCAGAGGATATCCAATTGGACCTGGCTGCGTTATATCTGGCCGGAGAAGAATACCCAAATCTCGACATACCTAAACTCCTGTCTCAACTGGACGCCTTTGCCACCCGTATATCCCTTCAGGTGAATGACAAATCATCTCCCTCTGACATGGCGCGTGCCATTGCAGTTTATCTGTTTGCCGACGTCGGGTTTCGCGGCAATTCAGGGGAATACTACAGCCCCGACAACAGCTACCTGAACCGGGTATTGGAGACGAGGACAGGAATACCCATAACCCTTTCGTTGGTGTTCATGGAGGTCGGGCGCCGCCTGGGTCTTAGCTGCTCTGGAATCGGTCTACCTGGCCATTTCATAGTCGGATTGGACGGGACGACGGAATATCTGGACCCGTTCAACGGCGGAGTCCCTTTGTCCCTAGAAGACTGCCGCACGCTGGTTCAAAAGATGTCAGGCGGACGCTTGGAATGGACCGACAAGTTTCTCGAACCTCTGACGAAGCACGATATCCTCTTCAGGATGCTTAATAATCTGAAAAGCATCTACATGGAAGCCGCTGCTCTTCCCAAGGCCATCGGAGTCATTCAGCGAATGGCAATCATCAGCCCCGGCATTCCGTCCATATACCAGGAACTGGCTTGGTGCCACGCCCAACAGCACGAGTTCCGGCTGGCTATCGCGGCCCTTGAGACGTATCTCAAGGATGCCACCGATCCAGAAGATATAAAGCGGGTCAGAGGGCAGATCGAAGGCCTTCAAACTACCCTCAGCCATTTGAACTAACCGCCAGCAGCGGCGTACTCGAGCCTCAAAAATATGGTCTCCCGCGTTCATTGGTCCCATGGGGCTCCCTCGGATAGTGACCTATGCCCCAGGTCGGTAGTATCTCTATAACCCTGGATAAACTTCGTTAAAGAGTTCTTGGGGCCAAAAGATCCAGACTGCTATACTCCGTGCAACCTCATGGTGGCCATCAAACGATGGATATGAATGTTGTGATGCGCGCGCTCTTCCTTCAGATTAACTCAGGTGATACCTACGATCTGACTTGCGAGATCTGTGGCTGCACGATGATTGAGCGTAGCTGCAAGATCAAATGCCCCAACTGCGGATTCACCCGCGATTGCTCAGACCCCTGATGCCGGTCTCCATCCTGGTCCTCTACGACCGCAAGAACTCAGCAATCGAAGACTTGGCGCGGGCTGCCGCCACAGGCGTTGAGATATCCGGGGCAACCGTTTCCCTAAAACGCATCACAGAAGCGTCCCGTGCCGACTTGCTGGCCTCCGACGGCTTGCTGTTGGGTTCTCCTAACTGGAGCGGTATCACCGGATCGCTGAAGTCGTGGCTAGACGACCAAGGCGACCTCTGGGAAGACGGATCTCTGGGCGGAAAGCCTGCAGCCGCTTTCACCTCCGGATCCGGCCAACACTCCGGCCTCGAAATTACCCTGTTGCAGATGCTCCACTGGATGCTGGCCTGCGGCATGATGATAGTCGGACTGCCCTGGGGCGAGCACATGAAGAACTCGGGGTCTTACTACGGTGCTACAGCGGTAGGAGAGGTGACCGAGGAAGACCTGGCCCAGGCCAGGGTGCTGGGTGCCCGACTAGCCTCGGTCGCAGCTAGCCTATCTGTGAGTTAAACGGGACTAAACACGCCGGCCAGATATCTCCATAATCCTTTCATAAAATAATAAGAGTCTGCCAAGGTCTAGGTTGGAAGATTCTTCGGCGAACTTCGACCCTCGCTAGCGATAACAGTCTTTTAACAAGCGCCAGCAATTCAAAAAGAAACTAACTCGTGACGGAGTGTGGCCACCACTCCGGATAGTTCCGGAGCTTCATATGACGGAAGAACTGAGGTTGTACTTCCACCGCCAAGCGCATGGCGTCCGTCATAGGTTCCCGGATAGAGAAATGGGCTTCATCTGATGTCCTCAACTTAAAGAGATGGTAGCACTCTCGCAGGTTCATCTTGGTCAGCACCCGCCGGTTATGAGCGTGGGTTACCAGATACTGGGCCGCCACAGGCGACACTTCTCTCACCTTCCAGTAAGCCTCTTCCGCTGGACCCACCGTTTCCTCGAACTCTGATTCCAGGCCTGCCTGGGCCACCACCTTAGGAATCCGGTATCCGTGGGCCACTGTCAACGGCTGAGGCAGGTAAGTCATCATCCGGTGTCGTTTAAACTCCCGGTACGCGCCGTAGTCCATCAGGAACTCAAAGCTGTAGTCCACTACTTCGAACTCTCGCAAAGGAGCGTCGTGAGGGCCCAAACCGGCAATGCTCTCGTCGATGATCGCCTGCCGAGGTTCAGGGCCCAGGTCTTCGACACACTTCCAGACCTGGTCGTAGGACAGGTTGGAGTACTGGTAGAGTAGCGCCGCCACCAGTTTTTCTTCGCCCATCCGGTCCCAGTGCACCAAACGGACTTCGGGATCACCATCGCTGGTCGACCTAGGTGGGTCATCGGGAAACCCGGCCCCACGGGCTTGGTCTAGCTTTACACCAGACGCTTTGGCAAGATACTCAACCCGTTCAGCGTATTTGATCAGTGTTGGCGTAACCAGTTTGCCTTGCCCCCTAACTGCATCGCCCAGAGCTCGCTCTTCCATGACATCGGAAGAAGCCAGTTTGGCGATAGCATGCTCCAGCGTTCTGGCATTGGCCGTAACTCCAACGTTGGTCAAAGTGGCAGCCGGCAGCACCGCCCGGCAGTGGTCGGTGGCTATGCGGCTCAGCCGCCCATTGAATGCACCGTCCCGCTCCGTTGCGATACGCGGAGTTGTCTCTTTAAGATACTCCATGCAGCCGTCGATCAGATTGAAGTACCCTTGAAAAAGGGCCTGGCAGGCCGTCTCGTATTCTTTCTTCAGGGCAGAGTATCCGTCCAACTCCTGAGGAACATAGTAGTAGTCGGCAGGCATCACCTGATAGCGGGATGACTTCTCCGTGTATGACGCCAGGCGGTTGTCCTCAAGGGCGTCGACAGCAAGCCGGGAAACATTCTCCACCGCGAGGTGCACTACCGCATGCTCCGCAACCGAACTGTGGCCGTAACCGAGCACCCAACGCTCATGGAAGTCGGCCGCTTTCTCCAGGCTGACCTTCTCGGCTATCTCGTCAAAGGCTTCGGGCCGGCGAGAGGTCATAGCGAACGCGACTGCGATTTGCTCTTCGCTGAGATCATGGGCATCCAGAGGATAGACGCGTCTGGGATAAAGGTGTCCGGTAGCCCCGCTGTCCAGTTTCGGCTGGCTCATTTGCGATTGAAACTCCTGCATTGGATTGGCAAAAAGTTGCTTAGGCCATTTGCTCGGGTTCGGGCGCGACCGTCAAGGGCACCAAATCCCAACTTTATGTCAATTGTGGCTGTCTACCAGGTAATAAACAAGGGTCTGGAATCAATGATTCCAGACCCTTGGTCGTAACCGAAGATTGCACTAAGTCAGAGCACCAAACCCGTCTGGGGTCTGGACCTCGACCAGGTGGGTTTTCCCTGAGGCGATGGCGCTCTCAAGCGCTTTGCCCAGGTCGTTGACGTTGCTGACCTTGGTGCCTTCGAAACCGTAGGAATCGAACAACTTAACGAAGTCAGGGTTCACCAGGTCTGTGGCGAATCGGCGTTCCTCGCCGAAGCGGTCTCCCTGGAAGCCTTTCAGTACTCCCCAAGCGTTGTCGTTGAACATCAATATTACCGGGTGGATGCCGTACTGGGCACAAGTGGCCAACTCCTGGAAATTGTACTGGAATCCACCATCACCGGTCACGCAGACCACGGGGCTTTGTGGCTTACCTACTTTAGCCCCAATAGCAGCGGGGAAAGCGAACCCAAGTCCCAACCAGCCGTGAGGGTGCATGTACGTCCTGGGCTCGTATATCTCCAGGCAACGGGTAGCCCGGCTGGCACCGACGGTCGGATCCAGTGAGAAGATGGTATTCCTGGGAGTGACGGCCCGCACAGTCTCGAAAATCTTCAACTCATTACTCCAGGTCTCTTCTAATCTGCTCCTAATATTGTTCTTGATGGACACTATGTCGTCCTCAAATGCCTTGCCTTTATGAACATCCTGGTTCCCGATTGCACTCAACCACTGCTGAACCACAGCCTGGGAATTGGCGACGATGGGCACGGTGGCGGGGTAATTCTTGCCGATAGCCTCGCCATCCAAGAGGACGTGGACTATGTCACTGGGCATCTGTAGCCCGATTCCGGAGGTGGAGCGTTGGGGCATTATGGACCCCAATACGATCGCCAGATCACAGGTGCCCAGCCAGTCTTGGACTGGGTTCTCACCCCAGATGCGTTTGCCCATGATTTGGCCAACTGACTGGGGATGGTCCTCTGGAAACGCTCCCTTCGCACCGTCAGCGGTGACAACCGCCGCACCCAGTTTCTCAGCCAATTCGACGATCTGAGGTGTGCCGCCCAATTGCTGGACTTCCTCGCCAACCAAGATGGCGGGCCGCTTGGCTTTGAGGAGCATCTGCAGGGCTTTCTCGACCTGGTTAGGGTCACCTTTGGGGATGTCCGGCTGCCGGGCTGTCAGCATCTCCACATCAGCTTCGGTGCCGAGCAGATCAGTGGGTATCTCCAATTCGATGGGTCTGGGTCTCCGAGTCTGGAACCTGTCAAAGGCCTCAGTGATGTTATCAGGGATAGACTCGACCTGAGGGATAGACGCGTTCCAGTCAGTGACTGCCTCGAACATGCCCAGTTGGTCCTTAGTCTCGTGGGTTGCCAGCTTACCGCTGCCGACAAATTCTTGCTCTACGTTGGTGGTGATCTCTAGGATAGGAGAACCAGAGAAATAGGCCTCGCCTATCGCTCCCATAGAGTCAGCCGCTCCGGGGCCGGTGCTGGTTATCAGAATGCCAGGCTTTCCGGTCGACCTGGCGTACCCATCGGCCATAAATCCGCAGCCCAACTCAAGACGGCCTCCCACAAAATTAAGGCTATCATGACTTCCAAAAAGAGAGTCAAACAGGTCAAGGTTGTGGACGGAAATTATTCCAAAAACAGTATCCACATCCTGGGCTTTGAGCGATTCTATAATGGCCTGGCCACCGGTTAGTTTTGGCAATGTAATCTCCTTGTTTTGAGCAGTGAACGGTTAGCCCGAAACGGCCGGGCGTTTGGCCAGGCTAAAACTAAAATCTGAAAGCTTCATATGACTAGGCTGATTGGGTTTTCCAGTAGTTTCTTAATCTCCACCAGGAACTGAGCAGCCTCTGATCCATCCGCCACGCGGTGGTCGGTAGAGAGGTTGGCCTTCATGATCTGAGCGATGGCTAGTTCGCCGTCGCGAACCACTGGCTGCTCTTTCACGGTGCCTACCGCCAGCACCGCTGCATGCGGTGGGAAAATAATGGCGGTGAAGCTCTCTATATCGAACATTCCGAGGTTACTCACGCTGAATGTGGTACCGCTGTATTCATCATTACGAAGTGTGCCGCTGTTGGCCCGAGCAACCAGGTCCCGGCTGGCAACGGCTATCTGTACCAGGCTCTTGCCTTCGCAGCCATTGATTCCCGGCACGATCAGCCCCGATTCCAATGCGATTGCGATGCCAACATTGATGGCGGAATTCATCTGTAGGTGGTCGTCACGGAAGAAAGAATTAAACTTAAGGTGACGACCTATGGCTATGGCCGAAGCTTTGACGATCAGGTCGTTGACACTAACCCTCCTCTCTGCGTCCAGTTCGTCATTCATGTCCCGCCGGAAGGACATCGCCTTAGTCATGTCGATATCTACAG
>NZUD01000038.1 GCA_002697005.1 Chloroflexota bacterium | reverse complement strand
CCTAGTTCTCTAACCAGCACGGTGACTTTAAATCACCTTCCTAGTATTGAACACGCAAACCTTCAATCCTACAATGCCCTTCCAATCTTACGTCTAATCAATTGCATGCAAGAGTAAAGGTTTTTGCCAGGGTGTTATTTGGCCCCGCCGGCCTCGTCTGACCATTTGTGGGGTAGATTCGCTAGCCTGCCAAACCCAAGCTCGTCACATAGTGACTCATAGCCTGCCCGGTTAACACCCTGCCATTCCAAAGCCGCTGGCGATGCGTCCAAAGGGACGTTTGTTCGTAGGGTTGTTAGGTTTTTGTACAACATAGCTTCACTGGTATGGGCGTTCAGGCTCTCGGCGGCAGATGCGGCCCCCCTCACCTTCACTTCCCAAGTGGCGGCGTCTTTCGGGATGTCTTCGATCCGCCCGTAATGCGCCAGAATCTGGGCTGATGTCTTGGCGCCCCATTTGGGGATGCCAGGAATACCGTCCGCTGCGTCTCCAGTCAGAGCCAGCAGATCCGGAATGGAAGTCGGCGGAACACCGAATTTTTCGACTACGCCCGATTCGCCCGTTATGGTTTCCCTGCGGCGGTCATAGCAGACCACCGAATCACCTCTGACCATCTGGGCCAAGTCTTTGTCGGGAGAGCAGATGAGGACCTGCTCCACCTCGGTAAGTCCGCTGCAGTAACTGGCGGCCGTTGCTAAGGCGTCATCAGCCTCATATTCAGTCATCGGCCATATCTGGATACCTAACGACACCACGGCTCGTTCAGCAAGATCGAACTGGGCTAGCAGGTCTTCCGGTGTGCCCTTGCCGGTCTTGTAGCCGTCGTAGAGGCCGTTCCGGAACGACTCGACCACATGGTCGAAGGCGCAGGCGATGTGGGTCACTTTGTCTTCTCGCAGCAAGTAAAGGAGACTCTGTATGATTCCGCGTACCGCGCCTACTTCCCGTCCATCGGGTGCTGGGATAGGCGGAAGGGCGAAATAAGACCGGAACAACTCATATGTGCCGTCCACCAGATGGATCTTCATATTGCCTCTTCATTAAGTCTCGACAAGTATCGACCCAAACTAGTCACTTGGTGAAATAGACGTACCGGTACTTCGGAATAACGAGTGGGAATAGGAAGTAGTCGTTCACATTGGGTTTTATCAGGACCGAGCCGCCATTGGAGTGCCAGAGGGACACCCAGGGCGCGTCGTTTACGATCATCTCTTCTGCCCGGTGGTAAAGCTCGAATCTGGCAGTTTCGTCGAGTTCGATCCGTGCCTGCTCCAACAAGATGTCCACCTGGCTGTTGGTGTATTCCGATTGATTGTTGTTGCTCTCGCTGTGGAACAGAACGTCTAGGAAATTTTCTGGGTCCGGATAGTCTGCGATCCAACCGAGGCCACCAAACATTTGGAACCGGTTGCGGTGCAAGTCTTGCAGGAATATCGCCCACTCCGTTTGCAAGATAGAGATCTCCAGTCCCAAGGTCTTTTCCCACATGGCCAACATGGCTTCTATAGAAGGGCTGACAGTAGCGCCGAAACTGCCTGGCAAAGTGAGAGTGATCCGAGGAAGGGTTTCAAGATCACCGTATTTTGATTCACTGATCAATTGCCGGGCTTTCTCCGGATCATAGCTGTAGCCTCCAAGATTGGGATTGTAGCCGGGGAATCCTGGCGGCAATATACCGGCTGCAGGTACCACCAAATCCTCGAGCAAAGTGCTGGCCAACGACTGCCGGTCGATAGCGTAATTTAAGGCCTGTCTAACCTTTACGTCGTCAAAAGGAGGTTCACTGGTATTCATCCCGAAGTAGTTGACGTCGAATCTTGGAGGTGCCGCTACGACCTCTCTGCTCAGCTTGTTCGATGGGTCTAAGACACCCTCTAACATGGTCAACGGGATGCCTGTGATGTGAAGTTCATCATTCTCGTACATCAGCATGCCGTTGCCGCCGCTGATCAGAAATTCGACTTCATCTACCATGGCCGGACCTAGGTGGTAGTCGTCGAACCTTTGGAGACGGAGCAATTCGCCTGGATTGTACTCGGCCAGTTTGAAAGGGCCGGTGCCGTTCGGCTCAAAGATCCAGTTCTTGCCAGATTCCACGTTTGCCTGGTCCAGAACGAAACTCACAGGATAGGTCAGCTTGGACAGGAAATATGCCTTGGGTGCATCGGTGGCGATGGTTACGGTCCGGTCATCGATTACCTGAACACCGGCGATCTCTGTGGACGCACCTTTGAGCTTCTGCTCCGCGCCGATGATGTCGTTGAGGAATACGCTGGCGTTAAAAGCCTCGGTCTGAGGGTCGGTGGCCCGCTCCAGCGACCATCTTACGTCATTAGCTGTAACTGTCCTGCCGTTGTGGAACTTGGCGTTTGGGTTGAGCCGGAAGGTGGTAGTCTTTCCGTCTGGACTAACGTCCCATGTCTCAGCCAGGTCGCCTACGATGGCAAGTTCTTTGTTGATGGTCATAAGGCCACCGTAAATCTCGACCGCGTATACGGCGGAGTGAACGTCGGTCGTGAGGTGCGGGTCTAAAGTGGGCGGGTCTGAACCTAACTGGAGGAACGACCCTCCGTCGACGAATTTCCCGCTGCCGGAGCGGTCTGATGGTCTAGCGGTTACTTGGGGGGTGGGTGTAGGTGTTGATGCCGGTACGATGGAGCCTTGCGGCACAGTGGTAGCATTGCTTCCATCACGTTGATCAGTCGTCGAGTCAGACGAACACGCTACTGCCATCATTAAAAGCAACGATAGTAAAGCGAAAATGGGTTTCATGTTGATCCCTTTTAAGCAAAGCTGTAATAGCGCCGCCGCATCCGCCGGTGGTATCAGGTTCTGCTTTTCCCCTGTTGAACATTGATTATGGTTTGAACTGGACGTAATTAGAAAGGAAACTTTTCGTTGGGGAGGTCCAGAATCGATTAACCGGATGCTCCCGTCATTGACTATACTGCCTGCTTATAAGAATACGCCATCGTGGAGTTATTGGATTATCTCAGCAGAACGAACAATGGATAACGATCGAACACTAGATACCGTTTCGGGAGGGGCGGTCATATGTTTTGGCGTGTTGAGTTACTTGCAGTTGATGGTTGTGGACCATGTACCAGTCCATAACGGTGGCACTTCTATCAGCCAGCTGACCGATTCGTTCGGTGACGACGCTGGCATCGTGGCTTGGATGCTCTATCAATGGGATCAGAGAGCAACGTTCATTCCGTCCGCTGTCGGCGCAGACGACCTGGGCGGCAAAGTGGCCCAGACCGTTAAACATCTGGGGGTTCCCGTCGATCTGGAAATAAATCCGGACGTTTCCACGGTTGCCGAGTTATCAATCGCAGACCCTAGTGGCGCCAGGACCTATTTTTACAAGCGGACGCCTGAATTGTTGGCAACGCTGGACTCCACAGACCTCACACCTTTGGCAAGTGCTAGCTATCTNTACGTGGACTGGTACGACGGCAGNCACATCCTTCGCCCTATGNAGGCCGCTTCCGGGTTGGGGATACAGGTCTTCGTAAACCTNGAAGACCAACACGATAACGACGAATTGCTTTTAAAGCTGCTCCCATANTCCACTGTCTGCCANNTATCGGTNGATGGAACCTCTGNGAAGGANGATATGGAATCCNTCGCTAAGAAACTACTGGAAACCGGGNTAGGTACGGTTATAGTNACNNGNGGTAGTCGAGGCAGTGTGGTGGCGAATGCCNGGCAGAGNGTGATGGTGNNAGCGCCNGTTGTGGATGTGATCGATGGCAACGGAGCTGGATCTTGCTTTTCCGCTGGTTTCATATACGGGAGTTTGCGGGGATGGGATTTGGAGCAGTGCGCCCGCTTCGCCACAGCCCAAGCCAGTCTGAAATGCGGCGTTGCTGGATATAAAGTTAGTTCAGTAGAAGCGGGGAAACGCTTGGCATCTACATTGATTTCAGAAGTGAGAACTAAGGTTTAAGAGAGTTCTTGGCAATAGCCTCTCCTAAATGCGCAAAAAGAAACACCCGGTCTCAACTAGTAAGACCGGGTGTTTATGATTCCTGGCGNTGGGTCTTCGTTTATACCTTTGCACCACTGAAGGCCGGGATAACCTCTTTGCCGAACAGCTCGATGGATTCCATCACCTTCTCATGGGGAATGGTCTCTGTCTGCATGATCAACATAACCTGGTCGACGCCGATGTCTTCGTAGGTCTGAATGGTTTTTATGCAACTCTCTGGGTTTCCGGCGATGATGACCCCACGGTCAGCCAGAACATTAGCATCCAACTCTGCCACAGCAGCACGTGCGGCGCCTGGACCCGAGTCCAGAGATATGCCTGCTTCCTCTGCCTGGGCCTTGTGGTCGTCGTCTGACTGGCGGAGCCAGCGTCCGAAGTCCGCCTTCAGGTTGTCAGGAACACCACCCCATGACTCCAGCAGTTCTTCATAGGCGTTGATTCGGCCCTGGATGTAAGGCTTGTCCGGCCCGAAAAATGTCTTCATGGAGTCGGCACAAAGCTCCTTGGCGGCCTGGTCGTCTTTGCCGCAGAACGAGTGGACGTTATTGCCCCAGAACTCGTTGATTTCCGCGCCTACTGGATCGGCGTCTTTGATGGCGTCACGGTAGACCTTTACGTGCTCTTTGAGGATGTCTACGGCGTAGGACGCTGAGGAGAGCACGCCGATGCCCTTTTGAGCTGCTAAGCGGAAGCTCTCGGTTTGGGTGCATGCCAGGTACATCCTTGGATGGGGTTTCTGGAAAGGCTTGGGCAGCACTTGCCGCTCTGGTACGTTCCAGAATTTGCCGTCCCANGAGAATTTGTCGGACTGCCAGATCTGGGGCAGCATGGACAGAGCCTCGTCCCAGCGTTCTCNGGTCTCTCGGGGGTCGATTCCTTGGCCGGTCTGCTCGTAAGCATTNGAGCGACCGGTACCNACTTCGACGCGGCCGTTGGTGAGCTGATCGACCATGGCCACTCGCTCTGCCACCCGGATGGGGTGGTGGTTAGGCAGGATGGAGACACCAAAGCCGATGCGGATGTTCTTCGTCCGCTGGCTGAGTGCGCCGAACATGACTTCGGGACAGGGCGAGCCCGAGAACCCCATCAGAAAGTGGTGCTCCACGAACCAGAGATTGTCGAAGCCCACCTGGTCGGCGAGTTCGCACTGGTCCAGGGTCTCCCTGTANAGGGCGTTCCAGTCAACTTCGTTGCCGTCGAATGGTCGTTGCATCTCATAGAGGAGTCCGAATTTCATGTCATTGCTCCTTCGAGTTTTTTAACCGATGGTTGTGTCGGCACTCAGCTGGACTCAGGGAGTATAGCGTATCGCTAAATCTTGGGGAATCTGCACCATCAGTCCTCGAAGATGCCCAACGGAAGGAATGCGGTGACGACAAAGTTAGGTATGTCCACCACCTCGCTAACTTTCAGGTCCACCGCCACGCTGCAAATGCAGTAGGCTTGCTCACGTGACCAGCCGCGCTCCATCAACAGGTGAATCATGTTCAAGAGGGCGTTCCGGGAAGCAAGAGTTCCGTCTTCTGATTGATTGACTCCGTCACCGATGCACATACCNGTGGCGGCGATAAAGCGTCTAGGTGCGGCCATCTCGGGATCAGTGAAGTAATCGTCTCGCTCGAATATCGGATAACNGATGCCGCGGCGTTCCGCTTCGCCCTTAAGAGAACGGAAACTCACGTGTAAGGTACAGTCCATTTCCACAGCCGTTCCACAGCATTCCGAGTCTCCTTGGGCATAGTGCGCATCACCTGCGGAGAACAGCGCGCCCTCGGTGAATACTGGCAGCATCAATCGTGTACCAGCGGTGAGTTGCTTGATGTCCATATTGCCACCATGTTCTCGTGGAGGAATGGTCCGGAGACCCTCGCTGGCAAATGGCTCATGGGCGGGGACGGCACCAGCGGGAGTCGGCCCCACTACCATTCCTCCACGGCGCAGTAATTCGTCTTCTCTGAGGAGTATTTCTTGGCGCAACTGGCGGGACGGTGCCACTCCAATGGTGCCCATGAAAGACGCTTCGGGGATCGCCACACCCGGCAATTGGGAGGAGCGAGCAAATCCGTTGCGCATNTCCCAGTGGACCANGTANGGCTCGGTGTAAACATCTCTCAGGAACCCGAAGCCNGGNAATATGCTGGTGAAGCCCCAGTTGGCCGGCTCGATGTGCTGGATGGTCACCTCAAGTAGGTCNCCCGGNTCTGCTCCTTTCACAAAGACCGGACCAGTCAAAGGGTGGACCAAGCCGAGGTCGGTGCCCANCAGGTCGTCGGCNATGGTTGNTGGCGTGATCTGTCCGTCAAAGGCATTCCTGGTCTGCATGACCACTTCNTCNCCTGGGTCCGCTTCCACCACGGGCGGGATATCCGGATGCCAACGGTTGTGGCCCTTTTCAGGTTCATCCCCGCACCTTTTGGAATAGTCAATCTCAATGCTTTTCATCGGGTTCCTCCCATCTGTCCTTTTTGATCGAGGTAACTCAAAGCCCACGCTGAAAGTTCACGCATTATAGACCAACGGTAGGGAAATCCGACATGCGGTTGACGCGGGACAAGCAACCCAGGATACTGAGCGATGTTTTCTAAGGAATAAGCTAGGATCGGGAGGCAGGCATGCGATTAGGAGCCATATTCCCCCAGACGGAGATAGGCGCGGATCCATCCGCCGTTAAGGACTTCGCCCAGGCCGCGGAAGACCTGGGATACGAACACATATTGGTCTTCGACCATGTATTGGGCGCGGACCAAACTAAAAGAGACGTTTGGGATCGGCCCTACAACAAAGACGACATGTTCCACGAACCCTTCGTGATGTTCGGTTATCTGGGGGCAATCACCGAGAAGATCGAGTTTACCACCGGTGTCCTGATCCTTGGTCAGCGTCAAACCGGGCTGGTGGCGAAACAAGCCGCTGAGGTCGATGTGCTGACCGGAGGCCGCCTGCGTCTCGGCATCGGCATCGGTTGGAACGAGGTAGAATATGAGGCTTTGGGACAGAGCTTCAGTAACCGAGGACGCCGCAGCGAGGAGCAGATTGAGCTGCTGCGCCAGTTGTGGACCAAGGAAACCGTGGACTTTAACGGCCGGTACCACAAAGTCACCAACGCCGGTATAAATCCCCTACCAGTGCAGCGGCCCATACCCATCTGGTTGGGCGGCGGCGAGGATCGGGTGATAAAACGCATCGGAGAGATGGCAGATGGGTGGTTCCCTCAGTTCCAGCCTGACAGCGCGGGCCAAGAGAAGCTGGCTCAGATGCGGGAGCATGCCACCAAGGCTGGCCGGAACCCCAAGGATATCGGCATCGAAGGACGCGTTGCCTACGCCACTGATAAACAAGATGACTGGGAGAAGATAGCCGCTTCATGGGATGAGGTAGGCGCCACCCATCTCTCGGTAAATACCATGCGGGCTGGTCTAAAAGGCCCGGATCAGCACATCGAAGCCATTAAACGTTTCAAAGAGACCGTTTCGAGGTAACCACTNCCAAGTGGAGAGATGGGTTGCGTTGCTCGTTGANAGGCCCGCGCAACCNGAGGTCGCTGCTCGTGTAGGACTGGCCGACTAGATAAAAACGCTGACCTTACCCGGTTCGTCGGCAACCGACGTCCAGCGGCGGAGCAAGTGTGGTTACAGCCCAATGACTCTGAAGCANTTAATGCTTAAAAACGTTCAGTCCCGGATCAGGTCCCTAACCCGGTCAAGTATGCGGTTGCTGACGTCGTATTTGGTCAGCAAGGGCAGCTCTTCAACTTGCATGTAACGGTCGATGAAGGTGACCTGGTTGGTTTCGGAGCCGAAGCCGCTGCCTTCGGCAGTGATGTCGTTGGCTACGATGAGGTCCAACTTCTTGCTGGCTACCTTGGCCTTGGCATTTTCCACCAGGTTCTGGCTCTCAGCTGCAAACCCGACCCGCACATAATTACCTTCNGCCGACTTTAGGATNTCCGTTGTCTTGGCCAAAGATATGTTCATCTCATCTTCAGCTTTCTTGATCTTCTGGTCGGCGGCGGTAGNCGGCCTGTAATCCGCCACCGCGGCCGCCATGACNAGGGCATCGGCTTTGTCTAGATGGCGCTGGATCGCTTCTCCCATCTGCTCTGCTGTACGGATTTGGACCACATTTACCAGAGCCGGATCAGGTAAGCTAGTCGGGGCTGTTACCAAAACTACATCTGCTCCCCGGTCCCGGGCAGCTTCCGCGAGGGCGTAGCCCATCTTGCCTGAGGAATGGTTGGTAATAACACGGACCGGGTCGATAGGTTCCATTGTGCCGCCGGCGCTTACCACTACAGTTCTTCCTGCCAGGTCTCCATCCTTCCCGATGGTATAGGAGATATAGCCCAGCAACTCCTGTGTTTCCAGCAGACGCCCAACGCCGGACAAACCCGAGGCGAGCCTCCCGGTGCCTGGCCCAGCTATTACCACGCCACGNTTTTTCAATGTCGCTATATTGGATTGTGTGGCTGGATGGTCGTACATGTTGCCATCCATTGCCGGGGCTACAACTAGCGGGCACTTGGCGGCTACNATGGTGGTGGTTAGTGGGTCGTCAGCTAGACCGAGGGCCAGTTTGGCGATGCAATGTACGGTCGCCGGGGCCACGACGATGACATCGGCCTGCTGGGCTAGTGCTACATGCTCGACGCTATATTCGGATTCCGGGTCGAAGGAATCGATCACCACTGTCCTGTGGGTGATGCTACGGAAGGCCAGAGGCGTAACGAACTGGGTGGCGCCGTAACTCATGATGATATCTACTAGAGCCCCNGCCTGAACCAGTTTGCTGGCCAGGTCNAAGGCTTTGTAGCAGGCGATACTTCCGGTGACTCCCAGAACTACGTGTTTGTTAGCAAGAGCTCCAGCCATGAGATCAGTCCAATACCTTGGCAGGTGGTTGGTTCTTCCCGTAGATCAGCCGCAGCCCGATAAGAGTCAAGTCTGGGTTGATGGCGTCAAAAACATCAGCTTCTTGGGCAATGATATCCGCTAGTCCTCCGGTGCCCACCACCTTGGCGTTCTCTCCTAGCTCATTCTTGAACCGCGCCACCATTCCGGTAACCAGACCGGTGTATCCGAGCACCAATCCCGACTGNAAAGCTTCGGTGGTATTCTGACCGATAGCCGAATTTGGGGCCACCATTTCAACCCTTCGTAGCTGAGACGTGTTCAGGAACAACGCCTCGGCTGCTACGTTCATACCAGGTGAGATAGCACCGCCCAGATAGACACCTTCCTTGGAGACAGCGTCGAAGACCGTGGCGGTGCCGAAGTCCACTATGATGGTCGGTTGCCCGTAAAGCTCTATGGCTGCCACGGCGTCCACGATACGGTCAGCACCCACGTCGCGCGGGTTGTCGTAGTTGATCTGCAGTCCTGTTTTGACCCCAGCGGTGACTGTGAGCGGGTTAACCTTGAAGTAGGTCTGGATGAGCTGCTCGAAGATTCCGGTAAGTGGCGGCACGACGCTGCACATGCAAACATCGGTTATTCCGGAGGGGTCTATCCCATTGAGAACCAATAGGTCGCGAAGGGTGAGTCCATACTCATCGGCGGACTTCTTAGCGTCGGTTGAAACTCGCAGATTGGCCGCCAGGCGTTCACCCTGGAAAATGCCCAGATTGACCATGCTGTTGCCTATGTCGATGGCTAAGAGCATCTATCGAATTCTACCTGATTCCATGCGCTATGGTGTCACCGCAATTATACGGCAAGCCCACGAAATCGGACAATGACAGGTTCCAGCTGTGGGAGCAGTTGCCAAATATGGTTGGCGCCTTGAAGTGAGTCTGTCCGTTAGGCTCGGGGGCCAGCTAGATGAGATACCAAGGTCATAGGCCACGGTCAAACAGATCGAAAACCTACTCGACAGGTTGCTTATAAGGTGTTGCCTCGGCAAGTGCTGGTCCAGGTATCCGGCGAAGATTTACGTCGTAACGATGACGACCCAATGCTGGCGATTATAGAAGCCTTTGTCACCAGGGCAATAGAAATCCAACGTAAAGCCAAAGGTAGTAAGGAGTTCTAGAAGGTTGATTTGACTATCTTTGGGATGGACCAGGCTGCGATTATTGAAAGACGCCACCCCGGCAGTTTTCCCATAGCCTCCCTAGTTCCAGTTCTGCGCTGGGAATCTGTGGGGACCCTGCTAGATCCCCGAGGACATGCCTCCGTGACGTTCGGCTAGGATGCGGCCGTAATCTTCTCTGCGCCAGCGGTATGGCATGGTTCGAATCTCTCCAGGCTCTCTGGCAGAACTGAGCATGGTTAGCGCGTCTTCCAGAACCACTCGTTGTTGCTCTGGGTTCTGTGGTGCCCCGAATGGGCGACCAAACGGGAACCTCAGCACTAATCCGCGTGGCACAGACATGGCCTCGGCTCTGGTGCGGTCGACCATTAGGACCACTGTTGGGATGCCTGCAGATTCGATGATTCGGGCGATCAGTCCTCCGGACTGATGGCAGATAGGTCAAGTTGTGCCGATGACTACTCCATCGACCCCTTCTNCTTTTANTAAACCAGCCACCTCAGGTCCGGTGTCTTCCATGAGCCCTGACGGTTCTGGGACGTAGCCCATGAAACTATAGGTCGGNGTAAGAGCCTCGGCCACCAAGCCGTCGCTGACCATATCTTGGAGGCGGTGTATGGCCAAAACTGAGTCTATATCCTCGGCAACCCCGGTGGTGTCGTAATGAGTGTGGGCCACTCGCAGTTGCTCCTGCGGGGTGTCCAAGGGAATCTTCCTGTAGCTCCAATCGCCGTCTGTGTTAAAAGGCTTTTGTCCTTCGACATATATACCTCCAGTGGTCAATACAGCGATTTTGGATTCCGACAACCGCTTCTTAAAGGGAGACCATGGCGTGTCGTTGAATCTCATCGGAGGTGCGACCTGCGCCGCTATACGGTCTCCTTCGTCTTCCAAAAACTTATCGACGGTTGACCAGTCTCCAGTCTCTCTAGCAGTCACATTCAGTTGGAATAGATTATTGAAGAAGCCGGTCACCTCGGCTTCGGGCATCCACTTCAGGTACTTCAGTTTNGAGAAAGGNGCCGTCTCCGGGTTCTTGATCAGGTCGATGAGTTCGATTGCCATGATACCTCCCTAAGGTGTGGAGTAATCGATTACCTGTGTTTCTATGCGCACTGAACTTTAGCGATGCGCTGTGGTATCAACGATANGGAATATACAACGCTTAGGACTGACCGTGGATTCCACTATGGAGTATAATCAGCCGGAAGCGTGACTTGCTTTCCGTTTCGTGTCTGATCNGGCAGTTCGATATCGGCCAACTATTCTTGTCCTGTTGACTAGGCTGCCAAAACCATCGGCTAAAATATAGGGACTGGATTAAATGAGTAAATTTATTGACCGTTTGGAAGAGATAATAGAAGGGGCTCCTGCCCGCATGGGCTTCGGTCCCGCGAGGTCTGAGAAAATCCCCGGACTGGCTCTGATAGTGCAGGTCTCAGGCAGTCATAAGACCGGCACCGCCACTGCGACTGAAGTCTCCCCGGACGGGATCATCGTATCTGGATTGTCAGGCCAGGCGCAGGTCAGTGAATTGAAAGACATCCTATCTGACAACATCTGGGGTGTCAGGACCGAATCTCTGAGCACCGAAGACGCGAAAGCCTATGAAGAAGCCGGGAGTGGAGTGGTGGCCTTCCAACTGAAAGGCACCTCTCTTGGCGCAGTGTCGTCCGAGGATACCGCCAAAGTGCTTTGCATCTCACAGGATACCGACGTNGAAGAACTGCGAGACATAAACGCATTGCCAGTTGATGCCGTGCTTTTCCCACTGCCTGGAGCTTCATCTTCCTGGACGCTGGACGACCTGGCCAAGGTAGCGCGGATAAGCGGCCGTCTCGGCAAGTTCCTGTTGGCTGAGATTACCGAAACACCCGGTGCTGACGATCTTAAAACTTTGCGCAAGGCTGGCATAAACGGCCTGGTATTGGACGTTTCCGCAGGCAAGGAATCCTTAGAGTCTTTGAAGACGGCCCTGATGGAGATGCCAAAACCAGGCTCTGAACGCACCGGTGGCAGATCTAATGCCATCCTGCCCGGCGTCGCCTACTCTTCGCAGAGGGAAGAGGCTGCTCCCGAGCCGGACGATGACGACGACGAGTAGGCGCTCTGGTCTCGTGGTTGGCCTCGTGCTTCCGCTTGGCATATTAAGCTAGCCTATGCTATTGGGCTCGTATGGACTTCTGGCAGACGATCCTTCTGGGTTTTTCCGCCTGACAGTACTTATAGTCTTCGCACTCGTCTCCGCGGTCACGATCCACGAATTCAGTCATGCCCTGGTTGCTAATTGTCTTGGTGACAACACCGCCCGCCGTCTTGGCAGACTGAGTCTCAACCCAATGCGGCATCTAGACCCAGGTGGCGCTCTCATGATGTTCATCGCCGGGTTCGGCTGGGGTAAACCCGTTCCCGTGGACCAGCAACAGCTATCTCGCGGTCACACAGACACAGCGTTAGTGGCGGTTGCCGGCCCTCTTTCTAATCTTATGTTCGCTTTCCTGCTGGCAATCCCATTCAAGGCCGGGATCCTCGTGCCGGCTTCGATGTCTTTGGATAGAGTGGCCCATGTGATGACAGGCGGCTTGAGCAGCGGAGCTGGCGACATACTAGCTATCGTCATTTTCTTCAATCTGCTCCTTGGGGTATTCAACCTGGTGCCATTAGCGCCATTGGATGGCTCTCGGGTTTTGGCAGGTTTTGTGCCTCCGAAACACATATCCGCCTACAACAAGCTGCAGCGCAACGGACCAGGGATTCTGGTGGTTGTGATAATGCTGGATTTTGCCCTGGATTTTGGGATTCTCTGGGGAATAGCAGGCCCGGTTGTTCGGGCGCTGACAACCGCGGCTACGGGTTATTAGCGTGATAAACTGGTTCTTGCCCATCCCTGATCGGGAGACGCTTTGTCATGACCACTGAACATACGCACGAACACATCCCCGAAGAGGTATACGGCGTACTGCCCGACGAGGGCGTCGTCGAATTGACCGATAACCTGACTGGCTATATGTACGAGATCGAACTGGGCGGGCTGACCGATATCATGGGTCAGGTGCTGGACGATCTTCTGGAACAGTCAGGGGGAATGCCTCAGAATCTCAAGGCAGATGACGCCTTTGAGCACATCACCCAGAACCAACTGGCAGTCACGTTGGCCTACCACCTGGGACGGTTAGAAGGGCGCTCTCCTCAGGTAGTGCAGAAGATGATGGACGAAGCCATAGAGAAATGGGGCATCCATCAGCTTGAAGAGTCCGACGAGATAACCGACGAGGACTTGGAGAGNCCCAAGACCCAGGTTTATCCCCGGCTAAGGCGAGTGGAATACTCGGAAGCNCCGGAGCCTAATGTCCAGCTCGGCTGGGAGAACCCGGACGCCGATGGNCCTTCGCAATAGTCGTTGCATTAATTTTGATCGAGTGAGAAGACAATGACCACCGCACCTGCTTATGACCTGCTGCTCACNGGAGGAAACATCCTTGACCCGGCCCAGGGCATTGATGGACGCCGTGATATAGCTTTCAAAGATGGGCTTGTGGCCGAAGTAGCTGAGCGTATAGACGTGGCGAAATCAGCCAACTCTGTAGACGTCACCGGCAAGCTGATCACCCCTGGTCTAATTGACCTCCACGGCCACTTTTATCACGGCGGCAACCCAACATCAGTTCATCCAGACGAGATATGTCTGTCTTCCGGTACTACCACTGGGATCGACGCAGGGAGCGCCGGGTTCGTCAATTACGAGGCCATGCGGGACTANGTCTTCCCCGCCCACCGCACTCGCNTGCTGGCATTTCTGCATGTGAGCGGAGTGGGACTGGCCAACAACCGGTTGCTCCTAGGCGGACTCCACGACATGCGCATGATTGACGTGGACGCNACCGCAGAAGCGATCAAGAAGAATCCCGGTTTCTGTCTTGGAGTTAANGTNCGCATGCATTTCAATGCAGTAGCCGCCTGGAACGCCCACGAAGCCATGAGAGCCGCCAGGGCAGTGGCAGACCAGTCCGGTACTCGTTTGATGGTCCATGTCTCGGGTACCCCTATTGCGCTTTCCGANGTCCTNGAGTTCCTGGGCCCTGGNGATATCAGCACCCACGCTTTTAATGGCCTNCCCGAGAANATCTTNGACCGAAACCTCAAGATTAAACCCCAGGTCAAGGAAGCGGTAGACCGGGGCGTCATCATGGATGTAGCCCACGCTGGAGTGCACTGTGACGTTGAGATTGCTCAGGCCGCTATGCAGCAAGGGCTATTCCCTCACACCATCAGCACAGATATTCATAACCCGCCGCCGGACCGGACCGTCTATAAGATGAACGATCTGGTCAGCAAATTCCACGCCATGGGCATGCCCCTGAACGACGCCGTAGCGGCCAGTACTAGTACNCCAGCCAAAGTTCTGGATTTGAGTGACTCCATCGGCTCACTGGGTGTCGGGATGTCCGGCGATGCCGCCGTGTTTGACATGCGTGAAGGCAGCTTCAAATGGATTGACTCGGCAGGCCATTCACAGGGCGGGAATGTCCGCTTGGACACTTACTTAACTGTCCGCGCCGGGCAGGTGGGATGGCGAGAAGGCCGACTCATGCAAATGGGAGAGTGTTAGTTAGGAGTTGCAGCTACATCCAGCTGACGTTTCAACGCTAGGGACAATATTCAGGGTTGTTCGGCACCGTCACCAACTCTGAAAGACAAGCCCAGTAGCGCCGACCTCAACCACCGCAACAAAAAGGCCGCCCAACCGGGTGGCCTTCTATTTGCGAGCAGGGGGGATTCTGCATCTGGCCTAAAATCTAGCTACCCGAGTGCGTCAGCCAGTACCTCCACCAAGTGCCGTGGTTTGCGGCCGGTGCCATCTTCTACCTGCTGGCGGCAGGAGACACCCATTACTGCAACCTCCCAGTCTTCGTCCTTGGCGCGGATGGCGGGGAACAGGGCCTCTTCGCCGATCTTCATAGACAGGTCGTAATGCTCTTTCTCGTAACCGAATGACCCTGCCATGCCGCAGCAACCGGCGTTGATCAACTCTACCTGATAGCCAGGAGCCAATCTCAGGGCCGCCAAAGAGGTGGCCGTGCCCATCTCAGCCTTCTGGTGACAGTGGGCTTGGAATAGCACCTTCTTCTCCAGCTTGCTCATGTTCATGGCCAGGTTTCCGTCTTCATGGAGCTTTATCAAGAACTCATCGATCATGTATGTGTTCTCGGCCACTCTTCGGGCTTTCTCATCACGGACTAACTGCGGATACTCGTCCCGGAAGGTCAGAAGGCAGCTGGGCTCGCAGCCGATGACAGGGACGCCCGCTTCGGCGTAGCCGTACAACTGGTTTATGTTGGTCGCTGCGTTGGCCGTGGCGTCATCTAACATNCCCTTGGAAATCATTGGCCGNCCGCAGCAAACNGTCTCTGATAAGACNACCTTGAGGCCAGCGGCCTCCAANAGCGCTACGGCGGCTTTCCCGATTTCAGGATAATTGTGGTTCATGTATGTGTCGTTCAGCAGTATAACGGTGTCTGTGGCTTGGGCGTTTGTGGCCTCTCTCTTCTTGAACCATTTGGCAAAAGTCTGCCGGACAAACTTGGGCGGGTTTCGTTTGGGGTGGATACCTAGCACCACTTGGGACATCATCTTGCCGATGGGGTTACTGGCCAACAAGTTGGAGATAGGAGCCATCCGGCTGCCCCAGACGCTGACTCGGTTGATGTGACCGAAGATCCGGTTCCGGAACGGCGTTCCGTTGACCCGGTGGTATTGGTCCAAGAACTCATACTTGAGCTTGGCCATGTCCACTCCGGATTCGCATTCGGATTTGCAGCCTTTACACTCCAGGCATAGGTCCATGGCCTCCCAAAGCCGTTTGCTGGTCATTGTCCCTTCCGGCAGTTTGCCGGAAAGCGCGGCCCGCAGCAGGTTAGCGCGGCCCCTGGTGGAATGTTCTTCGTCTCTGGTTGCCACATAAGACGGGCACATGGTACCTACGTGCTGGCGACAGGCTCCCATGCCGTTGCACATTTCAACCGCTCCAGCGAAATCGGTGTCGATGGAGAAGTCCAACTTGGTGGCGAGCGATGGGGCACCGTAGTCGGGCCCGTAGCGCAGGTTCTGGTCCATGGGCGGACAGTCTATGATTTTGTTGGGATTCATGATGCCGTTGGGGTCGAACGTCCCCTTCAGGTCCTGGAACAGCTTATAGATCTCAGGGCCGAACATCTTCTCGTTCCACACGCCCCGGACTATGCCATCGCCATGTTCGCCACTAAGCGACCCGCCGAAAGCTTTGACCAGGTCGCTAATCTCGTCGGCGATGGACATCATCTTGTCCACGCCATCTTGGTTCTTCAGGCTTACCACCGGGCGGATGTGCAGGCAGCCAACGCTGGCGTGGCCGTAGTAGGCAGCCTCGGTCTGGTGGTTTCGTACGATCTCATCGAATTGGCGGACGAACGCGCCCATATTCTCCGGGTCCACCGCCGTGTCTTCGACGAAGGGCAGCGGCTTGGCGTCGCCGTGCATGCTCATCAGCAGGCCCAGCCCGTTCTTCCGTACTGCCCAGACGCTGGCCTGGGATGCCCGGTCTAGCATGTTGACGGTGGCGTACCCGTGGCCGCGGCGAGCCATGTCATCCTTCAGCTTGTTGCACTTGTCGGTTAGTTCAGCTTCCGATTCGCCGTAGAACTCAACAACCAATATGGCGCCCGGAGTCCCCTCTATGAAAGCCATGTTGGAACCCAGGCCAGTGGATGACCTGGAGCGTTCCAGCACGTTGTTGTCCATGATCTCGATAGATGAGGGCTCGTGATCCAGGATGTCTTTGACCGCTTCGGATGCGCCGAAGATGTCCGGGAAGTGGACGACCGATAATGCAGTCATGGTGGGCCGTGGCACTAGGTTGATCTTGACTTCGGTTACCACGCAAAGAGTGCCTTCTGAACCGACCACCATCTTCGTCATGTTGAAGGGGGAGTCGGTGAGGAATTCGTCCAGGTTGTAGCCGCTGACCCTCCGCATTATGTTGGGGTAGCGGGCCTCAATCTCGGCCGCGTTCTCCTGGGCTAGTCTCCGCACTCCCCGGTAGATGTCCGATTCCAATCCGGAGCCGCTTAGTTTTGCCTCCAGTTCCCGTGCTTCCAGGGGCATGAAGTGGGCCTGGGTGCCGTCAGAGAGGATAACGTCCACTTCCTTGATGTGGTCCAGGGTTTTGCCGTAGATCACGGAGTGCGCGCCGCACGTATTGTTGCCCACGCCACCCCCGACGCATGCCCGACTGGNCGTNGTNGGGTCTGGNGCNTACATNAGGCCANNGGNCANNAGCTGNCGGTTNANNTNNTCCANNACGATGCCNGGNTGGACCCGTGCCCANTGCTCTTCTTGGTTAACCTCCATGATCTGGTTCAAGTACTTGCTGAAATCGGTGACAATGGCATGGTTGACTGTCTGTCCGGCCAGACTGGTCCCGCCGGCCCTGGGCAGCACAGGAACACTATTCTCATTGGCGACGTTGATAACGGCCAGGACGTCTTCCACGTTACGAGGGATGACCACACCTACCGGCTCCATCTGGTAGATACTGGCGTCGGTGCTGTACAGAACCCTTGAGAAAGGGTCGAACCGNACCTCGCCGGAGACGCGAAGTTTCAACTCGTTTTCGATNTCTCCCCGTTCTGATGCGTGTACACGTGTCGCCGCCGTGGTGGCCATGTGGTTACTCCNTTACGTNCAGCTGACAGATTCNAGCGNTCAGCTTATCGGAATCGGNAATCNGCTTCAAGCTNGAGTGAAGGATGGCGTGAGATTTGTGGACACTTTGCGGCGGATGTACACTGTTGGACGACCTGGGTCTATAGGAGCCTGATTTGAAGATCGCTTATTCTCTGTCCAACAACCAGGGCATGGAAGATGCCCAAGGGGTGGTCGACTTGGCAGTCCGAGCAGAAGAACTGGGTTATGATTCTGTTTGGGCTAGCGAGCACGTNTTCAACGTCAGTTACGTTTACGACCGCATCGGTGACAAGCCCTACTATGAGCCATTGACCATGCTTACCTATGTGGCTGCCAAAACCACATCCATAGGACTGGGAACCAGTGTGCTTGTTCTCCCATACCACAACCCCATTCGCTTGGCTAAAGTCGCTGCGACGTTGGATGTCTTGTCTAAAGGCCGGTTGATGCTTGGGGTTGGCGTGGGAGTGATCGAAGAAGAACTAGAGGCTATGGGGAGTCCCTTCGTCGAACGTGGCGCCATCAGCGACGAGACCATCGCCATCATGAAGGAGCTCTGGACCAAAGAGGACCCAAGCTTCAAAGGCAAGTACCATAGCTTCTCAGGCATGAAGTTCACCCCTAAACCGGTGCAAAAGCCGCACATCCCAATAGTNATCGGCGGTACCAGCCGGGCAGCCATCCGCAGGGCCGCCCGGTCCGGCACCACCTGGCACCCCACGGCCCTCTCACCTGAAGCCCTAGCCGAGGGTATGGACTATTTAAGAGAACAGGCCGTTAAAGCAGGCCGTGACCCGTCAGATATATCTGTATCTGTCAGTGCTGCCATCGGCAGTACCCACAACCACGACCGGTACTCCCTGGGCGAAGACCCGGAAGAGATTCTAGAGCGGTCGCAAAAGTACCAAGAGATGGGACTGGATCGTCTGCTCATCTCCCCAAACACCCGAGATCAGTCCCAACTCCGACCAATCATGGAGATGTTGGCCGAAGTCGTTATTNCAGCAGTCCAAAACTGAACGTGATAGCTGACATCGGTCAGCTTTTAAAGGAGCCTNATGACAACCCACTCCGCGTCAGAAGTAAAAAGCCTTCAAGAATCCGCCCTCGAGCACCTGTGGGTGTATCTGAGAGAGCCCTCCGATATGGCCGAGAAGGGTGATCCGACCATCTTCGTGAGCGGTGAAGGTGTCCACGTAACCGATGCCCTTGGTAACACGTCCATCGATGGNATGTCAGGTCTGTGGCTNAAGAACGTNGGCTACGGGCGCAAAGAGATTGCTGACGCCGCCTACGAGCAGATGCTCGGCCTGACCTATATGCCGCTAGGCACCACGACCGAGCCGACGATCAAACTCGCCGAGAAGATTTCCCAGATCGCGCCTGGCGACATGACGCGGTCTTTCTTCACCAGTGGTGGTTCAGAAGCTGTGGAAACGGCCCTTAAACTGACCCGCGCCTACTTCAAGAGGGTGGGTGAGCCCAACCGTACCAAGTTCATCAGCCGTAAGGGCTCATACCATGGCGCAACCATGGGTGCATTGGCTTTGGGCGGGTCGCATCTCTATCCCAAACTCGATTACGAACCATTGATGCCTGGTGTCTTCCACGTACCTCAGCCCTTGCCTTATCGCTGCGAGTACGGTGGCCAGACCCCGGAAGAGTGCGCGGAACTGTGCGTCAACGCCGTCGAGGATATGATGCTGTTTCAGGACCCGGAGACCATCGGTGCCGTCTTCGCCGAACCCATATCTAGTCCTCTTGGTTGCGTGGTTCCCGGCGACAATTACTGGCCTCGATTGCGAGAGATCTGCGACAAGTATGGTGTCTTGCTGGTGGCCGATGAGGTGATCACCGGATTCGGTCGCACCGGCAAGATGTTTGCCACCGAGCATTGGGGCGTAGTGCCGGACATGATGACTGTAGCCAAGGGCATAACCAGCGGGTACATCCCCATGGGAGGTTGCATCACCCGCGGAGAGGTATCCGACGCCTTCGTTGGTAGCCCTAAAGCATCCTTCAAGCACGTTATAACCTTCGGCGGCCACCCCGTTGCCGCCGCTGCTGCCCTCAAGAACATCGAGATCATGGAGAACGAGGGTATGGTCGCCAACGCGGCCAAACAGGGTGCGTACCTGTTGGACGGCCTCAAAGAGATGAAGGACAAATACAAGATGATTGGCGATGTCCGAGGCCTTGGGCTGTTCTGCGGCATCGAGATCGTTGCTGACCGGGAGACCAAAGAGTACTTCCCCGCATCGGCTGACCTGGCCAACCGAATAACTCAAGGCTTCGCCGAGAACGGCCTGCTGCTGCGCGGTGGTGACCGTATGAACGTCGCTCCGCCGCTGTGCATCACTTCCAACGAGGTGGACGACTTGGTCACCATCATGGACAAAGTCTTTGATCAAGTATCTAAAGACCTGGGCGTTTAACCTAGCCTAGACTAAACGTTCGTTTTCCTGCATATGGGAGAACGAACGTCGCGCTTGAAGGCATACCATGACTAACCAGAAGATAGGATTTATCGGCTTAGGGCGCATGGGTCTGCCCATGGCCTACAACCTGCTAAAGGCCGGCTTAGACCTGACGGTCCACAACCGGAGCCGGCCTAAGGTCCAAGATATTGCAGTGGCCGGGGCAACTGCCGCCACATCCTCGGCGGAAGTCACCCGGCAGTGCGATATCGTATTAGCCTGCCTGCCTGACATCGCCACTTCCGAGGAGGTTTTCTTAGG
>NZUD01000037.1 GCA_002697005.1 Chloroflexota bacterium | reverse complement strand
GCATGCCTCGGTCGCCGCCAATCTCATCTCGCTCGATCTGACCTGAAACCACCAGTACTGGAGAAGACGCGGAATAGGCGGTAGAGATTCCAGAAGATGCGTTCAGAAGTCCGGGTCCAGGTACCATCAGTGCGGTTCCGACTTCACCACTGGCCCGGGCATACCCGTCGGCCATATAGGCGGTGGCTTGCTCGTGACGAACAGTTATGAATCGGATGCCCGGCTCGTCATACAGGCCATCCATCATGTGGTATAGCTGTACCCCGGGCAGTCCGAATATCACCCGAACACCCTCGCGGTAGAGGGATTTTGCCAAAGCCTGGCCGCCAGTCATCTTAACCATTGTTTCTTTTCCTTATCTACATTTCCGTGTGTTAGTTACGGGTTGTTGAACTGCACCAAAATGCCATCGGGGTCGCGAACGTATATGCTCGTTATATCACCGCTAGCGCTAGTGTATGACTCCCGGGATCCGGCAAGTTCGTACCCTTTAGCCTCCAATTCGTTGGCCAAGCTGGCCACGTCGGCGACGCCAAAGGATATGTGGCTTATGCCCACCTGGTCAAGGAGTATGGGCCCTCCATCCGACTTTTCACCAGGGTGACTGGTCAGCGTCAAGGTGGGAGTCAGGCCTTCTCCGTAGGCCAGGCTCACCCAATGGCGGGTGTTGCGCTCGAGTGCATAGTTGTCCAGACGTGCGATTTGAGTCCCGCCTTCTGTAATGTCGGTGAGCTTCTCACCGATAACTTTCATACCCAAAGCGTCCCGGTAGAATTTCAGTGACTCTGACATGTCCCGGACACACACGCCAACGTGGGTCACACAGGTTGCTTCCATTTTTCAGTCTCCTAATAAGTAAGCCGTCAGAACCGCGGCTACGATATGCTAGAACCCGGCGTAGAGTCTGTCAAAAGAGCCCAGCGTAATAAAGACATAATAACTGAACGGTTGTTACTGCGTGAATCCATACTGGATGATTGGCATGCTGTGCTGATTTACCGGTAAGACCCTCGCTATCTGTAATTCTATCCCTTCCTCACGCGCACGGGATATCGTGTTAAAGAATGCGTACAATGGTCCCCGTGCGAGTAGCTTGAGTCGCCAAGCCGGCGATTTCGGTTGGCTGTTACACTCAGAGTGAGCGGTGTATTGATCTGCAATGCTGTTATTCGGCGCAAGCCCGAGAACGATTGGGAAACCGACATCGGATACAAGATCACGCCGGAGTGCCGGGGACAGAGTTACGCAACGGAGGGCGCTGCCGATTTGGTCACCTATGGCTTCAACCAAATGGGGCTGCACCAGATATCACCGTGGCGTATAGCGGAGAATCGGGCGTCAGCCAGGGCGTTAGAGAAGCTAGGCACCCGGGGAAAAGGGCAACTCCGGTAGAACGAATTCTTCACGGACCATTGGCATGGTAACCTAAGCTTTAGAGTCCTGAAGCACCAGTGGTCCGCTAGTTAAATATGAAGTCCCTGATGGCCGTGAAATACTCGTCTATCCCCTTGAATAGCAGGTCGTTATGGCCCGCACCCCGAATCATTACCATCTTCTTTTTGCTGGAGGCAAAATCCCGGAACATGTTTTCCGCATGTTCCAAGGGTGCGATGGCATCCACCTCTCCGTGAATTACCAGCACCGGAATGGCAATGGACGCCGCCTTGGCCTGATAAGCATTTTCCAGGTCTGAAGCCAACTGAGGGTCCAATCCGCCAGTGAACTGGCCCAGGCTGGGGCGTCCACTCTCGATGATTACACCGTTGATGCGCGGTTCCTCTTTGGCGGCCAATTCGAAGGCGGAATGTCGCCCCATGGACCGGCCCATGACGAAGATCGGACCGTTGTAGCCACTAGCCCCCAACACAATATGCATGGCTTCGAGCACAGTGTTGGCGTCGGAGAGCATTGTCGTGAACGAAGGAGAGCCGCCGCTCTTGCCGTATCCACGGTAGTCCGCGACAAAGAAATTGACCCCGATTTGGTTATACAACGGCGCTATAGAGTTGTAATCAATGGCCGTTTCCCCATTCCCATAGAAGAACAAGATGGTAGGAGCGCTGGTACCTGCGGGAAAGAACCGGCAGGAGAGCCCTATATCGTCCCCGACATTTATCGTATAGTCCTGAACGCCCTCAGCAGGCGGCGTCCAACCCTGCCGAGGATAGAACGAGTTCATGGAAATACTGGGGGTGTCCAGGGGCGAATAGTCTACTTGGGCCATGTTTTATATCACTCCAAGCTTTACCAAAGGCCTTTCCCGTCATCCTGGCTTCGCCAGGTTCCAAATTAGCTGAGTCAGCCTAAGCTCTGTTCCGAGAAATGTTACCGGATTACAGTCTTCGCTGGAACGAGAGATACTAATCCGGGCTTATCCGAAGAATCCGTCAGCTACGTGGCTTTTTATCAAATCAGCAACCAGCCCCGGCCTTTGGATCGGCACATCATGGATGCTGTTCTCCAACCAAACTGTCTTGCTGTTAGGAAGTTGTTGTTCTGCCTCATCCACTGACATTAGCCGCCTTTGCCCTCTCTCTTGAGTAGACAAGTCGGTCTGTTGGCGGGCGGGCATGATTAACACAGGGCATTGCACTTGTTGATACAGATCAGTGGGATGGTGGTCCCAAAGGGCCTCGATGATTCGCAGGTGATTGGCTCGGGTTAAACGGGCCTTGATAGTGTTGTCTCCCTGCACCTCGAAATTGGCCATGACCACGTCGTGGGAACCAGGGGCCATTCCCGCGCCCTGATGCCGGGTGCGGACGCGTTCCATAAAACTTTCAACCGTGACGCCGCTAAAGTCTGGTGGAGACATTTCGAACTTGGCATCTTCGACTGTCGGGTAACGAGCCGAGGCGTTAATCATACCGCCGTCGACCCAGGCCATGCCCTTCACCGCCTTCGGTGCACGCACAGCAAGTTCCAAGGCAACGCTGCCTCCCCAAGAGTGTCCTACCACAACAGGGGCATCTCCCCCGAAATGGTCTATCACACCGATAACATCTTGGGTCACCGAGGCAAAATCGAAACCGTAGGTGGGTTTATCAGTCTCACCATGTCCCCGCTGGTCCAGGGCTAGTACCCTGTGGTTTTGCGCCAAGATCGGTGCAACCATGTCCCAGATATGGCAGGTGGAGGCTAGGCCGTGAAGCAGCAGCAGAGTTTGTCCGGACCCGCCCCAATCAAGGCAATGAAAACTCAAGCCATCCAACGTCACCCATTCATCGCGGGGGACCTGTGCCATGTGTGAAACCTCGGTAGGTGAAAACTAAAGATAGAAAGTTGGGTTACTTCCAGATTGCGAATCCCCATCCGCCACCAGTGCCAGCAGGCGACCGGTAGACTGGGACATATTCCACTACGTCCATGTCCAGATGTTCGCAAGCAGCTGCCGCGGTGATCCAATTAAGTATCTCAGAACTGCCTGAGTTCAGGCGGTAGCGGGGCAACACGGCCAAAGCCTCGCCGTCTTTTTCTTTCATGCCTTTGAGGGCAAGTTGGTCAATCTCTTCGTCCACTAGGAAATGGCTCAAGCCTCCAGAACCAACCACCGCGACTTTCTTGTCGGTGTCCCAGTCCTTAATCGCCTTGGCCATGGACTTGCCCAAATTGTAGCATCGCCTAGGAGTGGGCTGGTTAGGCGGATAGAAGGTGTTCTGCGACACAGGCACTATGGGCCTAATCCGATTGTTCATAATCCGTTTGACCACGTAGGAATAAGCATGAGGCATGGCCTGATGCCTGTTCTCTGTGACTATAGGAGCGTTGAGATAACCGATGGGCCCTACGGTCCCGCCGGCCTCATAGTTAATGTAGCGGGCGTGGGCGATGTCGAAATCGTCTTCGATCAGGCTCTCAATCAGGTGTAGACCCAACGCCGAGTCCACAGGAACGTCCATCTCCTCTGTGCCGTAACCCCACATAGAAGCTTTTGTTGCGGGAGAAGCGCCGTCACCCATGCCCCGTGGCGTCAGTCGCATCGAGTCACCCCAGTAGATCGAGAACATGGGCATATTGTCGTCGAAGAAAAGCTCCTCCTGATCATCGCCAACAATCACAACCACGTCCGGATCGGCCTCGACCATTGCTTCTTCCAAAGCCAATATGCCCCTTTGGCAGGCGTCGTATTGGGCCTGGAAATTCTCCGTGGTAAGTCTGGTAGCAATGGCTGGGTCGGCCTTTGCGAGAAGTTCGTCGTAGGTCTTGGTTGAGCCATCTTCAAGGGACAGCAGCATGGGGTTGCCCTTATCACGAGCTGCGTAATCGCCCCACATGTCGCCCGGCAAGCTCAACATCGGACTGTGGGAAGTCCCTAGACCCAATACAATCTCGGCCATGTTCACTCCTCATAGTTCGCCGTTTCTTTCTTCCGGTAAACGGAAAAGAGAATACTGGATATATAATCCGATGGAACGACAGATTTCGCAACCTCTGTATACCTGTCTGGTCCAGAGATTCCACTTCAGACTCCGCTGTAATAAGACGGTTATATAATCCACAAATAACGGGCTTTATCAGGTGGATTCCATAACTACACCAGCCGTCGAAACGATAGAGCCTGTTGCTCAGATGAAAAAACGGGCTGCCAGACGGCAGCCCGTTTTACGCCATCCAGGTGTTTTGCCGCTTAGCTGAGGTGCTTTCCAAAAAAAGCAATCACCTTTTCCCAGCCGTCGGTAGCTGCTTCTTGATGATAGCTCGGCCGGTCAACAGCGAAGAATCCGTGGCCGGCGCCAGGGTACATGTGGAAGTCATAATCCTTGCCCAGGCGCTTCAGCTCCGCCTCGGTTTCGGCCACGTCGGCAGGTGACGGTCTTCCGTCTTCTTCACCAAATAGCCCCAGCATCGGACANTTCAGTCCNTCGGTAAAGTCGATTGGCCAGGCTGGCATAGCAGGGGTCAGTTCATCGTTGCCCTTGGTTACTCCGCCACCCCAGCAGTCGACTGCGGCATCTATATTNTCCAGAGTGCAGGCGCCCAAGTAAGTCTGGCGTCCNCCCGAGCAAAAGCCGATAAGGCCGACCTTTCCGTTGACGTAAGGCAAGCTGCGCAGGTAATCCCTTGCGGCCGCGACATCACCCATGGTGCGGACGTCCGGCATACCGCCAGCTTCNCGAATNCTGGTGCTGTTCTCTGTAGGCGAACCCTTGCCTTCGCGGAAATGCAAGTTAGGGGAGATCGTGGCGAAGCCGTTGTACGCNAGCTTACGCGCCATTTCTTTGGAGGCGGCATCCCAACCGGGCATGTGATGAATCAGAACCACACTGCCAACAGGGCCCGCGCCCAAAGGCCGGGCCAGGTAGGCATCAATCTGGGTTCCTTCATGTCCATTGATAAGTACAGTTTCGGCTATCAGTCCTTCATACGGCATGAATAGTCCTCCCAAATTATTCTCGAATTCCNGGCCGGTTTGCCTGTCCGGCTGCCCTATTGGNTAAAGGCACGCAGTAGAGTACTACCGGCAACGTACGGAGTCAATATACGAACCGATCTAATCGTTGGTATTGCGCTGTGCTTNCGTCTATAATGCCCTCAATTGCCCTCAGCTCTGTCTATGTCTACAGGTTCCGGTTTTCACAGGGTTTCCGAGGGTTAAACGATGAGGAGAGTACAGAAACATGGCTCTACCAGAGCGGATGAAATTTGGAATATTTATGGGACCTTTCCACCGGGTTGGCGAAAACCCCACGTTGGCAATCGACCGTGACCTGGAATTGGTCCAATGGCTTGACAACTTGGGCTACGACGAAGCCTGGATCGGCGAGCATCACAGCGCTGGCTGGGAGACTATCTCCTCCCCTGAACTTTTCATGGCTGTAGCCGCCGACCGCACCAAACACATCAAGTTGGGCACCGGTGTAATCAGCTTGCCCTACCACCATCCATTCATGGTTGCCAACCGAATGGTCCAACTCGACCATATGAGCCACGGACGCGTGATGATGGGGGTTGGGCCTGGCGCNCTGCCTGGAGACGCCTATATGCTGGGCATCGATCCGACTGTACAACGCCAACGTATGGATGAGGCGCTNGGTATTGTGCTCCGTCTNATGACCGAGACCGAGCCCATCACCGTCAAAAGCGACTGGTTCGAACTAAACGAGGCNATGCTCCAACTCCGCCCTTACACCAAGCCCCACATGCCCATCGCCGTGGCGTCCGTTCAGTCTCCAGCCGGAGTCGCCCTGGCTGGCAAATATGGAGCGCCCGTACTGACTATCACACGGCCCCGCGANCCAGGTGCTCCGGAGTCTGACTTAGGTGCGCTGTGGGCCATGGCCGAGGAATCAGCCGCCGAGCATAACAAGGTGATGAACCGTGACGACTGGCGGTTGGTTATTCCTGTGCATGTCGCTGAGACTCGGAAAGAAGCTATCGAACAAGCCCGAATCGGGGCCGGCCGTTATCAGGGGGAATATTTCGAGAACACCATGGGCCGACCCCCAGTCATAGACGGGCCACAGGAAAAGATNATTGATGCCATGATTGATAACGGTTCCTGGATTATCGGTGACCCTGACGACTGCATTGCAGGCATCCGCAAGTTGGAAGAACGGAGCGGTGGCTTCGGTGGCTTCATGGTCCAGACCATCGACTGGGCTCAGCGTGAGCAAGTGATGCACAGCTTTGAGCTTCTTGCNCGGTACGTCATGCCCCAGTTCCAAGGAACGACACTCAGCACAGCCGCCTCCAATCAGTGGGCATTCGATCACCAGGAAGTGCTGGGCGCGGGACGAGTCAAGGCCATCGACCAGGCCAAGTCCGACTTCGCCAACCGGTAGTCAGTCATGAAAGCTGTTTGGTATGAGCAGAATGGCGACGCTGATATCCTGGAATTCGGGGTCATGGCCGACCCTCGACCAGGTCCGGGCGAGGTCAGAGTCCGGGTTGTCACCTCGGGCGTTAACCCATCCGACTGGAAGCGTCGCCAGGGAATAACCAACAAGATTGAATTTCCTAGGATCATCCCCAATCAGGATGGGGCTGGNGTCATCGACATGGTGGGTTCCGGGATTGACCATTCTCGAGTCGGGGAAAGGGTCTGGCTATTTGAATCCCAATTCAGGCGGCCTTTCGGCACCGGCGCAGAGTACACGGTGCAGCCCAGCAGCCACGCCGTCCCGCTTCCCGATAACACAGATTTCGCGGCGGCAGCNGGTTTGGGTGTTCCGGCGATGACCGCCCACCGCTGTGTGTTTGCCGATGGGCCGGTCTCCGAGAAGACCGTGCTGGTGCCTGGCGGAGCAGGGGCTGTCGGCCACTACGCAATCCAGCAAGCAAAATTAGGCGGCGCTACCGTGATCAGCACCGTCAGCTCGGACGAGAAAAGTCTGATTGCGTTGGCGGCCGGAGCGGACCATATCATCAACTACCGCGAAGGGCACACNGTTGAAAAGATCCTCGACCTCACAGAAGGCGCTGGTGTAGACCANATAGTTGAAGTCGATATGGCAGCCAACTTTGAGGTNAGCCAGCGAATACTCAAGAGTTCAGGCGTGCTCGCTGTCTATTCTGCAGGGANCTCTACGGCACCTACCGTTCCGCTCAAGTTCAATTCCACCAACGTCACCACGCGAATGGTGTTGGTNTACGATATGCCTGAGCCTGCCAAAGACGCTGCCGTAGCCGATATCACCGCCTGGCTGGAACATGGCAAGCTCTCTCCTCTCGCAGGGCCTCACTTCTCTCTTGAACAACTTAGCGACGCCCATCTGGCTGTGGAGCGAGGCGCAGTCGGAAAGGTGGTCATCGACGTCAGCTCGCCTTAGGGCCAACCTAGGAACCTGAACTCAAGAACGGAACAGCCCATGACCAGCTCCCCACAAATTGCAGACGGGACCGTCGCCGTTATCGGTTGCGGAGCCGTCGGTTGCTTCACCGCCTACCGTCTGGCAGCCATGGGTGTTCCAGTGACCCTAATCGACCAGGAAGGGCCCGGCTCTGGAGCAACCGGCAATTCCGCGGGCAACGTTCAGCCTGCCTCAGGCGATGATGACTCCTACAAGATCGCTTTGGGCGCGGAGAGCCTTGCCCTCTGGCGTAAACACCTGCCCCATATCAATGAGGCCAGCGGAATAGATTATCGGGACCAAGATGTTCAATACCTATATGCGGCCACCGATGAGATCGAAGAACGTGAAGTCCGTCGTATATTGGTCGACGTGACCGCTGCTGGCCTTCGGGCCGAATGGGTGGACGGCTATGCGGCGCGCAAGCTAGAGCCCCGTCTCTCGGAATCTATCACTGGCGGGATGCTCCACCATGACTGCATTCAAATGGACCCCAAGCTTTTAATGGCGGCGTTATCAAAGGCAGCCGAGGCTGAGGGTGTGTCACTTCACGGAAAGACAAAAGCCGAGGGTCTCGTCGTTGCCGGAGGCCGAATAAAAGGAGTCAAACTCCAAGGTGGAGCCACTCTCGAGTGTTCTTCGGTCGTCCTATCGACGGGCGCCTGGACATTGAAAGCGATGTCAGATTGGCTGAGCTATGACCTAGCGGTGGAGCCATACGGACTGCAGAAGTTGCACCTGGGTCTGGGAACTGCTGCTCCTTTGAACTGCGCCATCCGATGGAATGGTGTCAACATAGTTTGCCGCAAAGACGGGCTAATCCACGCTGGAAGCCGGTTTGACCCTGATGGGTTCGATTCTCGACCGTCTTCAGATTCAAAGCGCTGGCTATTAGAGCAGGTGGTGAAGATACTTCCTGGATTTGTGCCGACCGGCGTTGAAAACATCGCTGCTTTTGCGGCCTCTACACCAGGCCGCATGCCAATCATCGGCGCTCTGCCTGGAATAGATGGAATCTACCTCGCCGTGCCCAGCACCGACGGGTTCCTAATGGCGGCCGTCTTGGCCGAGATGACCGCCAATCTGATGGTCAACGGTCGGAAGCACCAACTGATGGACCGAAGTCCTCTTACCACCGCCAAGCACCGCTGAATCTCCGACGGTTCCGTTCTCTCGTCAATGGTTTACGCCTGACCTGATTCAGTTGACCGTCTATTAACCCACTGATAGAATGCGCCCAACTTGGAAACTGGGCTTCATCTCAGGCGTTTTACTAGGTCGAAGAGCCTGATAAGACGCCCGGAGCCACAGGATGCTTAGCCAAATCACTCATACGGGCCACTACACTCTATCTGCGGAGTTTAAACACCATGGCAAGAAAGATTTCGGTATCTGTTGACCACGATGTCTGCGTGGGCAATGCAATGTGCATCACCATAGCCACGAAGGCCTTTGAACTGAACGCTGAAAGGCAAGCACAATCTGCCAATCCCGACGGCGATACCGAGGAACTGATTTTGGAAGCTGCGGAAAATTGTCCGGTTGCAGCAATCACTGTGACAGATTCAGAAACCGGCGAGCAACTATTCCCCTAGCGCCCTGAAAATCTGCCGACGATTTTAAGAGTCCTCCTTTACAGTGCGTAGAGGAGGACTCTTATTTTCATCTTTAGATAACTGGCCGTCACAGAACCACCAAACCACTAGGAGAGTCATGGATATCGGCATTGCTTTGTTAATGACCCGGCACGATTTCAATACCACGGACCTGGCGCGCAGGGTTGAAGAATTTGGATTCGAGTCCCTTTGGGCGCCTGAGCACGGGATAGTTCCGATAGACTTCAAGGTTGCGCCGGCCACCGGCCGCCAGGGTGGCATCCCCAAGTTCTACGCCGAGGGCGGCATCAACCAGATCATAGACCCACTTTTATTTCTAGCCGCGGCAGCTACGATAACTAAGAAGATCAAGCTGGGCACCGGCATATGCCTCGTTCCAGAGCGAAATCCCATCCGGCTGGCAAAAGAAGTGGCCACTTTAGACCACATTTCCAATGGCCGGTTTCTCTTTGGTATCGGTGCCGGCTGGCTCAAAGGAGAGTCCGAGATTCTTGGGGTAGACTTCCCTCACCGTTGGAAGCAGACGCGGGAATATCTAGACGTCATGCAGAAGTTGTGGACTACCGAAATTACCGAATACCATGGTGAATACGTCGATTTTCCGCCCTTGGTCTGCGACCCCAAGCCTGTGCAGAAGCCCCATCCCCCCATCTTCGTCGGCGGCGAGCTCGAAGCTGCCGCCCGCCGTATCGCTAACTACGGCGACGGCTGGCTACCCAGAGCTCGCAATACCTCCCAGTACCAAGATCCGGATAAGCTGTCCGGCGCTCGGAAACACATCGAGGAACTGATGACGGCAAGAGGGAGGGACGCATCAAAGCTGAACATAACGATGTGGGACGCACCCCATGACCGAGATATGAACCGCCGGTTCTTCGACGCCGGGGCAGACCGAGTGGTCCACATGTTGAACACCACGGATGAGAAGGCAGCCCACGAAGACCTGGAACGAGTAGCCGAGGCAGTTTTATAGGCAAGCGTAATTTCTAGAGTATTGACGATAGAAATCGGAGTGTTATCTTCAGGATGTCTCACCGTTTAATAGGCCAATCAAAACAAAGAGGTCCCCATGACAACAGGACCAAGGCCCAATTACGAACCGATACCTACTGGCCAGAGCAGCCGATCTATGGTGATCGAATGCGAGGCAGACGACCTGGGCAACATGCTCCGTCGGGTCAATGTCAGCGGCTTCAGGATCATGTGCGACGAGCCCAAAACCATCGGAGGCAACGGCACCACGCCCGCTCCATTGCATTATTTCGCCACCTCGATATTGTTTTGAGAGATGACCCAGATTGAGAGGTACTCTCAATTCTCAATTGATGAAGGTGAATGTCACCAAGGTTCGAGCCGAAGCTTCCGTCAACTTCGACATCTCAGGCTCAGTATTGGCAGGCACTATC
>NZUD01000036.1 GCA_002697005.1 Chloroflexota bacterium | reverse complement strand
CAGGGAGGCCGAACCCGGCGAACATGCGCATGGTCCAAAGGCGCCCACGGTATCCGGAGGCGTGAACACCTCTCAGATACGGATACTCTCCCGGGAGTCCTTGGTTCGCAAGATAACTCTCATCGGCGATATTTTCCGGCGTGTATACCTGCTCTATCGGCACCTGTGAGGGTGTCTTGAACGAGAGTTTACGCTGGGCGGAAGGGTCTTGGTTATCACGCCAGCGGGCGCTTTCTTTCCGCAGTTGCTCTAAGTGTTGAGGGGAGTCCAAAGGCTACCTCCGGTTCGATACCTGGGATGGATTTCAGTCTACGCAGAGGCCGATGGGGTGTCAACGAAGCGCTCCCACATCTAAAAAGCGTTAACCCAACTTGCTACGAATGAATTCTCCGGATTCGTCTATGGACTGTTGGCCTTCAGGGAGAACAGAAGCGAAGATCTGCCATACATGGACCATGTCATCCCAAATCTTAAAGGTCACATCCACACCGGAATCCTTGGCCAAAATGGCCAGGCGGGTAGAGTCGTCCAGCAAGGTTTCAGCCGATCCAACGTGTATCAGCAGAGGCGGCAGACCGTGCAAGTCGGCGTGCAACGCCGATGCCCAAGGGTGTTTCGCGTCGGATTTACCCAGATAGGACTTGGCACGGGCAAAAAGACCCTCGTATTTGATGAAGGGATCCAAATGGTCATTGACTGACATAGACTTACCTGTGCATTCCAGGTCTATCCAAGGGGAGAAGCAGACTCCAGCGGCAGGTAGCGGTAGCGCGGAATCCCTCGCTGCCAACAATACGGAAACCACTAGCCCTCCACCCGCTGAGTCCCCNGCAAGGACGATGTTCCNTGGTTCGAAGCCNTGGCCGAGCGCCCAGTTGTAAGCCGCAAGGCAGTCTTCCACGGCAGCTGGGAAAAGGTATTCAGGGGCNAGCCGGTAGTCGACTCCTAATGCCGCTGCTCCAGACGCAAGNGACAGCCGTGAGATCAGANCCTTGTGGGTGGTTGGGGAACATGTAGCGTAGGCCCCACCGTGGAGGTATATNANCAGCCGATCTTGGGGAACGCCCGGGGCNGTGATCCATTGGCANGGAACACCACCAGCATCAATCTCGAATATCGTTACGTCAGATNCAGGTGGGTATACGGNGAANGCTTGGTCCAGAACTNCNCGTGCCTCGNGGATGTCAGCAGGGNGGTTGGACCTGATGTCTTTCATGATGCCNATGACGNGNTCAAGTTGAGGAGAAGAAGCCATTGTTTNGACCTGACCTAGGAGTCCGTAAGNCGNACGAAACGGCGCTTTCCGACCTTGAGCAGGTCACCAGNTTGNAGCAAGNAGCCGGCCTCACCGNCGGTCACTGGCAGAGGNTCTCCGCCTTGGGGCATNCGCTCCACTGCTCCCTGTGACAGGAGACGTTTGACCTGCGCTTTGCTAGGGGCCAAACCCGCCGCTAGCATCAGGTCGTCCACCCTGACTTCGGTTCCTTCAGCGACNCCCTGGTTCCGCAGTTCGCCGAGAGACATTTCGGGAATATCANCAGGAATGTCCCNACCCTGAACCACNCTTTCGAAATGGGCTTGTGCNGNGTCTGCTGCGNCGGCGTNGTGNAACTGCCGGGTTACGTCCCAGGCAAGTCGTTTCTTGGGTTCCATGGGGTTCAGAGTGTCACTCGCTAGNTCGGTNGCCATNNCCGCCAGTTCCCCCATGGGAACATCGGTCAGGTATTCGAAGTAAGACAGTATCTGGTCGTCGGACACGGACATCAACTTGCCATACATGTCCACCGGCGATTCATCAACCGCCACGTAGTTATCCAGGCTCTTGCTCATCTTCTGGACACCATCTGTTCCCACCAAGATGGGCATCATGAAACACTGCTGAGGGGTCTGGCCCATCATGCCTTGCAGTTCCCGGCCAACCAGCAGATTGAACATCTGGTCCGTGCCACCNAACTCAACATCGGACTCGATGGCCACCGAATCATAAGCCTGTAGCAGCGGGTAGAGCAGTTCAGTGATCGCGATGGGTTTTTGTTCGGCAAAACGCTGAGCGAAATCGGCCCGCTGGAGGAACTGGGCGACGGTGAACCNGCTTGTCAGCTCAATCACTTTGGCCANGTCGAACTTGCCGAACCATTCACTCTGGTAGATGACCTGAGCGCGGGTCTGATCCACTACCTTGAAGAACTGGCGGAGNTAGGACTGGGCATTCTCCAANACCTGCCCGTGAGAGAGCATGGTGCGAGTTGCAGACTGNCCGCTCGGGTCGCCGATCTGGGCGGTCCAGTCACCCACTATTAAGATGACTTGATGCCCNAGCTCTTGAAGCTGCCGAAGTTTCCGAAGGCCGACCACGTGGCCCAAATGAATGTCAGGGCGGCTGGGGTCGAAGCCCATCTTAAGGCGGAGCTGCTTGCCACTCTGCATCAGACGGACGAACTCTTGCTTGGAGATGATCTCGCTNACGCCNCGGGCTATNACCGATTCCAAGTCTNCTGGGTTCATCTTTCCGAGGCTGGCCATCTTAAGCGCTCTGGTCTAGGATCTGACGGCANTCGTCCACATCCTGTTTTATCTGCTTGATCAACGCATCGAGGCCATCGAATTTTTCTTGGTCCCGAACCTTCTTTATGAACTCAATCCCAATAATCTTGCCATAAAGGTCGTCATTGAAGTCCATGACAAAAACCTCTACAAGCCGCTGGCTTAGACCGAACGTTGGCCGNATTCCGATGCTGGTAGCAGCCTTATGACGTTCACCATCGATGACGGCCCAGGTCGCGTAGATCCCGTCACCGGGCAGAAGCAGTTGGTCATCAACGTCGATGTTGGCAGTTGGGAAGCCCAAAGTGCGACCCCGCTGGTCTCCGACAACCACTTTTCCGGATAGGTGGTGGTTCCGTCCCAGCAGTTCGGGGCAGGCAGCCATGTTGCCGTTGGCCACTGCCTCACGTATCCGTCGGCTTTTCACCGGCTGGCCTTCAATCTCCAAGGGTTCCACTGACCGGGCCCAGAAACCCAGTTGCTCGCCCTGCTTTTGCATGAACTCCAAATCACCTTGCCGATCCTTGCCGAGCGCTGAGTCAGGACCNAGTACCAGTCCTTTCATCTTGAGAGGGCCCGCCAGTAATTTGGAAAAATCCTCGGCGGTCACCTGGGCCAATTCTAGAGTGAATTCGAGGCTCACAACTAACTCGATTCCCTGCTGTTTGATGAGGTCTACACGTTGGTCGACCGTGGTAAGGTAGCTGGGTTCAGTGCCAGGATTGAGCACTGTTATGGGGCGGTTAGAGAAAGTGACTACTGTGGGGATATACTGACTGCCGGCCGATTCCACAACCTGACGCAAGAGATGCCTATGCCCTTGATGCACGCCGTCGAAGACGCCGACGGTGACAACAGTCTCTTTGCTGGGTGCGGCGCTGGCCAATATCCCCTGAAAGCTCATTCTTGGTTGGTTCCCAAGGCGCCGTTTTTCATCGTCGTGTAATGTTCGGCCGGAAACTGGCCGGTCGAAAAGCATCCTTTGAGAGAACGCTCGAAATCGATGTTAGCGGGGGTGTAGAATAGTTGTTTTTGAGTGTAAAACAAGGGTCTCCGAGTTGGATGGATGTTAGCACAGGCACGAATTAGCGTCAAATTAGATCAATGGTTAGATAACAGACTTTGATGCCTTCACTTGGTCATTCANCACCACTGGTTACAGAGCAGACCAGCGAGATGGTTCTTCGGGTTAATAATTACTACAATTATAAAATTTATATAAAATTCATCAAAATTGAAGCCCAATTCCATAGGAATGTACTTTGACGTTATGTATAATTTTTCCTTATTAGACACATGCGTGTAGCAGGTGGAAATGAAAAGGGCCGGCGGCTCAAGGGGGCCGTCAGTTCCGGCACCCGCGCCACCACCGAGCGGGTACGGGCGGCCATCTTTAACATTTTAGACCCTNGGCAATACCAGGGGGGAAGAGTGTTGGACCTCTTTGCTGGGTCCGGTAGCTTGGGCATTGAGGCATTGAGCCACGGAGCAAGCTCGGCGGATTTCGTGGAATGGGACCGCCGGCAAAGTGCCGTCATCACTACCAACCTCGAAACTACCGGCTTTACCTCGCAAAGCCATGTCCACCGCTTAGATGTGATGCAAGCGCTGCTCACGCTACCCGGTAATTATAATCTGGTGCTCTTGGACCCTCCNTATAAGATGGCCGGCTTGGACGGTCTGCTGGGGAAGATTGCTTCTCAGGAAAGATTGGTTGTTGATGGTGGCGTGGTGATTGCGGGGCATTCCAAGCGCGAGGATTTAAAGGAACGGTACGGACCCCTGCGGTTAACTTCACATCGCCAATACGGAGACAACGTGGTCGATTTTTTCGTTTACGAGCAAGATTCATCAGAGTCACTGAAAGAGGGCCCAAACACAGGCAAAGACGGTGATACTCCATGGTAACCGCGCTATATCCTGGCAGTTTTGATCCGGTAACCGTGGGTCATGTGGACATCGTCTCCAGAGCAGCAAACCTCTTTGACAAGGTGGTAGTCTCTGTCTACGACACCCCATCGAAGAACTTGCTCTTCAGCACAGACGAACGAGAGAAACTGATGAAGGATGCATGCATGCACCTTCCGAACGTAGAGGTAATTAGGTTTACTGGTCTGGTGGTTCGTCACGCTATGGACATAGGAGCGGGAGTTATAGTCCGGGGGCTAAGAAGCGGTTCGGACTTTGAATACGAATTCGACATGGCATTCATGAATCGAAGACTGGAGCCTGAAGTAGACCTNCTCTGCTTCATGACCTCCCAAGACTACATGTTCGTGAGCGCCAGCTTACTTAAGGAGGTAGCCAAGCTTGGTGGGGACATCACCGAGATGGTCCCGCCCAACGTAGCACAGGCGGTTTATTCTAAATTTGATTTACCGGTCAGAGAAGGGTAGGGACCGGGTAGGGGTGCGATCATNGATATCATAAATGTCATCGACAGGCTAGAAACNCTGGTCGAAACAAGCAAGTCAGTCCCAGTCAGCGGCAATATACTGGTGGACAGGAAGAAAATCATGGAGTTGGTGGACCAGCTGCGGCTGACCATCCCTGAGGAGGTCCGATCGGCTGAAGACGTTCTGTCTCAGAAGGACCAGATTCTCAACACGGCAGCCACCGACGCACGTAGGACGAAGTCCATGGCCGANGACGAACTTCGGGACCGCCTGAACTCCAACGAATTGGTCATCCAGGCGGAAGCCCGGGCTGCTCAAACCGTACGGGATGCCGAAGAGCGAATCACCCGTATGTTGCAACAATCCGAGGCCGAGGCCATTTCCCGGAAGACCGAAGCCGACGCCTATGCGCTCCGCAGTCTCCGGACCATGGAAGCGGAACTGGGCAAGCTGGCTGTATCGGTTCGGAAGGGTATCGAAGTCCTGGCCGAGCAGACGGCAAGAGCCATGAACGGCCGCAATTATGCCGAGGAAGAAGAAACCGCTGCAGGGATGCTTCGTTAGTTCTTTCTCACCCCGGCAACAATGGTACNAGCCAAAACTGGCGTCGTGATCAACCTACNATTTGGATGCTAATCACGGCGCCATTCGCGTTTTTCATGAACCACTGAAGAAAAGAGTGCGTTNTGCGTTCGTAGGAGTTCTTCTGTGCTANCCGACGCCAGTATGGCGTTTCGGCAGTACTAGACGTAGAATCTACCGAGTCGTAGTGATACCAGCCATGTCTGATGTGATTCTCTCGATGTTGACCTAAGTGTAACCTTCTTGAAAATGGGCCACCCACAAACATAATCTGAGGCTCAGCCAGTCACGATTCACGCGTGGCTCGGGTTGACACGCAAATTACGCTAGGCATACAATTTTGCCGGACCCATGGACGATTTTCGGAGGCCACCAAATCAATGCTCGAGATGACCGTAGATAGCATCCGGGTTAGCCCCATGAACTACCAGCGCGTCGTGATTCTAAAAGAGAAAGAATCAGACCGTTATCTGCCTATCTGGATNGGACCGGCGGAAGCAGACGCCATTGCAGTTAAGCTTCAAGACCTGAGTGTACCCCGACCTCTCACTCACGATCTCTTGGCANCAGTTATAGATTCCATGGGCGGCACTATAGATCACATTTTGGTAAACGACCTCCAGAACGACACTTTCTTCGCCAAGATCTCTATCAAAACCAACGAGGAGTCCAAAGAGATCGATTGCCGTCCCAGTGACGCCGTGGCTTTGGCTGTGAGGGCCAAGGTACCAATCTTCGCCAATGAAGAGGTTATGGACAAAGCGGGTATCCACCTGGATCAAGAGACTGGCAAACCCCTCGGNCGCGAAACCTCCAGCGACGACACCCTCACAAAAGAACAGACTGAAGTGAANCCGGAAGAGCTCAAAAGCATGTCTGCCTTCACCGATTTTATAGACTCTTTAGANCTAGAGGATTTTGGCAAACAATCGGGCNCCCGCTAACCTNCTGANNATATGAGATTCCTAAAACAGCCGNGCCCTTCGATCGAAGNGCNCGGCTGTTTCGGTTTTCAGTCNAACNATATNCNTAATNTAGNCTCAATTGACATTTAAAATGCCTAGTGATATTATTCACNNCGCTCTGGCGGAGNCATGAATCGAAGGCTCCTAGCCTTACGCCTAACCGGACTCGGATGGTATGTCGCTACATGCATAGCTGTCGGAGTGGTTGGCGGGGGTGATATTGGACAAATGGATCGGTCTTAAACCTCTCTTTACGCTACTCGGCATAGCCTTCGGCACAACTGCCGCTTTCTACGGATTATTCAAGATGATTCAGCCGTTGATCACGCCAGAAGTATGTGAACAACCAGACGGTAAGTCCCGTAACAATGGAGGGAATCCATAGTGGGTTCCGGCGCTGGTAAATTCGTCGCCTTGGGTATCATTTTTGTTCTGGCGTTGGCCATTGCTGGACTTATCACCGGTGCTATCGGGGCTGGACTAACTCAGTCAGANGAAGCGAAGGCCGCTGGCGAGACCGCTGAAGGNCCGTTCATTCCCAAGCCTGAAGTCCACCTTCCTGCACAAGTGGCGTTCCCCACCGCTGACCGCACCCATTACCGCAATTACCTCTTCGCCGAAGAAGTGGAAGTCCTTTTAGGGAAAGAACACCTGTCTGATGGCGAAGAGACAAAGCTGGCCGCATTGATGCATGAAATCACTGGAGAGGACGTCGAACTGGGTCACGGCAGTCATCTCCTTAACGATGATCAACACCATGCGATCGAAGAGTTGGTGGATGAAGGGCCTTACAAGGGCGGCAACTTCATCATCACCAACGCCATACTCTCTTCTTGGATCGCTAGCATCGTCTTGGTCGGCTTATTCGTCCTTGGGGCAAGGAAAGCGTCCTTGGTCCCTGGTCGATTCCAAAATTTCGTCGAGATAGCCATCGAAGGTCTTTTGAACTTCGTGGCAGGAACAGTTGGACGGGAACACAGCCGGCTGATATTCCCGGTGATCGCCACCATCTTCTTGTTCGTGATAATGAACGCCTGGATCGGGTTGCTGCCGATCTACCCGTCTCTTGGATTCAAACACGACGACGTCGTACAGATACACTTGCTGCGCCCCGCGGGAACTGACATAAACATGCCCCTGGCCTTAGCCCTGGTCTCTTTCTTCTTTGTAGAGTGGCTCGGTCTGAAAATGCTTGGGCTTAGCTACATTACAAAATTCGTACGCGTAACCAGCCTGAAACAGGGCATGGGCGCACTGTTTCGCTTCCAGTTCCTGGACGCCTTCCAGGGCCTTCTGGACTTCTTCTTCGTTGGCCCACTAGAGGCGTTCAGCGAGTTCGTGAGGCTGATTAGCTTTACCTTCAGGCTGTTTGGAAACATGACTGCAGGCGAAATTCTAGTCTTGGTATCTGCCTTCTTGGTGCCTTTCGTGGCAACCGTAGGCGTGTACGGACTGGAGTTGCTAGTAGGCTTCATCCAGGCGCTCATCTTCTCTGGCCTGACACTGGTGTTCGCGGCGATAGCCATCACCTCGCACCACGCAGAAGAGGCCCACCATTAAAGAGGGTTATAATCACCGGGCGCGTTGCCCAATCGTAAGAATCGGACCTTAACTACAGAGGTGGCGTAATGGATGCACTAATACTGTTAATGGTAATGGCCGTAGTTGGAATAGCAGCTGCTGCTCTAGGGGGGATTTTCGCAATCTACTCCTCCAATCAAGACTAGTGATAGATCTAAAACGCAAGGAATCAAGGAGATAAGGAAGGACGATGGAAGCTCTACTTGCTTTGGCAAACATCCCACTGGCCCAGATCGAAACCGAAGCCGCAAGGCTGCTGGGCTCAGGTATCGCCATCGGTCTGGGCCTAATCGGCCCTGGCATCGGCATCGGTCTATTGGGGGCCGCTGCCATGAGTGCGATAGGCCGCAATCCAGAGGCCACTGGCAACATTCAGACCAACATGATTTTGGGTATCGCCTTCGCCGAGGCGTTGGGCATATACGCCCTAGTCGCGGCAATCATGATTGGTTTCATATTCTAAGTTGGGCCCATCTAAGATTGGTCGCGACAGGAACCTTTTCATGGGTACCAGGAAAAGTAGGTTGATATGTTAGAGACATTGGGAATTCATTTCCCAAGCCTAGCGATATACCTGGTCAACTTCCTGTTGGTCCTCCTTCTGCTGTATCTGTTTGCATACAAACCGATACTCCGGTTGATGGATCAACGGGCAGAGCGGATTCGGGAGAGCTTGGAGGCCGCTGACACGGCACGACAAGAAGCTGCGTCTTCTCAGGAAGCCATCCAGGAGCAGGTCACCGAGGCACGGCGTGAAGGTCAGAGGATCATGGACCAAGCGCGTGAGGCATCGGAGCGGTTCCGAACCGAAGAGATGGACAAGGCACGCCAGGAGGCTGAGGCCTTCGTGGAACGGGCCAAAGAGGACATCGCGAGGGAACGAGACACTGCCCTCCAAGAGGTTCGGGCCAGTTTTGGCGACCTAGCCATAACCGCCGCCGAACGAGTGATCAGAAGTTCTCTGGACCGTCAAGCCCACGAAGAACTGATTAACCAGGTATTGGAAGAGGGCGAATCCCTGAGAAGGGGTTAGCAAGGCCATGGCACAGCAACTATCAGGACAACGTTACGCACAAGCGATATTCGACCTGGCTCAGGAGAACAACCAGGTTGAACCGTGGGGCGAGGACTTGGCAGTGGTAGCAGAGGCGTTTGGAGACGCCAATTTCGCCGCTCTGATGAAGCATGCCGATATGCCAGCTTCAGATAAGCGGGCAGCGACAGCCTCAGTACTTGCTGGCGTAGACCCAATGGTGCGCAACCTGGTCGACCTGCTAGTAAGCAAAAATTCCATCGACTCCATCGCCGGTGTGTACTCGAGTTATACCGAATTGTTGGACCGGCACTTAGGTCGGCAACGGGTCGAAGTCACGACGGCTGTCGCATTGGAGGACGCCGAGACCGCCAAAATCAGCAGTTTCGTCTCGGAGTTAGTCCGACGTGAAGTCGTGCTGACCTCCAAGGTCGATAAATCGATCCTGGGTGGCTTGGTGATTCAGATAGGCGACCGGTTGTTAGACGGCAGCACCAAGGCCCGATTGGACAGTCTTAGAAACCGCTTGCATACAGAGATCGCTTCCACGACGTAGCGTCCTATTTCAAACTGCCGGCTGGATGATGCCGGTTTAATCGTAAAGGCAAGGAGTACCTCTGATGGCTACCAGAGGGCAGGACATAGTCTCGTTAATCAAACGTCAGATCGAAGAGTTCGGCGGAGATTTGACCCTAGTGGATGTAGGCACAGTCGTCCAGGTGGGTGACGGTGTCGCAAGTATCCAAGGTCTACAGGGCGTCCGTTCAAACGAACTGTTGGACTTCGGGGACGACGTACTCGGTCTAGCCCTGAACCTTGAATCTGACATCGTCGGCGCAGCCATTCTGGGCGACCCCAACTCAGTGAAAGAGGGCCAGCGGGTCCGGTCCACGGGCAGAATCATTGAGGTCCCCGTGGGCGATGCTCTCATCGGCCGCGTGGTTGATCCTCTGGGCCGTCCCTTGGACGGCAAAGGGACCGTTGAGACGAAGGGCACCCGCGAAGTGGAGAAAGTAGCCCCAAACGTGGTGTCCCGTCAGTCTGTAGACCAGCCGGTGCAGACCGGCATCAAGGCTGTGGACGCCATGATTCCCATCGGCCGCGGCCAGCGCGAACTGATAATTGGTGACCGCTCCACCGGCAAAACCGCCATCGGACTAGACACTATCATAAACCAGAAGGGTGGCGACCTGATCTGCATCTATGTGGCGATNGGCCAGAAGCAAGGTAAAGTTGCCCAGGTTGTGGGTTCCTTAGAAGCCGCAGGCGCAATGGAACACACAATCGTCGTCACCGCTGGAGCTTCCGAATCCGCTCCTCTACAATACATTGCGCCCTACGCCGGTTGCGCCATGGCTGAAGAGTTCATGAGCCAGGGCAAAGATGTCCTTATTGTTTATGATGACCTGACCAAACACGCATGGGCCTACCGCCAGATGTCCCTCCTTCTGCGGCGTCCGGCAGGCCGTGAAGCCTATCCCGGAGACATCTTCTACCTGCACAGCCGGTTGTTGGAGCGATCAGCCCGTCTTGATGAAGCCAGTGGCGGTGGTTCCATCACGGCTCTGCCCATCATCGAAACTCAAGCGGGTGACGTTTCGGCCTACATCCCGACCAACGTCATATCCATCACCGATGGCCAGATCTATCTAGAGCCTGAGTTGTTCAACTCCGGTATCCGCCCAGCGGTGAACGTGGGGCTTTCCGTCTCACGTGTGGGTGGCGCAGCCCAGACCAGGGCCATCCGGAAGGTAGCCGGCCAGCTACGGCTGGCTTTGGCTCAATACCGGGAGTTGGCAACCTTCGCCCAGTTCGGCACAGCCGACCTGGACGCGGCAACTAGAGCCCAGTTAGCCCAAGGTCAATTAGCCACTGAAGTGTTGAAGCAGGCGCAGTACGTGCCCTTGTCTTTGGCGAACGAGGTGGTCATCCTGTTCGCGGTCAACGAAGGCTTGATGCAGGATGTTGAGATTGAGAAGGTAGGAGCATTCGAGGACCAACTCTTGCGCTACATATCCAGTTCTCATCCTGACATCCTGGCCTCCATCACCGAGTCCAATGACATCTCAGATGAGGTGTCGGCCAACCTGACCAAGGCAATCAACGATTTCAAGCCAACCTTCACAGGTTAGCTGACCCAGGATAGATAGAAATATCAGATGCCTAGCGTAAGAGACATACGCCGCCGGATTCGCAGCGTTGACAACACGTCTAAGGTGACCAACGCGATGTCGTTAATCGCTGCGTCCAAGATGAGGCGGGCCCAGAATTCGGTCCTTGAAGGCAGACCATACTCCATCAAGATTCAAGAGGTCATCGCCCACCTGGCCGCCCAGCCAATGGACGATGAATCCAGCTCGCAGCCATTGCTGGCCAGCCGTCCGGTGGAGAAGTCGACGGTGTTGATGATCAGTCCCGACCGCGGGCTTTGTGGCGGTCTTAACGCCAACCTGAACCGGCAAGTAGGTCAGTTCATGTTGGAACAGCAAGCTCCAGTAGAAGCCATAGCCGTCGGACGCAAGGGCCGGGACTTCATGGCCCGCACCAACCAAGACCTGAAGGCGACGTTCACCGACCTTGGCGAAACGCCTCTGCTGGTAGACACGCACGCTATCTCGCACATGATTATAGACTCCTATTGCGGGGGCGAAACAGACGAGATATACCTGGCCTACACCAACTACATCTCAACCATGGTCCAAGAACCAGTTATTGAAAAACTGCTGCCCATAGTGCCTGCAGAACTGACCTCCGGCGAGAGCGTGGGATATATCTATGAACCCGGCAACTTGGCCGTGTTGCAGAACCTTCTGCCTCGCTTCGTGGAGATGCAGGTCTACCACGCCATCCTGGAATCCATCGCCAGCGAACAATCCGCACGAATGGTGGCAATGCGGGCCGCCACCGACAACGCCAATGAACTATCTGGCGACCTGACCTTGGTCATGAATAAGCTGAGGCAGGAAAGCATCACCAACGAACTATTAGACCTTATCGGCGGCCAGATAGCCCTAGAAGGATAAAAGCCGTCTTACCCAGTAACCCGTTTTCAGGAGAAGCCAATGGCCACCGGAAAAGTCGTCCAAGTAATCGGAACCGTCGTAGACGTAGAATTTCCCGCGGACGAACTGCCTAATCTGTTCGACGCGCTAGATTTGGACAACGTCGGGGAAAAGTTGGTGTTGGAAGTACAACAACACATCGGCAACAACTGGGTACGCTGCCTGGCCCTCGGCGCCACGGATGGACTCGCCCGCGGAGTTGAAGTGAACGATACCGGCCAGAAGGTCAGCGTTCCGGTAGGACCTGAGACCCTAGGACGGTTATTCGATGTTACTGGAACACCCTTAGACAACTTAGGACCAGTTGAATCGGCCAATCAATGGCCCATCCATCGAGACCCACCTCCCTTTGACGACCAGAACCAGACCGTTGACATCTTAGAGACCGGGATCAAAGTATTCGATCTGATCACGCCGTTCATGAAAGGCGGCAAGATTGGCGCCTATGGTGGCGCCGGTGTCGGCAAAACCGTCATCATTCAGGAACTCATCCGCAACATCGGCGCTGTTCACCAAGGCGTTTCGGTGTTTGCCGGAGTTGGAGAACGATCCCGTGAAGGCAATGACCTGTGGCACGAGATGCAGGACTCCGGTGTGTTGTCCAGCACGGTATTGGTGTTCGGCCAAATGAATGAGTCCCCTGGCGTCCGCGCCCGGATTGGTCTAACAGGTCTGACCATGGCCGAATTCTTCCGGGACGAGCAAAACCAAGACGTACTGCTCTTCGTCGACAACATCTACCGATACATCCTGGCTGGTATGGAGGTTTCGGCGCTTCTGGGACGGATGCCTTCCGCCGTGGGTTACCAGCCAACACTTAGCACTGAAATGGGTGCCCTGCAAGAGCGTATCACCTCCACCAAGGCCGGTTCCATCACATCCTTCCAAGCCATCTACGTGCCGGCCGATGACTACACCGACCCAGGCATCGTAACNACATTTGGACACCTGGACGGCGTTGTGTCACTCGAGCGGTCACTTGCCGCCCAAGGCCTCTACCCNGCGGTNGATCCGCTTGCCTCTTACTCTAGGATTCTGGAGCCAGGCATCGTGGGTGACGAGCACTACAACCTGGCGCGTGGAGTGCAGCAAGTGCTACAGCGCTACAAAGACCTGCAGGACATCATCGCGATCCTGGGTATAGAAGAGCTTTCAGAAGAAGACAAGCTCACCGTTTTCCGCGCCCGGAAAATTCAGCGGTTCCTGACTCAGCCGTTCTTCGTCGCTGAAACCTTCACCGGC
>NZUD01000035.1 GCA_002697005.1 Chloroflexota bacterium | reverse complement strand
CCACTCTTTTCACAGGTCCTATCTATGAATCTAAGACTCTCAATCCTACTGGTGGTGGTGCTGCTCATCTTTGGAGGGACCTTTCTTATCCTCCAGCTCTCCGATAACGGCCAGCCTGACCTAAACAGGACGTGGCTCTACCGAATCGACGATGGAGATATCATCGCCTTGGAGTTGGTCCATGACGGTGAAGAGATCTCCTATTTCCGGAGCCCAGCCAGCCTAGACTGGTACATCGCTAGTGACTCCGAGGTAGAACCTGACATTCCGGTGTTCCAACAGAAGTGGGGCGGCACTCCACTGCTGATGAGCGGTCCCAGGGTAACTCGCCCGTTGTCAGACAGTATTGAAAACCCCGCCGCATTCGGATTGGAGCCCCCGAAGACCGCAGTAACGATATTCGACCGGTACGGCAACACGGTCGAATTCCACCTCGGCAAGCCCACGCCCGACAACTTGAACCAATACGCTCGTCTAGTTGGGGAGGACGCCCTATTCACCGTGCCCATTGAGTGGGCCTATGTAGTGAACCGCCTCGCCAACGACCCCCCCTTTGGCCGGCTCTACGATATTGATCAACACACAGTATTGCTCGTCCAGTTCTTCAGAGGTGAGGAGGTCACCAGATACGTCATAGAAGATAGCACCGGAAGGTGGTTCTTGGATGGAGAGCCCCCCTTACTGCTGGACCCCGGGCCGTGGGCCGAATCTCTCCTGCCACTAATGAACCCCAGGATGGACTTGATCTTGGCCCATGACATTGACGACCCTGCTCTATATGGACTGGATGAACCTGATACGGTCTTGGTAATCATCCGTCGAGGAGGACAGCAGGGTATAGAAGTCCATATAGGAGATGAGACGCCCGACGGCAAATACCGCTATGTGGATGTGGTAGTCGGCAGCATGGTTAGTGAAGACACCAATCTTTACGGAGTGCTTAACTCGCGCATCGACCCAATCATCGCCATGGCCACCGACCCGCCCGTACTGGCGGAAGAAGACGGTGGCACGCCTCGCAACTGACCACGTACCCTCGGAGAAAAATTGAAGGCAGAAATTATAGGCATCGGAACAGAACTTCTGATGGGAGAGTTGACCGACACAAACTCCTCTTGGATAGCCGGACGCCTTCCTGCCCTGGGCATAGAACTCCAGTGGGTCTCAATCATTGGAGACGACCTCCCCAAGCTGACTGAGGCGTTCAAGCGTGGGATGGAGCGCTCGGATATCATATTCACCACCGGCGGCCTGGGCCCGACCCAAGACGACCTGACCAGGGAAGCTATTGCTGCTGCGTTCAGCGAGATTCCAACAATCCAGCAGGAAGTGGTAGAAGACCTGGAACGTTACTTCGCCGCCAGGGGCGGCCCTATGCCCCAGCACAACATCAAGCAGGCCAACTTGATTCCTTCTGCCCGTTTCATCCCAAATCGCAACGGCACGGCTCCTGGTTGGTGGGCGGAACGAGATGGCAAGGTAATCATTTGTATGCCCGGCCCACCAAACGAGAACCACTCCATGTGGGAAGAGCAGGTGGAGCCGCAACTCGCAGAACTGATCGAAGATGAAGTGACCATCACCCGCAATATCAAGACCATGGGTATGTCCGAGGGCGCCGTTGATGAGGTTATTTCCGAGTTCTTTGGTGTTGAGAACCCTTATCTCGGCATCTACTCCAAAGCCGACGGCATCCATCTGAGGGTCATTGCCCGGGCCCGGGACAGTGAGACCGCCCAGGGATTGATCCTGCCGGTGGAGCAGGCCATACATGATCGTTTGGGCGAATATATCTGGGGCTATGATGATGACACACCTTCTCAATCCGCCGGACGGTCTCTGATTGAGAAGGGTCTTAGCGTCGCAGTGATCGAGATGTGCACCGGCGGCGCTCTCACCAACAGCATCACCGACGTTCCAGAGAGCATAAGTTACTTCAAGGGCGGGACTGTGGCCTACGATGAGGCCTCTCTGCGGATCTACGGTGTCCCAGCCGACGTTATGAACCAGCATGGGGTGGTCAGCCAGCAATCAGCGAACGCCATGGCTGACACCGTGCGCCGCAATCTGAATGCCGACTTGGGAGTTGCGGTAACTGGCGTACCGGGCCCAGGTGAGTTTGAGGGCAAACCGTTGGGACTCGCCTACATTTGCGTGACCAACGGCGAACAGACTCGCGAGATGGAGATGCGTCTGCCGCCCCGCCGAGTAACCATCAAACGCAGAGTCCCCAACCAAGCCCTCATCGAACTACGCCGGCTTATTGAAATTACCGGGTAGGCTTCCTACCGTCATTCCGGATTGCGGCTGAATGTGCTGCCCCACACATTCACCGAGTAAGAAGGGCCGACCTTTGCGAAAGGTCGGCCCTTCTTACTCGGCTTGTAATTTGGCTGCTAGCTCCTAACTGATGTGAGCTGCCGATAGAGCATAGGGAGCCTTTCCGGCAGTGACCATATGTCAGCTAAAACCTCGTAGCCCATATCCCCGCACATGCTCTTCAGGTAATCATGTCCCGCTTTGTCCACTGTCAGACAGAACGGGATGATTTCCTGCCGTTTGGCTTCAACCAGCGCCATATGCGTGTCATGGACCGCGTATTCCTTCTCCACACCTTCACGACTATAGCCTCGGTCTTGAGGACGGCCGTCGCTGATCAGAAACATGATTTTGGTCTTGGCGTCCTGGTTCTCCAACTTGGTTATAGCGTGCCGGATTGCTGCTCCCATGCGCGTTGCATGCAACGGTGTAATCTTATCAATCCTCCGCTTGACCTTGTCGCTGAACTCTTCGTTGATGTCTTTGACGACATAGAACTCGACGTTCTCCCGTCCGTAGCCGGAGAACCCATAAATCCCATAGGTGTCGCCGATGGACTCCAACGCATTGATCAGGAGGGTCGTGCCTTCTTTCTCTAGATCAATGATCCGCTTATAGTTACGGCGGACCAACCCTTCCCGGCGACGACGCAGCCAGACCATATACTCCACTGGATCGTCGGGAGCGTCGCGGTCATCCACCTGCTGGCGGCCTTCGTCTATGGCCTCAGCGGTAGAGGCGCTCATATCGAGAAGGAAGACAACGGCCACCTCCCGCTTGTTCCGGTTACGGTGCCAGTAGATTTTCTCATCGGGCGGTATTCCCATCTTCAGGTCGACCCAGGCTTCAAGCGCACTGTTCAGGTCGATGTCCTCGCCGTCAACCAGTCGGTATGTCTTTCGCATACTCTCCGGCATGATCAGTTCAAACTGTCGCCTGATGTGGTTGGACAGCGACGTGTAGGTCTTGAGGGCGTCCTGATAGAAAGCAGGGTCCCCTTCTTCTACGGTTTTCTCTTTAACTATGCACCAGCGAGGCTTGTAGTCGTTGGCCCTGAAATCCCACTCGTCGTACACGTAGGTCTCAGGTTCCCGGGCTTCGAGTTCGCCACCGGCGTCGTCATCGTGCAAAAGCGGTCCGTAACCTTCACCAGGCTCGGAATTGGGCGGCGGAGCGCCGGCTTCTTTCATGATGTTTTGGGCGAACATGCTCATGTTACTGTCGACTTCACCCTGCTCGGCATCCAGTTCCAACTCAGGGCTCTCCTGAAGCAGTTGCTCCAGCATCTCCTGGGTCATGGGCTGCGCCTCGCCCTCTTCTCCGCTGTCGGCCTGCAGCTTCGTCATGAGCTGGACCATCTCAGGCTTGAAATCTCCGCGGTAGTCCACTGGATCAGGGGACTCGTAAGACTCTCCGTCGCCACCGTCCGAAGAGGCGTCCATCCCAGCTTGAAGCTGGTCAACCAGCGACTGGTAATCTTCTTCAGAGAAGTCGCCTGGTTCTTCCAAGTCCTGGTCTTCGAACTGGTCTTCTTCTTCCTGTTGATTAGGAACGCGAGAGATGACCTCGTAGGCTCTGAGGGTCGCTTCGGCGGTATCTTCCACGTTGGCTTCGGCGTTACGAAGCTGATGAAGGATGCTTGAGAGCATCTCACCGGCCTCCTTGTACTCGATGGCCACTGGGAGGTCTTGGAACTGGTCCAAGCTCATGTTAATGAGCAACTCGACCAACCCTTGTTGCAGCGGCATGTCTTCGATCTTGGGACGATCGGCCAAGGTCTCACTTTGGACCCGCGAAGAAGCGGCACGGATGCCCGGGTATTCAACCTTGATCCGGTAATCCAAACGGCAGTCTTCAAGTACCGTGAAGATATCAAAAACCAACTTGGAATCCTCAAATATATCCAAGAATCGGCCGATATCAGTGAATGTCCGCATGCTTCCGGCATTGGGGTCTTCGTACCCAGCCGACATGTCCACGTCGCCCTCGGCGCCCGAGGTCAGAAGCTTAGCTGCCATCTCATACTGCTCACGGGCAACGGCGCGCTCGGCTTCCTTACGTTCGTTGGCCTGCTGTTCCATCTCATGGCGGCGGTCTTCGAACTGGGTGGCCGACTTCTCGAAATCGTAATCGAAGCTGCCGAACTCCAGATGGGCCACCTGATGGGTCGAGACGACCTTGAACCAGGCGAAATTATCCTGTTTGTTGGAGTAATGGTCTACTACCGGAGGCAGGAAAATCTTGCTACCGTCAGTGGATGCCGAGTCTTCGTCGACCCAGCCTATGTTCCGCTGGACCAATTCGCCGGTATCGAATATCTCCAGGCCGGTGCCTGCCAGCGCTCGGCAATACAGGCGCAGGATGCTCTTCACGCGTTCTAGCTCCAGGCTAGATGACAGTGTTTCCAGCATCTGTTCGGAGGTGTTGGACTCAATCTTAAAGAAGGCGATACCGCTTTCTGGGTTCTCTTGGAGCAAGTGTGCCCCATGCTGGAACCAAGCGTCCAGTTGGCTAACAGTGATGCGGTTCAAAACGTCGTCTAGGCTTTTTAGGAAAGGCGGAACGGCGTCGGGTGTGATTACCACTAAGGCGTCACACAGGTCCAGGATGTACCCCTGGGAACCTTGGGGGACTTTACTCAAGGCCTGGGTGCCGTCGGACAGGAACTTGGAGGTGTTTCGGAGCCCGACTTTGGCCAAGCGTTCACCCAGTTTCAGGAACCGTCCGGTCTGGCTCTCATCAACCTGCTGGAGGGCTCTGGGCACCAGTTCAAGGCACGTCTTAACTTCCCGCCAGCTAGTGTCAATCAGGGCGCGAGACATCGCCAAGAACGGCTCCCGCTCACGGCCCATGGCTGGAAGAACATCTCGTCCCAACACCAGGCACTCTCCGGCAACATCGTAGGATTTGTATGACAGGGCTTCGATCAGTGAAGCGAAGACTTCCACGTCCCAGAAAGGCAGGTTCCGGACCAAGTCCGGACTGACCTCAAAGAACTTCGCGGCAAGGGTGCTGGATTTCCATGTGCCCTTGTAGAGGCTGCGGCCCAGGCCAGCCCAGCGTGGGATGTACTGAGGGCGAAGATTAGGTACTATGGATACGCTGGATTTGAAGAACGACACAGCCAGAGTTGGTGAGTCTTGAGCCAGGTAAGTGCCGCAGCGGGCCCATTGCATGAACGACGGGAAAGACAGGAACTTACTAACCTCAGGGCTTACACGGTAATACTCTATAGCAGATTCCCAGGAGCGCACCGTCTGGGTGCCGATAGTCAGACCCTCTTTCGCCCAGAGTCCAATCTCCTCTTCCCCAAAGGATTCCTTCACTGTGTCGTTGGCTTCATGATAAGCCTCAAGCACTGCCGGCGGCAGTTTCGCCAGTTCAGATTCAATCTCTGAAATAGGGCCACTAGTCAACTTGTTGTTCCTCGCTTTCCAGTCTGTCATCGAATATATCGATGCAACTCTGGAGGATTCTGGCAGTCGCCCCAAAGACGACGTGCTCTTTGTGAACGTACGAGTAAGAGGTCATCAGGTTTCCATTTTGCCAACGCGTCTCGGACCGGCGGTTGGTCGGATCGGTCAGTGCGGAAACAGGGAACTCCAAGACCTCCGCAATCTCAACGGCACTGGGATTGAAGGTGTAAGGGTATTCTATGGTGCCGGTGAACACATTCACCAAGAACCCACTACGGGTGACAATCTCATCCATCTCACCGATGACGGTGACATCACCCCGCTTAATTCCCATCTCCTCTTCCGTTTCGCGGAGGGCGGTAGCCAGTGAATCTATGTCTTCCGGGTCCCGAGCGCCGCCAGGGAAGGAAATCTCCCCTTTGTGATGCTCCACTTCCTCAGACCGCTTGTTCAGTAGGATAAAGTATTCTCCGTCCTTAGGGTAAAGGAGAATCATGACGGCAGACGGCATCAATCCGGCGGCGTCGACCCTGTCTACGACGCGGTTCGCAAGGGCCCGTTCTAAAAGCTCCGGCGGCGTCCGACCCATCTAATCTGCTACTCGAATATGGAGGAAGATACTTCCTCGAGACTGCGCTGCAGCTCCGGGTCGTCGGTCAAGGTCCAAACGATAGCCACCTGGGCGGCACGTCGCGGCGGGATACCTTCCGACATCAACCGCCCTGCGTAAATCAACAGGCGGGTGCTAGCGCCTTCTTGCAGGCCGTGCTCTTCTAGGTTTCGAATTTTGTCACCCAGCTTGGCCAGAGAGTCGGCGTGTGCTTTAGAACAACCACTCTCCCGCTGGATAATCTCAGTCTCAATCTCCGGCGGTGGATAGTAAAACTCGATGGATATGAACCGCTGGCGCGTGCTGTGCTTCAGGTCTTTCAGGGCGCTCTGGTAGCCAGGGTTATAGGACACACAAAGTAGGAAGCGGTCGTCAGCCTCAATGATTGACCCGGTCTTCTCAACGGGCAGGATGCGGCGGTGGTCAGTCAGGGGATGAATCAATACGGTGGTGTCTTTCCGGGCTTCCACGACCTCGTCTAGGTATAGGATAGCCCCGGCTTTGACTGCCCGGGTCATGGGACCGTCGATCCAACGGGTGCCGTTGGCATCCAGCAGATACCGCCCAACAAGGTCGCTGGCGGTCAGATCTTCGTGACAAGCGATGGTGACAAGAGGAACCCGAACCTCGCCTTCTTCCAGGGTCTCGTCTTTCCCACCTTTCTCTTTCACCACTGCTAAAGGACGCCCAAGCTTCCAGGCCATGAACTCGACGAACCTAGTCTTTCCGCAACCCGTAGGTCCCTTAAGTAGAACCGGGATGTGCTGACGGTAAGCGGCGGTGAACAATTCAAGTTCGTCGCCGATGGGGCGATAGTAAGGTTCGTCCCTTACTAGGAACTCCTCGATCGCATATTCTGTGTAATGTGGTTCTGTTTCTGGCGCTGCTTCAACCATTATTTTTTCCGGTCCTTATTTTTGTCTGCAATGCCGCTATTTATGCTAAACCGATACCCGGCGATTCCACAGCTCTTTGATGGTGTTTCCCAATGTCGCCATGTCACCCGAGTTTTCGATCACGTAATCAGATCGCTCCAATCTTTCGGTGCGACCCATCTGAGAAGATATCCGCTTTCGCGCTTCTTCTTCAGACATACCGTTTCGCTGCTTCAGTCTCTCGATAACTACCTGTTCCGTGGAATCAGTGACCCACACTTCTTCCACCAATGAGTCCCATCCTGCCTCGAAGAGCAGGGCCGCCTCCACCACTACTACCTCCACCCCTTGGTCGCGCAGCTCCTCTATCTTGTCCGCAACCATTCGCGCCATCCTCGGATGCATGATCTGGTTCAGTTTTTCCAGTTGACCAGGGTCCGAGAACACTACTGCCCCCAACTTACGGCGGTCTATCTCTCCGTCATCTTGCAAGATGTCGTCGCCAAAGGCAGCTACAACCTGCTCCCACGCCTCTGTATTAGGAGTGTAGGCCTCGTGGCCAACCTGGTCTGCGCTGATGATAGAGGCCCCCAGCGCTTCCAATTGACGGGCTGCTTCACTCTTACCGGTGCCGATGCTGCCCGTTAGCCCTATTACCATCATCTCTCGTTGAGCTGGCCTGTCCCATCAAACTCGCCCATATGCTAGTCGCCTCAGGATTCCTTTGAGGCTAGCTCCCGTAGGCTGGGGCGCATCGGCCATTCTAACAACGTGACTGCGGCTGGTCAACTCGATTTAAGAGGGGTTACTCATCAGATTTCTGCGGGTCTCACACCTGGTCCACGATTGCCGCGGCCACCCGGCCTGCTAGCTTATGTTAATGATATCCCAGACGTAAAAATCCGCTGCATCGGAACGCCCAGAGGGTACACGGACATCTCAGTATTCTTCAATCTCCATCCGCCTCCATCTGGATTGATACGAGGTCTGCAGCACGTTGAACAACGTGCTGTACTCCGGAGTATCAATAGGACAGGTCGTCATTATCACCGCGTCCTCGCGGTTGTCGGAATAATAAGCCTTACGGATGCCTACCGACTTGAAGCTGTACTTCTGGTAAAGGCGATGTGCGATGAAATTCGACACTCGGGCTTCGAGGGTCATGACCTTGGAACCGTGCTCGATCGCAGCTTTCATGGAGGCGATGAGGAGCAGTTCTCCCACTCCACGGCCGCGAAGTGTCTCTTTCACAGCTATCTCGGTGATATGGGCTTCTTCCCCCTGGTACCAAACGCTGACGTATCCAGCGATATTGAACACGTCATCCACGCTGTTGGGCTCATCGTTGGAGCCTATGCCCAGGCGACCAAGCAGACGCGACCACAGCTTCGGTTGCGGCGGCTCGTCTTCCTGAGCGGTGTTGTCTGAATCAATCTCGGCCAGAACCTCTTCAGCCGAGATTTCTTCATCGAAACATGCCACCAAATAGTTGGCACGTTTGTTGTTAATATCACGCTTGAATGACGTACTCACCCAAAGGGGTGAGAACGCCTCTTTCTCGATGGCCACGACTTGGTCGATATCGTCGAGACGAAGTCGCCGAATCGTAACAGGTAGGGACTCTTGCAATTGGACCGCGCCGCTAAAATCAGGATCAACAGGTTTCACATGTTGATCCTGATTTTAGCATAATCAGTCGCAGCCGTAGTCGTGGTATGGTCGGTCGTTACCCTTAAACTTGGAAGAGTAATGGGGCAACATCCCCTATAGCCTCATCAAGGCGCGATTAAACACGGCGCCTATGTTCCTAAAACAGAGGCATCAGCATGAATTGGCATCCTTTGGCGACGGTATTTACACTGATGGTTTTAAGTCTGATTACTGCCTGTGGTGGTGTCGGACAGGACTGGCCGACTGGNACTGCCACGCCCACTGCCACTCCCACTACCACGCCCCTAACCCAGACCAAGCCGGCCATCCAGGTAGAACCGCAATCCCAAGCGCTTATGCTCCGGATCACCTCTCCTGAAGTCAATCTAGTGACGGAATTGAACCAAGTCACTGTCGCCGGCGTGACATCACCCGATGCAACTCTAAGTGTCAACGGACGTCTGTTATTTCCAGACGCTGAAGGATTGTTCTCGATCGACCTGGACTCTTCTGGCATATTGGGCCCAATGGTCATCGAGGTCGTAGCCTCGTCCATCACTGGCGAAAACGAATCTGAGATCCGTCCGGTCATATTCTCTGGCGAGGCCGGTAGATCNGGGTTGTTCGGCACCGTGAGTTCGGTAACTCCCTCTGATATCACTCTTCAGACAGAATCAAGCCTCGTGTCACTGCCTGTGGACGCTGGAACATCGGTAGCCATTCACGGCTGGAAATCACCTTCCGTCTCCAATATCNCCCGCGGAACGCTGGTCGGTGTGATAAACCAAGGTGTCCAAACTGAATCGGTCCTNGCCGTAGTTAGCAGGCCGGTGCNGACTCGGCATTTCACCGGAGTAGTCACNGCTTTAGAAAGCAGCAGGTCCATCAATANATGGAAGCATCACACTGTTGGATTCCTCTGGACGGCAGATTACCGCAATCACAACGGATGAAACTGAGGAGACGGCCATCGGCGAACTTGTAACCGCAGTCCTAGGGCAGGACATCTCCANCGGGAANCTGACTGCCACAGCCATAGACCCAGCCCTGGATGGTGCCAGGCGGATCTTCGAAGCTCTGACTATGAACCAGGGGATCGACTCTCACCAGACCAAAGAGAACATCACGGCACTACGTTGGCGGTTAGTGGAACACGGAGTGCGCAACGTCTCCATGCTGGTCAACAGCCAACCCCATGAAGGCTGGCAGGACGCGGTGACGTCTGCTGAAGAAACCTACACGAAGCTGTTCTCCAAACATCACATCGGAGCCCCTTCAGCAGACGTCACAGGCCTGGTNACATCCATCGCGACATCGCTTGGCACCGGTGCTGCAAAGCTGATAACCGTTCAGCCTAAGTCGGGACAGCCCGTGATGGTGAAACTGTCGGAAAATACCCCTGTAGCCCTATTCGGCGAGCGGATTAAGTCGGGCCAACTGGACCTGGCCAGTCGCATTACGGTCAGATACTCCATCGCAGGAAATAACGCCAACCGAGTAACGGTTATGGCCGGGAACACTCTGTCACGCGAGTCTTCGGCCCAATTGGCAGCTGTCGCCGNACTCGGCGAGGTCCAAGGCGTACTCNTGGATATCGGAGATTCGGAATTGGTAATCTCTATCATGGTCGACCAGGCAACCGGCCAACAGATATCGCTACGATCTGACGGCGCCCNTATCTTCCGAAACGGAGTGTCCGTCGAGTTGGAATCCTCTCTGGAGGGCTCCAACGTGTTCGCCCGGTTCGACCCAGTTACATACAGACTCTTGGAAATGGAATCATTGAGCCTAGCACGCGGCGAAAACCTGGTTAGTGGCGTAGTCCAGAGCTTCATCCCAAAGTTCGCCGACGGCAATCTCACGGTTCGGACCATTGACGGCCAGTTGAGAACATTCACCCACGATTCCAATACCGCAATTCGCCGCGACGGTCTGCGTGTTTCGATCCACGATGTGCGCCCAGGAGACCTTGTACGNCCTAACACAAAGGTCCGGACATCCGACGAGACTGTAGAAATCGTCTCGCTCAGTCTTAAGACACCGGAACCGGGACGGGTCACCGGTATCATTCGGGGTGTAACACCCGGCCTAGGCGGCCAGGTACAAGTAACCGTTTCCAATCTCTGGTTCGACCTAATCAGCTTGAAGGTCAACTCCGACACACGCATCTCCCAGCAAGGCCACGCACTNGGGGTGCAAGACTTGAAGGTCGGACAAGAGGTCGCTCTGGCGACCTATGACCCAGTAATCTTAGAGGCCCTTACCTTGGCATTAGACGCTCCTATCGAAACCGGCAGGGCAAGCAGGTAGCTAATCAACGTACCGGGTGGACCGTACCGTACCGACCGTCAAAACCGGCTACTATTTCTACCTCACCAGCCCTAACTTTGGTCACGGCAGCGGCCAAATCTTCGCCGCCTACCCGTTTTAGNTCTTCGAACCTTGCCCGAGTTAAGACCTCAATCTCCCCGCCAAGTTCACTGCAGATACGTTGGTAGGCCTGACCAACCGATTTGGCCTCCCGCCTTCTGTCCATGGTGTGGGCAAGCAATTCCATTAGCGGCGTCAACTTAATATAAGGACGCTTGTCTTCTTCTGTAGGCTGAGCTTCTAATCCCAATTCCTGAACCCGGTGCAAAACACCTAATGTGAGCGGACGGCCGCACTCCGGGCATCGGGTTCCTGTAAGACTGGTCTCCTCGGGAGTCTGGCTTACTTCGCACTTGCGGTGCCCAGTTAGGTGNTATTTGCCTTCTTCAGGGAAGAACTCATGGTCTGCACCACCTTGTTGGTCTTCAGTCCAGCGGCCAGGTCGAGGTAACTCGGCTCTCCTTCGAAGACGGTTAATTCCCGGCCCATGTTAGGCAACGAATGGGCGTCCGAAAACGACACGATAGTCTTTCCCAAAACTGCGGGTACACCTCAGTTCATCTCCGGATCGCTGGACAGGCCTGTCTCCACGGCTAAAACGTAAGGTGCCATATCTCCGAAACATTCGCCCAACGAATCGAATCCCGATTTTGATCCCAACAGCCCATACCAAGGGGGCCAGATGTGTGCCGAGACCACCATGCAGGCGTCGTCTATGTCAAGCAAGCGTGCAGTTAACTCCCGCGCCGAAGCGCCCACTGTAGGGCGGCCGTCACGGTTCAGGTTGGAGCCTAGTTTTTCGAGATCCTGCCGAATCCTGTGTACAACTTCAAACGTTGGGACATAGACCAACAGGTGAACTCGTCGGGCACGGCGCCCTTGCTTGTAGACACAGCTGATCTCCGCCTCCAGAACAAACCTCACACCCTCAAATTCAAAGTCACCGTCCTTGGTTGGCGTAAGATTCTTTTCCAGTTCCGACAACCAAGCTAGGTGGGTAAAGTCGGCAGTCGAAAGCAGTTCTATTCCTTTCGCCTTGGCCCAAAGAGCCATATTGGCCAGGGTCAGATTTTTACTGCAAGCGCAGGCGTAGCGCGAATGCAGGTGTAGGTCGGCTGTAAATGCCATGAGGGCAGTCTAGCATGCACCAGAAGAACTCATAACTTGACCGTTAGCTAGACCGGTTCTATCCTTGATGGAGCAAAACCTAAGCAATNGTTATTCTAATAGGGAAACCCACAATNACTGCCGCCGCCAGATCAGCATCCGATTTCAAACCCATGGGCGAAAGGGTTGTGGTCCGTCTCAACGAACCAGAAATAATCACTCAAGGCAGTATATACAGGCCCAATACCTCCTAAGAACGCCCTAAGCACGGTGAGGTTTTAGCTGCGGAACCAAACCAGGTCATGCACAACGGAGAACGCGTCGATATAAAAGTTAAGTCCGGAGACAAGGTGACCTACTCCGAATTCGCCGGCATCGAAGTCGCAGTTCAGGGGGCCAACGGCATGTCGGCCATAATCTCGTAACAAAACCGGATTCTATAGACCNGGGATAAGACTCCCGTGCAACCAAGGAGATAGTAATGCCCGCAAAAGAGATCATTCGCGACGAGGCNGCCCAGCAAGCGCTACTTCACGGTATAGACACCGTCGCCGACGCTGTTAAGTTGACCCTTGGCCCCAAGGGCCGAAACGTTGTTCTTGAGAAGAAATGGGGCGCGCCAGTTATCACCAACGACGGTGTGACCATAGCCAAAGAGATTGACCTACCCGAGTCCTTTGAGAACATGGGGGCTCAACTGATGAAAGAAGCCGCCGCTAAGACCAATGAGGTTGCCGGCGACGGGACAACCACCGCTACCATCTTGGCCCAAATAATCGTCCAAGAAGGCATCAAGAACGTTGTTGCCGGAGCGGACCCCATGGCCATCAAACGAGGCATTGACAAGAGCGTTGCTGCGGTGGTTGACCAACTCAACAAAAACTCCAACTCCATCGACGGCCGTGATCAGATGGCCCAGGTGGCAACGGTCTCCGCCAACAACGAAGAAATCGGCGGCATGCTGGCCGACGTTCTAGATAAAGTCGGAGCCCAAGGGGTGGTCACCGTCGAAGAGAGCAAGAGTATCGAGTCCGAGACCGAGTATGTCGATGGAATGAACTTCGACCGTGGTTACATTAGCCCCTACTTCGTCACCAACCCCGAGCGGATGGAGGCGGTCATCGAGAGCCCTTATATCCTAATCACCGACAAGAAGATCTCGGCCGCCACTGAGTTGGTGCCGCTGTTAGAGCAAGTGCTGCAGGTAACCAAGAACTTGGTGATTATCGGCGAGGACATTGACAGCGAAGCCTTGGCGGTGTTGGTGGTAAACCGGTTGCGCGGCACGCTAAATTGCTTGGCCCTTAAAGCTCCCGGATTCGGGGACCGCCGCAAGGCCATGTTAGAAGACATCGCCGTGCTCACCGGTGGCCAGGTGATCTCCGAAGAGACCGGGCGTCGCCTTGACCAGGCAACCGTCGCTGATTTGGGACAGGCTCGCCGTGTCGAATCCAGTAAGGATCGCACCACAATAATAGATGGAAACGGCACCGCGACCGACATCAAAGGACGCACCGAACAGATTAAGGTTCAGATAGAAGAAACCACTTCCGAGTATGATAAAGAAAAGCTTCAGGAGCGCCTTGCCAAATTATCCGGCGGCGTCGCAGTGGTGAAGGTCGGAGCGCCCACGGAGCCCGAACTGAAAGAACGCAAGGCAAGAGTTGAAGATGCTCTGTCCGCCACCAGGGCCGCCATAGAAGAAGGTGTGGTTCCCGGCGGAGGCGTGGCCTACATCCGGGCCATGTCCGCCCTAGACGGGCTAACCCTGCCCGATAATGAAGCAGTGGGACGAACCATTCTTAAGAAAGCTTTGGAGGCTCCCATCCGCATCATCGCCAGTAACTCCGGCAACGAAGCGGCTGTCGTGTTGGACCAAGTACGAAGCAATACAGGCTCCAATTATGGCTTCGACGCGAAGGGTAACGACTACGGCGACATGGTGGCCAAAGGAATCATCGATTCCACTAAGGTCTCCCGAGCCGCTCTTGAGAACGCTGCCAGCGTCGGCTCGATGATTCTTACCTCCCAGGCCCTCATCTCCGAAGAGCACCACGAGGAAGAACCGGGCCACGGACACGTCCACTAGATCTAAAAGTCACATCAAGCAAAATAAAAAGGGCTCGCCGACCGGCGGGCCCTTTTGTCTGTCCTCAAAACCTCGATCTCTCCACCTCCCCTAGCTCAGATCGTTCATCCTTATTCCGTCAGATGGCGCCTGAAAATCAGGGTTGATCACGCTGATTGGTTAGACAAACTCACTACGGGCCGATAAAACTAGCATCGAAGAATCCGGCAGTTTCCCACAAGAAGAAGAATGGGTTCAGTCAATCCGGTTTTTGACGGAATTATGGCAGCCCCTACGCGTACCGCAGCAAAACCTCGGCCAATTCCAGAGGGTGCTGGGCCATTACCTGGTGGCACGACTCTATTTGAACCGTTTCTGCACCTTCGAACTGCTCGGCTACCTTTGCTTGGGCATCAGGTGAGAACATCTTGTCCTGGGTGAGCATGACATATGTCACCGGGCAGGGCAATTTAGATGTCTCCATTGGCAGCCGGGATTTCAGTACCCGAGTCGGAAGTGGGCCCAAAAATCCGACGAGTTGTACGACTTCCATAGAGTCCATCCCGTTGCACAAGAACCCGTTGATTGCAGGGCTGGGAAGTTTCAATTCCTGCCGGAACAGCGAGCTCAAGATCGAGAAAAACTTGAATCCGGCGCGGGTCTTGGCTGGGCAGGCGCTGAGCAGCGGGCGCTTTGGGGCAGGGACTATACCGGCCACCAATACCACCCGTTTGGGCGGAACTTCCATCTCTGTGGCCGCTTGGACCACTAAGCTGCCAGCGAACCCATGTCCCACCAGTACCACGTCCTCCAACTGCTCTCGTTCAACAGTCCGCGTGATTGCTTGGACGCATTCTTCCAGCCGCACTGCAGACGTATCACCACCCGCGTCGGCGCCGTGGCCCGGCAAGTCCAGAGGGTGCACTCGGTTGGCACGCCGGCGTTTGTACAGAGTCGGTGGGTGATCTTCCGGAGCGGTCAGATACCCCCAGACCGGGCCCCAACTCCATGCGCCCTGCCCTGCACCGTGTACCAGCAGATAGTCGGTCATCCAGATATCCTAATTGGTAGTTTAAATTAGATCGAAACGGCTGAACGCAGCGCGTCCAGCAGGGATTCGTCCTCTTCAGGAAGGACCGTCCTGGGATCCAACAAGACCCGGTTCTCGTCGACGCGGGCTACAACTGGCGTGCTGCTCTCACGTAGACTCCGCATGATTGCTTCGGCGCTGGTGTTCTGACAGTCCAAGGACAGCACCCAAGACGGCAAAGTCTCCCCAGGAAGGCTGCCTCCGCCCACGGCGGAACGACTCTTCTCTACCGTGGAAGGACTCTCCAGTAGCGATTGCCACAGTTTGGCTCGTTTCTTTAAAGCAGATTCGGTCGCTGAAATCATCCGCCAGACCGGTATCTCTTTCTCAGCGTCACCTTTCAGATAATGGATTAGTGTCGCTGTAAGACCGGCCAGACTAAGTTTGTCTATGCGCACTGCCCGCGCCAACGGGTGCCGGGCCAGCGCGTCCACCAACTCTTTCTTGCCAACCACAATGCCCGCCTGAGGCCCGCCCAGCAGTTTGTCGCCGGAGAAAAAAACCAACCCAGCCCCGTCTTTGATGCTCTCTTGTGGTCTCGGTTCGTGAACCATTCCGTATTTCTCGGTCGGAATGAGGCTACCACTTCCCACATCATGTAACACCGGGATGCCTCGCCGTGCTCCAATCTCCACCAAGTCGGTCGTCTCGACGGACGCAGTGAATCCCTCAACTCTGAAATTACTGGCGTGAACCTTCAAAAAAGCGGCTGTATCCTCGGTTACAGCGTCGTCGTAGTCCCGGATGTAAGTTCGATTGGTGGTGCCCACGTCAACCAGTGTGCCGCCGCTTTGGCGCAGTACGTCTGGAACTCTAAAGCCGCCGCCAATCTCCACGGCTTCAGATCTCGACACGACCACCTCTTTACCGGCAGCCAAGGCCGACAATCCCAAAAGCATGGCCGATGCGTTATTATTCACGGCCAAAGCCGCCTCCGACCCGGTGATCTGACACAGTAAAGACTGCACCTGCGCCTGTCGGGAGCCACGGCGTCCAGTTGCAAGATCAAACTCCAGGTTGGAATATCCCTGAGCCGCCTGGTTGGATGCTTCGATGGCGGACCGGCTCAGCGGAGCCCGCCCCAGGTTGGTGTGAATCACCACACCAGTGGCGTTGATGACCTGCCTTGGTTCGGCACGCATAGTGTCGTCGATCCGTTGACAGACCGAGATGGCAACATGTTCAGCGTCAGGTGAGTCTCCACCTTTTCTGATCTGGTTCCGGGCCGTCTCAAGTTCTTTCCGCACCAGGTCAACAACCCAATCACGATCGAAGGACTGAGCAGCCGTAGCCACATCATCTTGGGCAAGAACACTATCAACGCTGGGGAGATTACGAAATTCCATCCGATAGTCCGAAGTCCCAAAGCTGAAAAATATATCTGTAAACCGTGTTACATTCTAGCATGCAGGGCTAAAATATCAGATTCGGTGCATAGGTTGATTGAGGCAACCATTCCTCATGAAACTTTGCGATGGCTGCTAGTCTGATATAAAATTAGGCTGAGTTAGTCGCTGATTATATGACTCGCTCGGTGGTGTCACCGTAATGAAACCAAAGATTGCTGCAATCCTCATCGTCGGACTGCTTACAGCGTCCATCGTGGGTACCGGTATAGCTGCTATTAGCCAGGCCGTAGCAGAGCAACCCGGGTCGTCAAGCGTTGCTTTGGGTAGCTACACCAACCGAATCAGCGAAGCTGACAACGACCGCGGCGGAGCCAAGGGCGCTTTTTTCCGGGTCTGCCCATTCCATTAATTTCCATACTCTTCAGATTCCCTGTCCCGGTTGACCGTGGGCCGCTCCGGGCCGTATGTTCTTGGTGTCTAGGCACCATCATCTTCAAGAACATAGTGGGAGAGATCAGCCATGCAAGCAGGACTTCCTCCAGAGTTGGATGCCCTCAAGAACACCATCCGTCAGATAGTTAAGGACGAGTGCTATCCTTTGGAGGCCGAGTTCTTGGCCAATCCATCTCAAGACGGTGTGGACGAACCGGGTGCTCCTAGAGGAATTGCCGAAGCCCTTTCAGGACTGCTAGGCGTCCTTCCAAAAGAGTCCTGGGACCGGCTGAACCAGATCTCCAAAGACACAGGCATCTACACCTCGTTCGTTCCTGAGGAATACGGCGGCGGCGGAATGGGAGCTTTGGGTCACGTTGTCCTAGACGAAGAGGTCCACAAGAGCATCGTCCAATTGCCAACATCCCCGGTGCCCATGATGATGATTGGTTCAGCCACACCGGAGCAGGAACAGGAGTATCTGCTGCCGTCGGTGGAAGGCAAACTGCATTATGCCTTCGGACAAACCGAGCCTAATGCTGGCTCGGATCCCGGTGGAATGATGCAAACCAGTGCGATGTTAGACGGCGACGATTGGGTCATAAACGGGACCAAAACGTTTATCTCCGGCGCCGCAACCTCCGACTATCTGTTACTCCAGGCCGTTACCGACCCCGATAAACGCCAGCGAGGCGGTATCACCATGTTCATCATCGACAACCCATCGCCAGGGCTAAGCTTCGACCCTATCCGGCTCTGGGTTAACCCAGGCAAGGCCCAACAGTTCACCGTAAATCTGGACAACGTCCGAGTTCCCCGGACCAAAGTGTTAGGTGAAGTTGGCCAAGGGTTCACGCTGGGGCAGAAATGGCTGGTGCACCACGACCGGATGCTCCGGGGCTCCATGGCTACCGGCATCCTCAGCCGGGCGTTGGAGATGGCTATCGATTGGGCCAAGGAGCGGGTCACCTACGGCCGACCCATATCCGACCGCCAAGCCATCCAGTACATGCTGACCGACGTTTACACCGACATCATGACTCTCCGCTCCATCACCAGAGAGACGGCTGCAAGAGCCGATGCCGGGGAAGACGTCCGTGTTGAGGCCTCCATGATCAAGTATTGCGCCGGGGAATGGGGCTGGCGGAGCATCGACAAGATCATGCAGGTGTTTGGCGGTACAGGCGAGACCTTGGACCTGCCCATCGCTCACTGGTACCACATCCTGCGCCACGCGCGCATCGGAGGCGGGACATCGGAGATCCACAAGTTCGTCATGGCTCGTGGCCTCCTAGATGGCCGAGTGAATTTCCAAGGTTAACTAGTTAGTCGCCGTTCACACCTAACCCAGCCGGTCAGCCACGAACGTTTTCAAGCAGGGCGCGTCAAAATCCTCTGGCGGTGTTGACCTTTCACCCGTCGGGGATATTTAAGTATCGCGCGGGTAGTTCGAGTGTCCATGGCGGAAATCAACCATATATCTCCCGCCACCAACCTGCAGGTCTAGGAAGCAGAGCGGTGCCGTCAAAAACTTTGACTCGTTCAGTGTCCGCCGACTCCTCATCTGATGGGCTCATTCTCACTTGCGGGGCCATAACAGGGTTGTTAGAATCCTGCTGTCTAAGGCACAAGGGCCATAGGCCATCCGAAGAATGTTTTTGTTGGAGTGATATGGTCTTAAGCGACCGGTCCATCAAAGAAGAGTTGGCCAAGGGGCGTATCGTAATCTCACCCCTGGATCCAGATGACATCCAACCAGCCAGCGTCGACCTACATCTGGATGGGCGGGTCCTGGTCTTCGCCAACTCCCGCCGGCCATATATAGACGTAAAAGAGAGCCTGGAAGACCTAACCCAGATGGTCGAGATACAGGAGGAAAGCCCCTTCATCCTTCATCCGGGCGAGTTCGTTCTAGGCAGTACTCTGGAGAACATCGAACTCCCCGACGACCTCGTCGCCCGACTTGAAGGAAAGAGCAGTTTGGGTCGCATTGGGCTGGTGATTCACTCCACCGCCGGGTTCGTAGACCCTGGCTGGAAAGGACACCTCACCCTGGAATTGAGCAACCTGGCCCGCCTGCCCATAACCCTCTACAAAGGCATGAAGATCGGGCAGATATCGTATCTGCGCCTCACCACTCCCGCCGATCGACTCTATGGCTCAGAATCCCTGGGCAGCAAGTACCAGGGACAAACCGTTCCCACCGCCAGTCGGTTCAGCCAGGACTTCGCAGCGCCGGGCTCCCAGCAGGCGCCTTAACGAGGCCCATGAGCCACATGCAGCGGGCTGTTGAGTTGGCCTATGAGGCCATTGGGTCCACCAGTCCCAATCCCGCAGTTGGCGCGGTGTTGGTGAAAGATGGAGTCGAGGTGGGCAGTGGAGCCACTCAACCCCCTGGCCAAGACCACGCCGAGATAGTTGCACTGAAACAGGCCGCTGAACAAGCACGAGGCGCCATCCTCTACACCACCCTCGAGCCCTGCTGCACCTGGGGACGCACACCTCCCTGCACACAAGCCATCATCACGGCCGGAGTAACCGAGGTACACTTTGCGGTCATAGACCCGAACCCCAGCGTTTTTGGTAAAGGACGCGATGAGCTCGAAGCCGCCGGGATCCAGGTAGTGGAGGAAAAGGCCGGTGGAGCACAAGAGCTCTATGAAGCTTTCGCCAAACATATAGAAACAGGGACTCCGTTCGTCACCGTCAAATACGCCATGACCTTGGACGGCAAGATTGCAACTCACACCGGAGACTCTAAATGGGTGACGGGACCAGAGGCGCGCGGGTACGTCCAAGCGATGCGCCGCGTCTGCGACGCCATCCTAGTTGGCGTCAACACGGCGCTGACCGACGACCCATACCTGACCTCCCGAGATAACGCCGGTACCCCATTCGAACGCCAGCCCCTCCGCGTGGTTCTCGATAGCGTCTGCTCTACACCGGTCAAATCGGTAATGCTTGGACAACCGGGGTCCACGTTGATCGCCACCACGGAAGCTGCGCCCGACGCCCGCGTACTGGCCCTAGAACAGGCAGGGGCCGAAGTAGTTATCCTGCCGTCAGGAGAGGATCGGCGGGTAGACCTAAGAGCGCTTATGAATTACCTGGGTCCCAGAGGCGTTGTGAACCTATTGGTTGAGGGTGGCGGATCGGTGCACGGAGCCTTTTTCGACGCCGGCTTAGTCGACAAGGTTTATGCCTTCGTCGCGCCCCAAATAGTGGGTGGTGAAACCTCCCTTTCTCCGGTTGAGGGCTCAGGCGTGGCCGTGATGGCCGACTCGTGGAGCCTAACCGGGGCCCACTCAGAGCAAATCGGCCCGGATTGGCTCATAATAGGATACCCACAGAAGAAATCATCCGTGCCTGCGGCCTTCAACGACTATGAAAACCCTGACAGCGGATAAGAGCGAGGATTAAGAGGACAAAGTGTTTACCGGAATCGTGGAAGAAGTGGGTGTTGTCGCCAAGATCAGTGACAACGGCATGACAGTCCAGGCCTCCAAGGTTCTGGAGGACGTAAAGCTGGGAGACAGCATCGCAGTAAACGGTACTTGCCTCACCGCTGTCAGCTTCACCAAAGGTGAGTTCTCAGTTGACCTCTCACCAGAAACCATGCGGCGCACCTCTCTCGGCAAGCTTTCCGAAGGTAGCCTAGTGAACCTAGAGCGCGCCTTGTTGGCTAGCGACCGCATGGGCGGCCATATAGTGCAGGGCCATGTAGACGGAACTGGACGCATCATGTCTACCAAGACAGATGGAGACTCAATTATCTTTCGAGTAAGAATTCCTAAACGGCTCAATAAATACATCGTCGAGAAGGGTTTCATCGCTGTTGACGGTATCAGTTTGACCGTGGTACAAAGAGGTGCCTCATCGTTCACCCTGGCTGTGATACCATTCACTTTAAAGAATACTAATCTGGCTCGATTATCGGTTGGGGACCAAGTGAACCTGGAGGCCGATATCCTAGCCAAGTATATAGAAAGTCTCCTAGCCCAGTGATTGGACTTTGGAGATTCGGAGTTTCAAGGACGAAATTATGCCTCTGTGCAGTCTTGAAGAAGGGCTCGAAGAGCTAAAAGCGGGCCGGTTCCTCATCGTGGTGGACGATGAGAATCGCGAGAACGAAGGCGACTTGGTGATGCCCGCTGAGATGGTGACACCCGAGGCCGTTAACTTCGTTGTAACCCACGCCAGGGGACTGCTCTGCATGCCTATCATTGGCGAGCGCCTAGACGAGCTCCAGATGCCATTGATGGTCACTGCCAATGGCATGGAAAAGAACCAAACCGCCTTCACAGTGTCGATCGACTACAACGTCGGCACGACCACCGGTATCTCCGCCGGAGACCGAGCAGCCACTATCTTGGCCATGATGGACCCAGCCGCCAAGCCGGACGAATTCACCCGCCCAGGCCATATATTTCCCTTGCGTTATCACCCAGGCGGAGTGCTCGCCAGAGCCGGACACACTGAAGCTGCGGTTGACCTTTGCGAAATGATTGACATGTACCCTGCCGGTATCGTCTGCGAGATCATGGCCGAAGACGGCACCATGTCCCGCCTCCCTCAGTTGGAAGAATTCGCTGCGGAGCACGGCCTAAAGATCCTCAGTATCGCCCAAATTATCGCCCAACGCCGTAGGACCGAACGCCTAATCGAGCGAGTGGCCGAGGCTCGCCTTCCTACGCGCTACGGCAAGTTCCAGGCCATCGCCTACAAGAGCCACGTGGACTCAGGAGAGCACATCGCGTTGACCATCGGTGAGTGGAGCCCGGACGAGCCGGTCTTGGTGCGGATCCACAGCGAGTGCCTCACCGGAGACGTTTTCAGCAGCATGCGCTGCGACTGCGGAGACCAGATTGATCTGTCTCTAAAGCAACTGGCAGAAGAGGGCAATGGAATCTTCCTCTACATGCGCCAAGAGGGCCGCGGCATAGGCCTCCACAACAAGATCAAGGCTTACTCTCTGCAGGATCAGGGACTGGATACCGTGGAAGCCAACGAGACCCTTGGGTTCGAGCCAGACTTGCGCCACTACGGCGTAGGCGCACAGATACTGGAAGACCTAGGCGTGCGCAAGTTGAACTTGCTGACCAACAACCCCAAGAAGGTGGCTGGGCTCTCAGGGTTTGACCTGGAAATCGTCGACCGTATACCCGTTGAAGTCGAGGTAACCGACGAAAACCGCACCTACATGAAGACCAAGAAAGCCCGAATGGGTCACATACTGGGCAACTGTTAAAACCCGCTCTGCTACAAACCGACAAAAAGGCCCGCCTAGATGGCGGGCTTTTTTTGATTTTACAGGGAATCTGAACCTACGCCCACTTAGCCATTCTAACGAGCTGCAATTAGATGGTCTCGCCTCAATTGGATTTGAAACTAGGTCTACTCTCCAACCTTGGACATCAGATAGGCCTCGATGAACCTATCTATAGCACCGCTTAGAACCGCGTCCGGGTTAGTGCTCTGCAGGTTGGTGCGATGGTCTTTCACCGACTTGTAAGGATGCAGCACGTAGCTGCGTATCTGGCTACCCCACTCCGCCGCCTTGCGCTCTCCACGAAGATCAGCTACTTCCTTAGCCTTCTCTTCTTCCTGCCTGGCCAATAACCTGGCCTTGAGAATCCGGATAGCATACTCGCGGTTCTGGTGCTGGGAACGCTCATTCTGGCAAGAGACCACAATGCCAGTAGGAGTGTGAGTCAACCTAACAGCCGACGCTACCTTCTGCACGTTCTGGCCGCCAGGGCCGCTGGAACGGAACGTGTCCATCTTGATATCTTCCGAGCGGACCTCAACATCAGGGTCGTCTTCAGACGTAGGAATTATCTCAACCTGTGCGAATGATGTCTGACGCAGGTTGTTCGGGTCGTAGGGCGAAAGGCGAACCAGTCGGTGGACTCCCTGCTCTGCAACCAAATATCCGAAAGCGTGCGCCCCGCCAATCTCTAAGGTTGCCCCCCTAAGTCCTGCTTCTTCACCATAGGAAAGATCCATCACTTCTAGAGGGCGCTTTCCTGTCTCCGCCCACTGGCAGTACATGGTCATTAGCATCTCGGCCCAGTCTTGAGCATCCGTGCCGCCTGCTCCGGCACGGATGGTCAGGATGGCAGGCCGTTCGTCGTATGGACCGGAGAGGGTAAGATTGATCTCTTCGTGGGCAAGCGTCTGAGTCAGTTCCTCTGATTCGGACTCCAGCTGTTCTTGAAGCGAAGGGTCGTCTTCAGCAAGCGCCAGCTCTGTTAGTTCTACCAAGTTCTTTGACCGCGATTCCAGGTCGCGCCAAAGGCTAACGATATCTTTCAGACGGCCCAGTTGTTGCATTTTTCGCTGCGCGACCTGGTGGTCGTCCCAGTATCCAGGTTCCCCCGCCTCCCGCTCCATGACACTTATAGCGTCTTCTTTAGTGGAGAGGTCAAAGACGCTCCACCACCGACGCGATCTTTTGGTTGAGGGTCGATAGGTGTTGTCTTAATTGCTCCATAGTCCGGTTTTTTCTCCCATTTTATTAACTATTGTCTGAAGATGATTATATCAACAGTGCGCCTTCCGGCCTTAGTTATCTTGCCGCGGGCTGAGGCGAGATGGTCGTCAACTCAATCCCAACTTGTCCGACAGCCAAGCTAACTGGACCTGGGCGTGTTCATGTCCGCCACCCTCAGACGCCCCTTGGTAAACTCTTAGATCGCACTCGGGAATAATCTCAGCCAGCTTCTCGCCGAAAGCAAGTGGGCACGAAGCGGTGTCGTTGATGCCCAAGCTAAGAAGGACTGGAGCGGTGATTCGAGAGGCCAACTCGAGTGGGTCCAGGTCCGCGGTGTTCTGTTTTACGGCATCCCGGCGTTCTGGGTACAAGCGCAGATAGTCTCCCAACTCTGCCAACGGATAACCAAGTCCGGGCTGTAACGAATCTGGATTGCCTAGAGCCATGGGGGTATTGGCGGCAACCGCATGCACTGTTGCCCGGCGTGCCGCGACCGCAACAGTCAAAGCACCACCTAAGCCAGCACCGGTGAGAGCAATATCGCCAATCAAGGCTTTGTTTTGGTCCAACAAAGCATCGAAACCCCTGAGGGCATCAGCGAAAACCCTCCGCATGACATATGTCTCTGGGTCATCGATTCCCTCAGTCAGTAGCCCCGGATATTCGGCCTGGAAGGCCTCGTCGCTGTTCCGTTGTCCACGGTGCGTCGGGTTCATTACCACCACTCGTTCACGAAGAGGGGTGTAGACGATGTCATGAACACTGGCGTAGTCAGGCATACGGACCAACGCTGGGAACGGGCCGTCGCCGTGAGGCACCGATAACCAAGCGAACAGCCGGTAGCCATCGGCGGACGTGTAGCGCATCCGGAACACATCCCAGTTGGACTGGGAATAGAAATCGTCCCGATCCAATCGGACGTCCATTGGAAGTTCTGATAGGACTGCCTCGGTCTGCCGCCAAAAACGGTCGGCCGCCGTGGTCATGATACGACCGCCGTTAGGCCAATCTGCTGTTCAAGCCAAGCCCTCTCCTGCCCCGGATAATCATGAGCGTTTCCATGCCCCGAGTTGGGGAACAGCCACAGCTCTTTATGACCAGTCAGTGCCTGGTAGGCGGCGTAGCTGGTTTCTGGTGGACAGACTTCATCGTCCAGAGCGATTCCTACCACCATTGGGCAATTTATTCTAGGAGCGAAATTCACAGCGTCGAAGTACCGCAGAGTCTCCAACATTTGATCTATCTGGTCCGGGTACGCCCTAGCGTAACAGCTTAATTCGTCGTATGGATAAGACCGGAACATGCTCATGGCCTCGGGGTAGCAGCACAAGAATGGGTACCCCGCTACACCGCCTTTGATCTCAGGGCGCAACGCGGAGGTGATCAAGGTCAGTCCGCCGCCTTGGCTACTGCCACAGGCGTAGATGCGCTCCGGGTCAATCTCAGGTCGGGACGTCAAAAAATCAACCCCACGCACACAATCTGAGATCACTCCCCGGTAGCCGTAGAGGTCCCGGTGCTCCAACCCTGACGTAAGAAGTCCAGGGTAGCCAGGGTTGAACTCACCACTGCTCCTCAATTTGCCGCGTACAGCGACAGATAGGACGGCTACGCCATTCTTCCCCCAGTCGCGGCGCACCGGTGGTTCGGACTTGTAACCAGGAAAGTTGATAATGGCTGGAAAAGGCCCTTCTCCTCGGGTCGGCAGGCTGTACCAAGCAGAGATTTCCAGGCCACCGAAGCTCAGGTATGTGACGTTAGATACCTGGACGTCGTCGTTGCTCCTGAGTGGGTCAGGCGATATCACCGGCTTTAGCGAGGCCCGGGCAAGCTGATCTAAGGTGCCGCTCCAAAACTCATCGAAGTCGTTTGGGCAGGTCACTTGGGTTGAGAAAGTTTTCAGGTCTTGCTCTGTTGCCATGGGTCCTCCAATCAGCAATATTTGGCTGGTAGTGTTAATTATATCCAATAACCCGGTAAAACGGCCTTACTGGAATTAAATTTGGCCTCATGCAAACTGGACTAATAACACAACCAGACAACACCCCTGGCTCCGCGCTCATTCGTCTTCGCGATGCTGAATTCGCTCGAAAATCGCGAGGCCTAAGCATCGGCCAACTGAACACCGTCAGCAATCAAAGTAAAACCAGCTCTATCCAGAGACTGGATGCCGTTGCACCTCCGAGACCGACACAAAATCACCGCGCCCGAGAAGAGATTCTGCTCCATCCCAAAGAGCGAAAGGCCTCCCGGCAGACATGAACGCTATTTTTTCTGGGGTGAAACGTGTCCGTTAGGCTATAATAGTGCCTGGCCACGAACGCCGTATTTTCCCAAGGTCACAACCCATAGAGTAGGTGCGATGTTAGAACACGGTTCTCTTGATATAGATGGCATCGACGAGGTGCAAGCCCATCGTCACGCCATGCGTCACTCGGCCGCCCACGTGATGGCCGACGCTGTACTGAAACTATTCCCTGAAGCCAAGATGGGCATCGGCCCGCCCACCCAAGATGGCTTTTACTACGACTTCGACGTTTCGCGTCCGTTCACCCCGGAGGACCTGGAAGAGATTGAGAAGCTGATGAAGGAGAC